>JANLOX010000104.1:0-9272 GCA_031366795.1 Candidatus Eiseniibacteriota bacterium | reverse complement strand
GCTTGCGCGCGGTCGAGGCGTCGGGCCACTGGAGCTTCGGCGGGTTTACGACGGACTCGGCGAACTCGCGGCGGCCGAGCGCGAAGATGCCACCCGAACGGCGGATCTCGTCTTCCTTGGGCGTCAAGGGCACCGGCGTGTAGTGCTTACCGCGCGTCACGTTGGTCAGCGCGCGCGACTCGGGATCGAACGCGAACTCGTCGCCTTCCTGCGCATCGGCGACCGCCTCGGGGCTCTGCACCACGTGCAGCCCCAGGTTGAAGGCGTTGCGGCGGAAGATGTCGCCCATGTTGTTACCGCACACAATTACCATCTCGAGCCCTGCTTCTTCGGCCACGCCCTTCAGTCCCGCGGGGCTCATCTCGCGCGAGGAGCCGATGGCGAAGCGGTCGCCCGCGATCACGAACGTTTCGCCGCGGTGCACACGCGCGCGGAAGTCCGGCATCAGGTAGCGGAACGAACCGGCCTTCCAGCGCTCATCGAGCGTGTCGAGACTCTCCGAGACGCAGTCGGCGGCGGGCGTGATCTGGTCGGTGTCGATGGCATCGAGCTTCTTACCCGGAACCTTCGGGTCCCAGAACACCAGCGCGCGGCCGGTGATTCTCGCGGTGGCGCTCGCGGTCGATTCCTTTGACTGGGGGGCCGCCAGCGAATCGGGCGTCACACCAGGCTTGAGCCGGGCCGGCTGGAGCGTATGCATGGAGGGGAACCTCGCGGAAGTTCATCGGTTCGGAGCGGATTGGCGCGTCTCGAACGCGATCCTATCCGCGGCCTTCGCAGGACCGCAACTGCCACCACACTAACTGTGGCATTCGCCGCGGATCATGCAACGTAGAAGTCATGCCGAGGGACGCGCGTGAGTCCCCCGCGCGTCCCTCGGCATGACCGCTTCAGTGCGTGATGATCACCTGGCCGTTCGCGATCGTCCCGAACTGGCGAAGGCGCGCGAAATAGACCCCCGGCGAAAGCCGTGCGAGCTCCCCGAAGCGCACAATGTGTGCCCCCCGCCCGAGATCGCCCACCTCCCGCGCGGCCACCACGCGCCCCGCAAGATCGACCAGCGATAGCGTGGCAGGGCCATCGTTCGCGAGCGTGAACTGGATCGTGACCGCGTCGCGAGCCGGGTTCGGCGCGAGGTCGCGCAGCGCGAATACGCCTGGAGGTGAAGGCGGCACCGCGGTCGTCTGCGTGCACACCACCGGAGGACTCGCCGTATTCCGCGGCGCCGGGGTCGCCCGCAGGAAGTCGGCCGAGTTCACATCCGTGTCCCGGCAGCCATCGCCTTTGCGAAAGCTCGCGATCGTCGGCGTCATCGACTGCACGGGGCCCGAGCCCTCGAAGCATCCGGAGCCGCCGTAGCCCACGAGATCCGCGAGCGCCAGCCCTGCTCCGCATGCGGTCATCGGGTCAGCGTTCGCCAGCAGGGCCACAATGCCGGTCGCCGGGACCATGAAAGTAGTACCGACGAGGTCCGGTGGAGGGAGCGGCTGTCCGCCGCCTACAAAATTGCCCTCCTCGACCATGAGGTATCCACCGGGGGCAATCGTGCCGCTCAGCGGAGTCACCGTCCACGGCCCGCCGGAGGACGATGCGTACTGGATGCTCCAGCCATCGATCGGCACTGCCCCAGCGGCGCGATTGTGCAGCTCAATGTAGGAATGGTTGTACCCCTGCTGCCCGCCCCCGCCACCGCCCGGGGTGTAGATCTGGCTCACGACGATGGCCGGCAGCACTTCGAGCGGGATGAACGTCGTGAATTCGCGCGACTGCGCATCGACGATCCTGAACCCGACCGTGTGCGCCCCTCCCGGCGTATTGAGCGGAAGCACGGTCGAGAGACTGAACACGTCGTCGCCCGAGGTCGCATCGCCGTGCGTGCCGTCGTCGAACATGGGCTCGGCGCCTGAACCACCCACCGCGCTGAGATCGGCGAACACCTGAAGACCCGTGCTCGGCGGGTTGCTGCCGGGCGTGACGCTCAGCGTGAGCAGCGTCGCATGATCCGCGACCACGAGCAGGGGATTGGCCTGCGCGGACCCGCTTGGTGGCGGCGAGCAGGAGACCGCGGGAGAGGCGGTGTTGCGCGGTATTGGCGAAGCGAGCGAGAAGTCGGCGGCGTTGTTGTCGGTGTCCTGGCAGCCTTGGCCCGCGCGAACATTCGCGAGCTGGGGTGTCATCGACGGCGTCGGTGCGCTCTCGGCACAATCCGCGCCCCCCCACGCCATGAGGTCGAGGACGGGAGACCCCGCGACGCAGCCAACGATCGCGGTTGCGGAGTTGACCAATGCCACCTTGCCGATGGCCGGGGTCATGAAGATCGTGCCCATGGCATCAGGCGTCGGCAACGCGTTGCCGCTGCCAGAGAAGTTGCCCTCCTGGACGAGGTAGTACCCGCCCGCCGGGATGCTGCCGGAGAGCGGCGTCATCATCCACGCATTTCCGATTGTCTGCGAGAACTGCACGGTCCACCCGTCGACAGACACGGCGACATTCGTGCGGTTGTGGAGTTCGATGAACGAATGGCCGAAGCCACTCCCCCCGCCGCCGCTACCCCCGGGCGTGTAGACTTGGCTGATCGTGATCGCCTGCAGACCCTGCCTCGACGCGGGAGCGGCGAAAGGGGCCCGCGCGGGAGTCGCAGCCAGCAGGAGGGTCGTGGCGAACACGCAAAGTTGCGGCTTCATGGGAGGCCCCGAGGGTTGAGGGTGGCGGGCGCGGCCGGCCGCGAGGCGCCGCGTAGAGTGTACCATCGCGGCCGGAATGTGCCACTGACTCGGCGCGTCGCGCGATTGCTGCGGCTCGATGTGGCACGTGGCGTCCTCGTGCAATCGGTGAAGCCGGACAGCCCCGCGCAGCAGGCCGGAGTGCGCGAACACGACGCCATCGTGGCCCTCGGCGGGCGTTGGATCACCTCGAACGACGCGCTGCATCGCGCGTTGAAGCTCGCCCTAGGCCCAGCCGCTACCAATCGCGCGCGGCCGGAGCACCAATTCGCCCCTTGGTCCGCGAGACACGTTGAGCGCTGGGGCGCACCCGCGGGCGCCATCCAGAGCGCGACGCCCTGCCCTACTTAGCGACCGCCGCGCCCATCTCCATGCCCTTGAGCAACGTCAGGACGTGGTTCTTCATGTTGCTGTCCTGCACCGCGAAGTTGAGCACGCCATCGACCATGGTGGGATCCTTCGCCGCGCGCGCGAGCACCGACTGAACCGTCGCGCCGTTGCCCATCACCTTGTCGACCATGAGCGTTTGCGTGCTGTCGCTGGCGAGCAACCGATCGATCATCTGCCCCGCCATGGCGCGGTTGCTGCTGAACACGGTCATCACCTTATCGCGCACCTCGGCGTTGTTGGTGATCATCGTGCCGATATCGCCACCGCAGCCGGTGGCGGCGGCGAACGCGGCCGCGACGAGTGCGACGGTGATCAGGTGACGCTTCATGGGATCGGCTCCTTCAAGTAGGTGGCGAGGCGGCTCATTGCCTGTCGCCTAGCGGTTGCCTGTCACGCGCACCCTAGCGCCGACGTTTACGCAGCACCAACCGGCGCGGTGGCCGCGCCCTGACCGCTAGTGACGCGAGGCGCGCCACTGCTCGAGCACCGCGGCCTCGCGCTCGGGTTTCATCCCGGCGCGGCGCGGTGCTCCCCCGGCCAGCGTCAGTGCCCAATCGAGCGTGTCGCGAACGGTGTCGTCGAGCGGACGCGAAGTGAGCCCGGCGGCGCGCGCGCGGCTGCAATCGAATTGCATGAAACCCTTCATCTCGGCATTGCTCGCGGGAATCCACAGCGGCAGGTCCATCCACGGCGTGACCTCCGCCTCAGACAGGAACGCCTCGTCGCACCACTCGTAGCGGGTGCCCTTCCCCGCAACGCGCGCGCAGGATTCGAGCACCGCGCCCATCGTCGTCGGCGTGGTGGGACCGTTGGCGTTGAGCGCGCCACAGCGGCGCTGCTCGGCCATGCTGACTATCCACTCGGCGAGATCGCGCACATCAATGAACTGCACCGCGCGCGCAGCGTCGCCCGGCGCGAGCGCCACGCCGCCGCGCGCGGCACGCTCGGGCCAGTAGGTGAAGCGGTCGGTGGGGTCGTGCGGGCCGACAATCAACCCCGGGCGGACCACCAGTCCCTTCATCGGCAGCCGCTCGAGCAGGACGCGCTCGCATGCCGCCTTGAGCGGTCCATAGAGTTCGTAGAAGCGGCCCACCTGCTCGGGGTTCTCACGATCGAGATTCTCGCCTTCGGCCAGTTCGGCGGCCGTGAGAGTCGAGGTCGCGTTGTCCTCGTTGATGCCCACGATTCCCAGCTGGGGATAGGCGGAGATACTCGAGACGAGTGTGTAGTGACTGACACTGCCCTCGAGGGCCTCGACCGCCGCGACGACCGCTGAGGGGCGGTAAGCCGAGGTATCGATCACCGCGTCCCAGTGCCGCCCCGCGAGGCTCGCGAATCCTTCGTGACGGTCGCCCTGCAGGGTCTCGATCCGCGCCAGCGCGCCGGCAGCGACACCCAGCTCTGCGAAGGCCAGCGGATGGCGGCCGCGATGGAACAACGTCACGCGATGTCCGCGTGCGAGCGCGACGCTTGCGAGGTGGCGGCCCAGGAACACCGTGCCGCCCAGGATCAGCAGGTCCATGTCAGCTCCTTCGCGTCAGTTCCAGGCGCCGCGCGCGATTGCGGCGCCCGCCCACACCGCCGCGAGGCCGAGCAACAGTTGCAGGGCGATCGAACCGAACGCCGCGGCGGCCTGTCCGTTGCGCATCAACTGGAAGGTCTCGTAACCGAATGCCGAGTAGGTCGTGAAGCCGCCGAGAATCCCGGCGATGACGAACACGCGCGCCGTTCCGGTGATCAGGCCGCGGCTGTCCGCAAGTGTCCCGAGCACCCCGATGGCGAGGCAGCCGATAACGTTGATCACCAGCGTCTCCCAGGGGAACGTGCTGCCCCCCTTCGCCCGAGCGAGCGTGGTGCCGAGCGCGTACCGGAGGGCGGCTCCGAAGAAACCGCCCGCTCCGGCCCACAGCACTCGATCCATTCGCGTCAGCCCGCGATCAACTTGCGCAGCACGGTCTGCAGGATGCCACCGTTCTGGTAGTACTCGACCTCGACCGGCGTGTCGAAGCGCGCGACCACCTTGAACGTCAGCGTCGAACCATCATCGCGGTGCGCGTGCACCGTGACGGGCATGCGCGGCTCGAGCGCGCCGTCGAGCCCTTCAATGTCGAAGCGCTCCTTGCCCGTCAGCCCGAGACTGTCGGCGTTGATTCCCGGCGCGTACTGCAACGGCAGCACGCCCATGCCGATCAGGTTCGAGCGGTGAATGCGCTCGTAGCTCTCGGCGATTGCGGCGCGCACGCCCAACAGCAGGACGCCCTTGGCCGCCCAGTCGCGCGAGCTGCCGCTGCCGTATTCCTTGCCGGCCAGCACAAGGAGCGGCACGCCTTCGCCGCGGTAGCGTTCCGCCGCGTCGAAGATCGCCATCGACTCACCGCTGGGCTGGTGCACCGTAACGTTGCCCTCGCTGCCGGGAATGAGCAGGTTCTTGAGGCGGATGTTGGCGAAGGTGCCACGCACCATCACGAGATCGTTGCCGCGGCGCGAGCCGTAGGAATTGAAGTCGGCCTTCGTATTGCCATGCTCCTTCAAGTAGCGGCCGGCCGGGCTCGCCTCGGCGATGTCACCCGCCGGGGAGATGTGGTCCGTCGTCACCGAGTCGCCGAGCCGCACGAGGCAGCGCGCGCCGCGAATCGCCGCCACCGGCTTGGGCTCGCGCGTCAGCCCCTGGAAGAACGGCGGCTCGTGGATATACGTCGATGCCGGATCCCACGGATAGCGCTCGCCCTCGCCCACCGGAATCGCGTTCCAGCGCGGGTTGCCGTCGAACACGTTGCCGTACTGCGTGGCGAACTGTTCGGGCTTGATGCTCGCGTCCATCACCTTGCGCACTTCACTGTGTGAGGGCCACACGTCGCGCAGGTAGACCGGCGTGCCATTCGCACCCGTGCCGAGCGGCTCGCGGTCGAAGTCGATGTCGACCGTTCCCGCCAGCGCATAGGCCACGACCAGCGGCGGTGAAGCGAGATAGTTGGCGCGCGTGTGCGGATTGACGCGGCCTTCGAAGTTGCGATTACCGGACAGCACCGCGGCGGCGACGAGGTTTTCGCGGGTGATGGCTTCGGACACGGACTCGGGCAGTGGGCCGGAGTTGCCTATGCAATTGTGGACCGCGACGGTTCCGGCCACGAAGGCATGCACCTCATCGACTGCGAGGTCGAAGACATCGCGCATCCCCGCCGGGCGCCGGTCGATGACTTGAAGCGAGAAGGTCGGCAGCGTCAGCGATTCCTTTTCGACGCTGTAGCACTTGTCCGCCACGATCCGCGCTTCCAGCGGCGCGAACCAGCCACGCACACCGAGCTGGCGGAACAGCTCGACTGGGGACAGGGCAAGTTCCGGCTCGCATTCCAACAATTCCGTGGCGGCCTCGCCG
Source organism: Candidatus Eiseniibacteriota bacterium (assembly GCA_031366795.1). GTDB lineage: Bacteria > Eisenbacteria > RBG-16-71-46 > RBG-16-71-46 > RBG-16-71-46 > JANLWK01. Next base: position 2,783 of record JANLOX010000104.1, on the reverse strand, counting down.
CGCGCACCCGAGAAAGTCAGCGCGGGCTGCTCGCGGTGCCGGGCTTCGAGCCGATCCGCCATCCACAAACGTTGCTCGCCGATCTTGCCGACCATGCGCCAGTAGACGGCTGCCGCCGTGGCCTTGAGCGACTTGTCGACGCAGTAGCGGTAGCCCACCTGCTCAATGAACGAAAGTCCATCAGGCAAGGTCAACCGCACTTCGACACGGGGAGCGCCATCCCTAGCGGCGGGATACGAAGACGCGGCCCGGCGCGTCGGGTAGTCGTAGAGCTTCGCGCCATCGGTTTTAACGCCACAGCGGGCCAGCATCGCCAGCATGTCCCGCATGAGTTTCAGAAGGTCTGCCGTGTGCTCCGCGAGGCAGGACTGCGAGAATGCCGGAGGCGAAAGGCTTGCTGATTCTTCTCGCGAACTGGTCCGGCCCAGAGCGGGCGCCCAGCCGTCCGCGCCGAACATGCCCGCAAGGAACTCGCGAACGATCGCGACGGGGCAGTTCGGCTCGAGCACGAACGCGGGCAGCCTCGCCGGCTGGTGGATGCGCTGACCAGTGCGAACTCCATCGAGCGCGCAGATTGCGACGGTCAGTTCAGTGGGCAACGCAATGCTCCACTTGCGCTCGTCGTAACGGCTGCCGGCCGGTCGCTTGCCGGTAATGCGTTCGATGTCATTGAGCACGACCTCGCGATCGACGGCCTGCCCGACGTTGATCCTGCCCTGTCCAAGCACACTGATCGATCCGTCGCACAGCAGATGCCCGACCAATCGCGCGAATGCGAGCGAGCGAAGGCGTTCATCCACGGACGTCATCGCGAACGCGAATTCTCCCGCCTGCAACGAGTAGTCCACTTCGTCCGCGGCAGGCTGATCGAGCGGTGCTTCCAGCCCGACCACAACGCGATCCTGCCCCAGCTTCAATTCAGCGGCCCGCACCCAGCGGCCATCCGAGCAAAGGATCTCGTGGTCCGGAGTGCAGACCAGGGTCCTGCCGTCCTGCAGGTACAGCGAGACGCACTCGCGTGCGCCGCGGACCATGATCTCGGTCTGCTTAGCGATGTTCAGCCTGCCCTCGGCGCCGGGGCCGAACAGGCGTGCGCCGCCCGCTTCCGGCATGTCATCGATACGCCGAGCAGTTCCGTCGGACTGCAACACGGGCGTGCCCGATGCGATGCAACTCGTACACCCGTACCCCACCGTGTTGAACCCGAGCGCATCCAACGCCGGCGACAAGCCCGCGGCGTTCAAGTACTCGGTCACCACTTTCGATCCGGGCGCCAGGCTCGTCTTCACGTGCGCGGGCACTTTCAGCCCGAGTGCCGCTGCTTTCTGCGCGAGCAGTCCCGCCGCGACCATCACCGCGGGATTCGAGGTGTTCGTGCACGAGGTGATCGCGGCGATCACCACCGAGCCATGCGCCAGTGTCGAGGTGCCGCCATTGGCTCCCACGCTCGCGGAGCGCGACAGGTCGGGCTCGGCCAAACCGTAACCGCGCTCCTTTACCGGAGCGGTCAGCGCCTTGTGGAACGCCGGCTTCATGTCGCGCAGGGTGACGCGGTCCTGCGGGCGCTTGGGGCCCGCGAGGCACGATTCGACGTCGCCCAGATCGAGCGACAGCGTCTCGGTGAACGAAGGGTCGGGCGATTCGGTCGTGCGGAACAACTGCTGCTCGACCGCATACGCCTTGAGCAGCTTCGCCTCGGGCGCGCGGTTGGTGCGCTCCATGTAGTTGAGCGTTTCATCGTCGACCGGGAAGAACCCGGTCGTGGCGCCGTACTCGGGCGCCATGTTGCTGATGGTGGCGCGGTCGGCGAGCGACATGTTCGCGAGGCCGGGCCCGTAGAACTCGACGAACTTGTCGACCACGCCCTTCTTGCGCAGCATTTGCGTCACCGTCAGCACGAGGTCGGTCGCGGTGACGCCCTCGCGCAGCTGGCCGGTGAACTTGAAACCGATCACTTCGGGCATCACGATGTAGAGCGGCTGGCCCAGCATCACCGCTTCGGCCTCGATGCCGCCGACGCCCCAGCCCACGACACCCAGCCCGTTGATCATGGTGGTGTGCGAGTCGGTGCCCACCAGCGTGTCCGGGAAGATCAGCGTCTCGCCGTGGTGCACTTCGGACATCACGCCGCGCGCGAGGTACTCGAGATTGACCTGGTGCACGATGCCCGTCGCGGGCGGCACCACGCGAAAATTGCGGAACGATTTCTGGCCCCAGCGCAGGAACTCGTAGCGCTCGCGATTGCGCGTGAATTCGATTTCAGCATTGCGCTCGAGCGCGCTCTGCGTGCCGAAGTAGTCGACCTGCACCGAGTGATCGATCACCAGATCGACGGGCACGAGCGGATTGATCTTCGAGGCGTCGCCGCCCAGCCGCGCGACCGCGTCGCGCATCGCGGCGAGATCGACGACGCAGGGCACACCGGTAAAGTCCTGGAGAATCACGCGCGCCGGCTTGAACGGAATCTCGACCGGTTCACGCGGCGCGGCGGTCCACCCGGCGAGGCGCGTCACGTCCGCTTCGGTGACCTGGAACCCATCGCAATGACGAAGGGCGGCCTCGAGCAGCACGCGAATCGAATAGGGCAGCGTTTCGAGTTTGAGTCCGAGCTTCGCGGCCAGCTTCGGGAGGCTGAAGTAGCGGTAGCTCTTGCCGTCCGCGCTGAGGGTCGAGAGAGCGCCGAACGTGTCGTTGTGGCGTGGTGCGTTCATCTTGAGCGTCCTTTCCAGTTGCGGAGGCACACAGGTCCTCCGGTTGAGACGCGGGGACTCACAGGGTCCCCA
>JANLOX010000103.1:0-13293 GCA_031366795.1 Candidatus Eiseniibacteriota bacterium | reverse complement strand
ACGCTTCTCGGTCACGAAGAAGCGGCCGTCGGGCAGGAATGCCATACCCGTGGGATCGACGAAGCCGGCGGCAGGCGCCGCGTCGTCGATGGCAAAACTCGTGGGGAAGGTCGAGCCTGAGGACTCGCGCGCGACCGTTGCCAGCATCGCCGCGAGAGCGAGCAGCAGGATGATGGGGGACTCGCCACGCATGTCGAATACTCCGTGAAAGGGATGCAGGGGCCATGCTGTCCAGTCGTCGGGGCGGGACCCGGCACTATTGCGCACAGGCACAACGACACTCGACGCGATCCCTCCCCACAAGTCTCAAGCAAGGCGCGAGTGGCGTCAAGTGCTGGATAGCGACTGGCTCGCGGAGATGCTGGATGGCGAATGACTGACCGCGACTTGCTAGCGTGCCTTCGCCGCCCGCCGCATTGGCTTCGCAGGACTGGCCGCCTTCGTGACTTTCGCCGTCTTGGCCGTCTTGGTGGACTTGGGGCCTTCGATCGCGGCCTCGACTTCACGCCATTCGGCCGGCGTCAGGCTGACCTCGACGGCCTTCAGGTTGTCATCGAGCTGCGCGATCGACGAAGCGCCGACGATGGTGCTCGACACCTGCGGGCAGCGCAGCACCCACGCCAGCGAGACGGCGGCGGGCGTAAGCGAACGCGGCGCACACCATGCGCCGAGCCGCTCGGCGGCGGCAATGTTTTCGGGTGTCAGCGCCTTCTCCTGCTCGAGGAAATGCTTGAACGCCCCCGTGGCGCGGCTGCCCTGCGGCAGTTGTCCGCCGGCGTACTTGTTGGTGAGCACGCCCTGCGCGAGCGGCGAGTACACGATCATGCCGATGCCGTTCTTCTTGCAGTAGGCGACGTGCGCGTCCTCGACGTGGCGGTCGAACAGGTTATAACGCGGCTGGCTCGAAACCATGGGCGAGTAGCCCGCGCGCTTCTGGATGGCGACGACTTCGTCGGCGAGCTTGGGATCGTGATCGAAGTTCGAGAAGCCCGCATAGCGCACCTTGCCCTCGCACACGAGGTCCTCGAGTGCGCGCAGGGACTCCTCGAGTGGCGTCTCGGGGTCGGGCGCGTGAAACTGGTAGAGGTCGATGTAGTCCACGCCGAGTCGCTGGAGGCTGTGGTCGCAGGCGTCCATCATGTGCTTGCGCGACAGGCCGCGGCCAAGCGGTCCCTCCCACATCCGTCCCAGGCATTTCGTGGCGATCACGAGTTGCTCACGCGGCAACTCGCGAATGCCTTCGGCCAGCGCGCGCTCGGCTTCGCCCTTCGCATAGACGTTGGCGGTGTCGAACAGGTTGATGCCCTGCTCGAAGGCGCGGCGCACGATCAACTTGGATTCGCTTCGGCCGATCGATCCACCGTACGTCGTCCAGGAGCCGAGCGAGATCTCGGAAACCTTGAGCCCCGAGGACCCGAGGTTGCGGTAATTCATGAATGGCTCCTTCTATCGTGATTGAGGCCGGAGGATCGTTCGGTTGAAGCGAGGCCTGGGCCACGCGCCGTTCAGAGGCAGGCGCGGACACGTTGCAATGCGCGGGACACTACGCCATCCGCCACGACATGGGAAAGGCGGCATGACTCGATGCCGGACTCGACCGGTCAATCTACCCGGAAGAGCCGGACCGAATTCACGGCATGCTTTGTCTCGAGTCGCGCGAAGTACACTCCGCGTGGCGCCGCGACGCCGCGATCATCGCGCCCGTCCCAGGCAAACGCATAGCTGCCTGCCATGGCGAGCGGTCGCTCGAACAACTGCCGTACGCGCCGCCCGGCGATGTCGTACAACTCCAACCGCACGCGGCTGGCGTGGGCCAACTCGAAACGCAAGGTCGTTCGGGCGACGAATGGGTTTGGCGCGCTGGCGAGTGACAGTTCCTGCCGCGGGTTTGGCACGACGCCGAGGAGTGAGCCGCCCGAGCCATGCGGACCAAAGAGGGTGAAGCGGAACGGCGCCGATGCCGCCACGCCCCCCGCGGCCGCGGGGTCGGTGACATACCAGCGCGCGTACAACATGCGACCGTACTCCGCCGCCTGGCTGGGAATCTGCAAGGTAACCGAACCGTGGCCGCCGCTCACGCCGCTGCCCTCGAGGATGACCGCCTGTCGCGCGAAGGATCCCATCGCAGGAATGCCATTGCCCAAAGGCGGTACGACGTCGTCCACGACGAGCACCGCGGACGCACCGCCCAATGCGGCATAGACGCCGACGGAGCACGTGGGATTGCCGGCGATGGCAGGCTCCAGCGCAACCGGCGTCGGGGGCTGTCCTGATGAGCCGCTCACCCCTCCTGCCAGAACCTGCGGCACGAGTGCGCTGCTTGAGAACAGCGCGGGCTGGTCGAACGGGAAGATTGCCGCGGCGACGCGTGGGTCAGTCAGCGGCCGCTTGAGGAAGGTGACCAACTGCGCGCGCTCCGTGGCGGAGAGGCCAAGCGGAATGATGCGCAGGTCCTTGTTCGGCGCATTGAAGTCGCCGCCGCGATCGTAGAACTCGACCACCTGTTCGAGCGTCGAGAAGCGCCCGTCGTGCATGAACGCGGGCCGCAGCGCCGCATTGCGCAGGCTCGGGGTGCGAAAGGCGCCAAGGTCGTTGGGGTCGTGCGAAACGGCGAACCGCCCCGAGTCCTCGGCCGCGGGACGCACGCCGATATTGTGGAACGATTGGTCCGTGAGCAGGGCCCCCGAGTGGCAGCCGGCGCAGTTCATCTGGAACAATTGCAAGCCAACAGTTTCGTCCTCGCTCAGCGTCGTGGTTCCCGCGAGCAGCGAATCAAACGGTGATTGGTTCGAGAACAACGTGCGTTCGTAGCTGGCGATCGCCATGGCGATCCGCGACGCCGTGACCTCGCTGGTGCCGAAGGCCGCGGCGAACAGTTGCGGGTAGGAGCGCCCCGCGAGATTGCCGGCGAGGTCGGGCGGCAACGCCGTCGCCAACGCCAGCGGGAGTGCCGTGATGATGCGTGCCGTCACGTCGCTCCACTCGCGCCCCGCATGTGCCATCTCGACACCGGAGAGCGGCGGACCGGTTGCCTGGTTTTCGAGGGCGGCACCGTCAAAGAACAGCAGATCGGCGTTCTCGGGATCAAAGAACGGCCCCGGGGCGCGCCCATCCCAGAACAACCAGGACGCGTAGGCCGCATTGATGTGCGAGGGCGCGAGGCGCGGCGTGACTTGCTCGCGCAACCCGAACGTGGCCGACCACTTCAGCGCGTCCGTCGCATCGCGCGCCACGATTCCCGGCGAGCCGCTGACGTCGTCCGGCGTGCCCGCGACGGCATCGAGCCCGGGATGAGTTGCGCGCGACGCGCCGGGAAGCGAGCGCGGATCGGAGCCGCCTGATGCGGCCTGGTGGCACGAGCCGCAGGCCACCGTGCGGGAACTCGACAACTGTTCGTCCCAGAACAATGTCTTGCCGAGCAGCGCCTTCGCGGGCGTCACGGCGCCATGGATGGGTGCCGGCGGCGCGGCAAGCGGTGGCGGAAGCTGCGCGTTGCCCGGCGGCGCCAGCGCGCACAGCAACAGGACGACACCGGCGGGGAGCAAAGCGGGATAGCGCATGGGCCAACAATTGTACCCATCCCGAGCCCCCTTCTATAGTGCGAACTCCATGTCCTCCTCCTTGGCTGCCCCCGTCCCCCCTGCGCACTCCCCGCCTTCGACTGCGCCCGCGCTGCTCTGCCGTGGGCTGGTCAAGCGCTACGGCCAGCTGGTGGCGGTGGACGGACTCGACCTCGAGATCCGCGCGGGCGAGTGTTTCGGCCTGCTTGGGCCAAATGGCGCGGGCAAGACGACCACGATTGAGATCCTCGAGGGGCTGCTCCCCGCCGACGGCGGCGAAGTGCAGGTGCTGGGTGGCCACTGGGGACGGGGCCGGGATCGCGAATTGCGGGAGCGGCTCGGCATCCAGCTGCAGGAGACCAAGCTCACCGACAAGGCGAGTGTCGAGGAAACGCTCGCGCTGTTCCGCAGCTTCTACACGCGCGGCCCCAGTGTGGACGAAGTGATTGCACGCGTCTCGCTCGAAGAGAAGCGGCGTACCTGGGTGGTTCAGCTTTCGGGCGGGCAGCGCCAGCGGCTCTCGCTCGCCTGCGCACTCGTCAACGATCCCGAGGTGCTGTTCCTCGATGAGCCCACGACGGGACTCGATCCGCAATCGCGCCGGCAGGTCTGGGACTTGATTGAAGAGTTTCGCCATAAGGGCGGCACGGTGTTGCTCACCACTCACTACATGGACGAAGCGGAGAAGCTGTGCGACCGCGTGGCCATCGTGGACCACGGCAAGGTCATCGCGCAGGGGACGCCGCGCGAGCTGATCCTGCTGCTCGGCGCGGAACACGTCATCGACTTCACTGTCGAAGGCGAGCTCGACGCCGCTGAGCTGGCGAGCCTGCCCGGTGTCTCGCAGGCGCGCCGCGAAGCGAGTGGCTTCGCACTGATCGTGCGCGAGCCGCATGTGGCGATTCCTTCATTACTCGCCGAACTGGCGCGCCGCAACTTCCCACTGGCCCGGCTCACGACGCACCATGCGACGCTCGAGGACGTGTTCATGAGCCTGACCGGAAGGACGCTGCGCAATGAGTAGGCGCGGACTGCGTGATTCGGCACTGGCGCAGCTCACGCTGCAGCGCATCGTGGTGTTCCTGCGCGAACCCGAGGCCTTGTTCTGGGTGTTCGCCTTCCCGGTGCTGATGGCCCTGGCGCTCGGCATCGCCTTCCGCAACCAGGGCCCACAGACCTCGTATGTCGCGATCGAGAGTGGTCCGCGATCCGCTGCGGCGATCGCGTCGCTGCGGGCATCGCGCGATCTCTTGACCGATACGCTGTCGGCCGAGCAGGGCGCGCTGGCGCTCAGGCGAGGCCGCATCGCGGTGTTCGTACGCGTGCCGCTCGTCGGGCCGCCCGTCATTGCCTATGATCCTTCGCGTCCGGAGACACGGCTCGCCTACCTCTTGGTGCAGGACGCCCTCGAGCGGGGCGCCGGGCGCGCCGACATCGTGCGCGCATCCACCGACACGCGAGTGCGCCCGGGCTCACGCTATATCGACTTCCTGATTCCGGGACTCATCGGCATGAACCTGCTGGGCACCGGGATGTGGGGCATCGGCTTCCCCATCGCGAACGCGCGGCAGCAAAAGCTGCTCAAGCGTCTCGTCGCCACGCCGATGCGACGGCGCGACTACCTGCTGTCCTTGATGCTCGCGCGCATGGTGTGGCTGGCGCTCGAAGTGCTGGCGGTGCTCGGCTTCGGCATGCTGGCCTTCGGCGTCTCCGTGCGCGGCTCGTGGCCAGCGCTGGTCATTCTGTGCTTCGTCGGGGCACTGGCGTTCTCGGCGCTCGGCCTGCTCGTCGCCAGCCGCGCCCGCACCATCGAGGCGGTGTCGGGCCTGATGAACTTCGTCATGCTGCCGATGTGGCTGCTGTCGGGAACCTTCTTTCCCTCGGAGCGCTTTCCCGCGTTCCTCCAGCCGTTTGTCCAGGCGTTGCCGCTCACCATCATCAACAGCGCGCTGCGCGCGGTGATGAACGAAGGCGCGAGCCTCACCGCCTCGGCCGCTCCCATCGCGCTGCTGGCGGCGTGGACCGTGGTGGCGTTCGCCGTCGCGCTGCGCCTGTTCCGTTGGGATTGAACGCATGAACTTCCTGCTCCCGCAAAACAAGTCCGGGGCTGTCGTGGCAGTGCGCCCGCTCGACATTCATGGCGACCGCTATGTCGATGTGCGGCTGCAGCTCGATGAGGCGCCGGGGCAGGCATTCGATGCGCGCATTTCCGCCTCCGAGTGTCCGGCGGGGCTCGCCGCCGGGGAGCGCGTCGAGGCGCGCTTCACCATGGGCGTCATCGTCAGGCTCACGCGGCTCGGCTGACGTCCCGGGTGTCCCTGAATGTCCCGGCAAATGGCCCGCCGAAGGTTGGCTCGCGTGTAATATCCTTGAGCATGCGATTCGCTGCCCCGAACCCAGCGCTTAGAGCCGCCCCATGGCCCTTCGTTACCCCCGCCTTGTCCACGCGCTGCTGTTCTGCACGGCGCTCCTTGCGCCCGCGGCTTCCCGCGCCGTGAACCTGGTCTCGAATCCGAGCTTCGAGACCTACACGAACTGCCCCTCGAACCTGAGCAACCTGTACATCGCGACCCCATGGGACGCCCCCACCACTGGCAGCGCCGACTACTACAACACCTGCGCCGTGGGACCCTGCCGCCGATCTACTGCAGCGTTCCCTACAACGGGCCCGGCTACCAGCCGGCGCTCACTGGATCGGGCTACGCCGGCATCCTGGTGCAGAGCACTTCGACGCCGAACGATCGCGAGTACATGCAGGTGCCACTCACGTCACCATTGCAGGCCGGCTCCACATCCAACGTGAAGTTCTACGTCTCGTTCTCGAACACCAGCGATTACGCCACCGACCGCATCGGCGCCTTCTGCTCGATCGGACCCGTGGGGACGGTGCCCAACTACTTTGCGCTCGTCTTCACGCCCCAGGTCGAGCGCCCGGCGGGGACATTCCTCATGGTTCGAGCGGTTACATGCTGACGTAGGACGACTACGATGCCGACTTTGGCGTCGCCGGCAGCTCACACACGCACGCCTTGCGCGGCACCTTGGGTGGCGGCACTACCAACGCGCCCATCGCCCGGCTCAATATGCTGACCAACGCCGACAACAGCGAGACGCTCACGCCGGACTTCTCGGCCGTCCACGCGCCGCAGCTGTGGGTCGAGCTGCTCGACGCTGCGGGTGCGGTGGTGCAACGGCTGCTCAAGAATCCCGGCTACCCGCTCAAAGTGTTCAAGCAGTCGAGCGCCAGCATGAAAGCCGGCGCTCACGTCCGAGTTTGCGGCGGGTTCCACGGGCACCGGCGGCCCGGCATCACTGCGCATCATCTGCATCACTCACCCCTGTCCCGGCTGGCCGGTCACCCTGGGCGGCGCGACCTACGTCGCCGACCCGATCGACCTCGAACCCGCGGATCCGTTGCCGGGTGGCTCCATCGCGATCGCCGACGACATCACCTCGCTCGAGTTGACGACGATCGGCTTTCCGCAGCTGAGGTCGATTGCAGGCAGCATGCGGCTGAGCGGCACGCTGGGCGTGCCCGGCGCGCGTCTCGGTGATCGACGCGACGGGGCGGCTCGTTCGCGAGGTCGCGCAGGGCGCGTTCGTCGCGGGTTACGCGCCTATGGTGAGGCCGGCTTCCCGGCGGACGAAGGGCCCCCGGGTATTCGCATTGCGAGTGCGCTAGGATCCGCCCATGCTGCCCACACCGGATACCGGTGCCGAATCGCAGAGGCTCGCCGAGGACGCCACTCGCGCGAAGAACTGGAAGCGCTGGGGCCCCTATCTCTCCGAGCGCCAGTGGGGCACCGTTCGCGAGGATTACTCGGCGGAGGGCACCTGTTGGGAATATTTCCCGCATGAGCATGCACGCAGCCGCGCCTACCGCTGGGGTGAGGACGGCCTGCTTGGCATCAGCGATCGCGAGGGGCGGCTGTGCTTCGGTCTCGCGCTGTGGAACGGCCACGACCCGATCCTTAAGGAGCGGCTGTTCGGGCTGACCGGCTCGGAAGGCAATCACGGCGAGGACGTGAAGGAGTGCTACTACTTCCTCGACTCCTCGCCCACCCACTCGTACATGAAGGCGCTCTACAAGTACCCGCAGGCCGAGTACCCCTACGCGCGCCTGCTTGCCGAAGCCCGGGCGCGCGGGGCAGCCGATCCGGAGTTCGAGCTCGAGGACACGGGCATCTTCGCGGACGATCGCTACTTCGACATCACTGTCGAGTACGCCAAGGCCTCGCCCGACGACGTGCTGGTGCGCATCACGGTGGAGAATCGCAGCCCCGAGGTGGCAGGGCTCCAACTGCTGCCCTCGCTGTGGTTCCGCAACACCTGGAGCTGGGGCCGCAGCGGTGAGGGCTACACCACTCGGCCGGCCCTGCGTCGTGCCGGTGACGCTGCCGTGACGGCGGAACACGAAACGCTCGGTGCCTTCCGGCTGAGCGCGGGCCCGGGTCCCGACGGCAAGCTTCCGCAGTGGTTGTTCACCGAGAACGACACGAACTCCAAACGGCTGTTCGAAGCCCCGAACGAGACGCCCTACGTGAAGGACGCGTTTCACGACTACGTCGTGCATGGCCGGACCGCGGCCGTCAATCCCGATGGCACCGGCACCAAGGCGGCCGCCTACTACGCCCTCGACGTGCCGGCCCGCGGTAAGGTCGTGTTGAAGCTGCGGCTTTCGAGCGAGCGTGAGGTCACGGCCGATCCCCTCGCCGGGAGCTTCGATGCGGCATTTGCGCTCCGCGAGCGCGAGACTGACGCGTTCTATGCTGTCCTGTTGTCGCCGGAGCTGACGCCCGATGAGCGACAGGTGGCACGCCAGGGTTACGCCGGGTTGTTGTGGTCGAAGCAGTTCTACTACTACGTCGTGCGCCAGTGGCTCGAAGGCGATCCCAGCCATCCCCCGCCGCCGGCGAGCCGCAAGACCGGCCGCAATTCGGACTGGGGACACCTGCACAACCGCGATGTCATCTCCATGCCCGACACGTGGGAGTACCCGTGGTACGCCGCGTGGGACCTGGCGTTCCACATGATTCCCTTCGCCGATATCGATCCGGCGTTCGCCAAGGAGCAACTGCTGCTGTTTCTGCGCGAATGGTACATGCATCCGAGCGGGAAACTGCCGGCGTACGAATTCGCTCTCGGCGACGTCAATCCGCCCGTGCATGCGTGGGCCTGCTGGCGCGTGTACAAGAAGAGCGGTCCACGCGGCAAGCGCGACCGCCTGTTCCTCGAGCGCTGCTTCCAGAAGCTGGTGATCAACTTTACGTGGTGGGTGAACCGCAAGGACATCGATGGCCACCACCTGTTCTCGGGCGGCTTCCTCGGGCTCGACAACATCGGCGTGTTCGACCGCTCCCAGCCACTGCCTACGGGAGGGCACTTGGAGCAGGCTGACGGCACCGCGTGGATGGCCTTCTACTGCGCCACGATGCTGTCGATGGCGCTCGAACTGGCCAGCGAGGACCCCGCGTACGAGGACATCGCCTCCAAGTTCTTCGAGCACTTCGTGGCGATCACCGACGCCATGAACTCGTTGGGCGGTGATGGGCTGTGGGACGAGCGGGATGGCTTCTACTACGACCAGCTGCACGTGGACGGCGTTCACACGCCGCTGCGCGTACGCTCGATGGTCGGCATTATTCCGATGTTCGCCTGCGAGATCCTCGAAGACGACGTGATCGACAAGCTGCCCGGCTTCGCCAAACGGCTGAACTGGTTCATCGCCAACCGCCCGGATCTCGCGCAGTACATCTCATGGATGTGCAAGCGCGAGCCGCGCTCCGCGCACGATGAGGGCCGCAGCGGCCACCGGCTGCTGGCCATCCCCTCACGAGAGCGCATCGTGCGGGTGCTGCGCTATGTGCTGGACGAGCAGGAATTCCTGTCGCCCTTCGGGATCCGCTCGCTATCGAAGGTCCACGAGCAACATCCCTTCTCGCTCGAGGCCAATGGTCAGACCTTCAGCGTCGGCTATGTGCCGGGCGAGTCGAAGACCAGCATGTTCGGGGGCAATTCGAACTGGCGCGGCCCTGTCTGGTTCCCGGTCAACTACCTGCTGATCGAAGCCCTCGAGCGGTACCACCACTTCTACGGCAGTGACTTCAAGGTCGAGTGCCCCGTCGGTTCGGGACAGATGCTGACGCTCGCCGAGGTGGCGCGCGAACTGTCGACCCGGCTCGCGCGGTTGTTCCTGCGCGACGGGCACGGGCGCAGGCCGGCCCATGGCGAGGACGCGCGCTACGCGGATGATCCAAACTGGCGCGACCTCGTGCTGTTCTACGAGTACTTCCACGGCGACACCGGCCGCGGCGTGGGTGCCAACCACCAGACCGGCTGGACCGCGCTCGCGGTCAAGTGCATCGAGGAACTCGGCCGAGCGCGGCATCAAGCCCCGGCGCGACAGACGGAGCCCGCCGTGAGTCTTGCCGGCCGCGTGGGCGCACGCACTCCGCGCTAGTCCAGCATTGCGCGCGCGGCATACCGCATTCCGCCTGCGGAAGCCCCCATCCTGCGCCATCACATGTGGTGGCGCGCATGTTGCGGATGAGCCGGATGCCGAACGCAAGATCATCCACCCCGCCGCGCAAGTCGTTGCCAGCGCGACGCGAAGGGAGAGCTCGATGAGCCTCATCGTTCAAATGTGCATCGTGATTGTAACAATCGCCGTGGTGGCCATGGCTTTTGTGGCCATCCGGATCATGTTGCAGTTCAAGGCCACGGCGAAGCGTCTCGAGGCCAGCTACAGCTACCTGCAGGAAATTCTCGAGGAGTCGCGTGAGACCTCACGCAAAGTACGCGAACTCATGACGACGCTTGAACAGATTGCCCTGACGGTCCGCGGTGGTGCGACACGAGTCGCACAAGTCGTGAATCGCGCGACGGTGCTCGGCGCGATCGTGCTGGAAGAAGTCGAAGAGCCCGTATTCAAGGCCGTCGTCGTCATGCGAGCGCTCAGGGCTGGGATCGGAAGCCTGGCCCGGCGCTGGACCCACTCCCGTCAACCCGTTGGCTTTTCACCCGAAGGAGCAAATCATGTCCGAGAACAATAATGGCATCGGAGTATTCGCTGGATTCGTCGCAGGCGCCGTCGTCGGCGCCGGTCTCGCCCTATTGATGGCGCCGGCATCCGGCACCGAGACGCGTCAGCGGCTGCGCAGCAAGGCGGAGGACCTGAGCGGCAAGGCGCGGGAACTCGGCGACAGCGCGCGCGAACGCATGGATGCCGTCGGCCAGGTCGTTCGCGATGGTTCGCGCGACATCGGCAATGCGATGAAAGAGGGTCGTGAAGCCGTGAAGGATGGACGCGATGCGCTGAAGGACACGGCCAGCGAAGCGCTCGCCACCGTCCGTCGGGGCTAGTTCGGGTTGATCCTCAACCACCTGGTTTAGTAGCCGCATGGACGGGCCAGGGGGCAGCGATTCCGTCTTTCATCTCGCTAACTCATCGCTCCCGTCCCTTCCGCAAACACGGGGCCTTGTCTGCCACTCCGAATGGCAGGCTGGGCTCCGTTTCAGTGCCACATGGCAAACGCCAGCCGGACCAGCGCGAGGTAACCGCCGGCGAGGAAGGTCCCTGCGGCCGCCCCGATGAGCACGTCGCCCGGGTAGTGGACGCCAAGATAGATGCGCGAGAAGCCCACCGCAGTCGCGAGCGCGTAGAACAGCGGCGACCACAGCGGTTCATGGGCGCCGAACAGCAAGGCTCCGGCGAATGCCGCGGCGGTGTGCCCGGACGGGAACGAGGAATCCAGCGGGCGGGGACCGCGGACGCGAGCGCTGACAAATGACGTGAACGGACGGCGCCGACCGAACAGCCGTTTGAGAGGAAAGTTCACCGTCAGCATCGTGGCCCACAGTACGGGGAGCGCTTCGGCGATCACCTTGAGTCCCGTCTTGAAGTCGACGATGAGCAGAACGACGGCCACGACCGCCCACCCCTCGCCGTAGTGCATCCCCTGGGACAACAGGATCAGCGCCCTGTCCGACACCGCGCCGAAGTGGAGCGAGTTGATCCGCAGGAATAGTGCGGCGTCCAGCGCCTGGAGAAACGCGAGCGGGTGTCGCGCCCAGCCCTGCAGCACCCAGGTGCGGGAGTGTTGCGCGACCATGGAGACGACGTCTTCCGCGATCGTTTCGGCAGGCTCGGCGGCGTGCGGAGCCGAAGTGGGAGTCGATCCCAGGGCGACCTCTCCCGCGACCGGCATTTCCGGCTCCGGAACGGGTAAGTCCGCGGGCGCCCCGATCGTGGCTTCGAGCTTTTCGATGTTCTTCGGCACGCACACCCGCACCGCACGGCGCGTCACGTTCAGTGTGATCGGTGTGCGGCCCAGCAGTTCTCCATCCCCCTGCACGAGCACCGGGCGGCGGCTCGAAATCGTCACGCGCCGCGCCGCCTTGAAATACTGCGTGTGGGGACTGCGCGCATGATCGCCGGTCAGCAACCCGATCACGAGCATGACGTGTTCGCGCATGGTCCTCGCCGTGAACACGCACACGTCGATGATGCCGTCCGTAGGATCGATGCCGGGGCCCCAGGTGAACGGTGGCGCCCCGAGCGCTCCGGCGTTGGCGACCACGATCTGCAACGCGCGAACCTGGACTCGCGTGCCGTCGATCTCCAGTTGAAAAACAACCGAGCGGTGAATGCCCGCCTGACGGACGAACGCCCTCGCGTACGCCATCCGGCCCTGCTTGATTTGGGCTTCGCGGGTGGTCGTGCGGATCATCTGCGCGTCGAGCCCGAGCCCGACCTGCGTGAACACGAGCCGCTCACCCGTCGAGATGGCATCGAGCTCGATGGTGCGCTGACCCTCGAGGGCCAGGGCCACCGCGGCTGGGATCTCCAACGGAATGCCGAGTTCCCGCGCCAGCACATTGGCAGTCCCGGTCGGGATGATTGCGAGCGTCGGCCGGGACCCGCGGCGCTTGCATCGGCTGAGCAGACCCGCCACCATTGAGGTGGTGCCATCGCCACCCGCCGCCACGAAGCGGCGACACCCCGCATCGATCGCGTGTTGAATGGCGCGTTCGATGCCCTTGGCCGGGACGCCGTGCGGTCCAGTCTCGATGATGCGGTGGCGTAGCCCGCGTGCGGTCAGTGCCTCGCGCAGCAGCGCCGCCGGCTGCGTGGCCTCGGTTCGCGCCGCGAGTGGGCTTAGCACGACAAGCACATCGAGCCGTGTCAGGGCGGCGCGTTCGCTGCGGCCTGCCCTGGCGCGTGGCTTCATTCCGCGCTGGACTGCTTGCGTTCGTGTCGCGCGGCTGCTTCCTCGACCGAGTGCGATTTCGTGAGCGCGCCATCCTGCTTCGACAGTTCCACCAATCGACGGAAGTGCTCCTGCAAGGTCCGGATCTCGGCCTCTGACAGATCGCCCACGTCGATCAACCGGTTGCTGGCGCCGTCGAGGGCTGCGACGATCTCACTCAACTTGAGGGCCGAGGTGGCGCTCTCCTTGTTCTGGGCGCGCTGGATCATGAACACCATGAGGAACGTGACGATGGTGGTCGCCGTGTTGATCGTCATCTGCCAGGTGTCGGAGTAGTGGAAGACCGGGCCGCACACCAGCCACCCCAGAATCAGTCCGAACGCGGCAACTTGCGCCCCCGTACTTCCCGTCCACTGTGCCATGCGGGTGGACAGCCGTTCCATCCACGAACCATGAGCGCGGCCGTGAGGTGTAGTGCGAGTGCTGCCGGACTCATTCGACATGGGTCACACCTCCGTCGGAAC
>JANLOX010000026.1:0-17400 GCA_031366795.1 Candidatus Eiseniibacteriota bacterium | reverse complement strand
GCCCACGCCAACGGTTCGCGATTCGGTCCGCGCTTGGGCAGCACGGGCGCCACCGCGCTCATCTGCGATGCCGGCTGGCTGATCCACGACAGCTGCAGCTTGATGTCGTGCGCCGTCTGGATGCGTTCCTCGGGATCCTTGGCGAGGCAGGCGCGAACCAACGCGTCGAGCGCGGGGGCAGAACTGACCGAGGTGGCGCTGATCGGCGCCGGCTCCGAATGCATGATCGAGCCGATCAGGCTCGCCTGGCTCTTGCCCTCGAACGCGCGCCGTCCGGTCGCCATCTCGTACAGGATGCAGCCGAACGCCCAGATGTCGCTGCGCGCGTCGGCCTCGCCGCCTTCGAGTTGCTCCGGCGCCATGTAGAGGAAAGTGCCGACCAAGGTGCCCTGCGCCGTCAGCGGCGACGCCAGCGTGGGAGATTGCGTCAACGCGGCGATCGTGACGCCGGTGCCGCTCGTGATGCCCGTCGCCCCCCCCTCGGCCGCGCGGCGCGCGAGCCCGAAGTCCATCAGCTTGGCGCCCGACTTGGTGATCATGATGTTGCCGGGCTTCAAGTCGCGGTGCACGATGCCCGCGCGATGCGCGCGGTCGAGCGCGTCCGCCACCTGGGTGCCGATGCGCAGCAGGTCGGCCTGCGGCAGGGCGCCGCGCTCCAGGCGCTGGGCGAGTGTTTCGCCTTCGACCAACTCCATGACGAGGTATTCGGTGTCGCCCTCGTTGCCGACATCATGGAGCGTGCAGATATGCGGGTGGTTGAGGCTCGAGATCGCGCGTGCCTCGCGTTCGAAGCGCGTGCGGACATCCGGGTTCGAGATCAGGTGCTCGGGCAGGACCTTGACGGCGACATCGCGGCCCAAGCGCGTGTCGCGCGCCCGGTACACTTCGCCCATGCCGCCGGCACCGAGCGGCGCAATGATTTCATAGGGGCCAAGCTTGGTGCCCGCAGGGAAGCGCATCGTGGCACTGTAATAGACGGGGCGCCTGCGCGTGAAGCGGCTTGTTGCGCGAACGCTTGGGGCCAGCGCGCAAGGCGACTTGTTGCGCGGACGCTTGGGGTGCCCGTTGCAGGCGGGTACTATCGCGCCGCGCTGCGCACCGCAGCATCTGGTGGCTGTGTCATGGAGACCTTCATGGGCATGGATTCCCCCACATCTTCCGCCGCGCCGTCGGGCTCCTGCGACATCGCCATCGTCGGCGGCGGCATCGTCGGGCTCGCGACCGCGCTGCGACTGACCGAGCAGGGCGTGCGCTCGGTGATCGTGCTCGAAGCCGAGAACAAGCTCGCCGCGCACCAGACCGGGCACAACAGCGGCGTCATCCACTCGGGTCTCTACTACAAACCCGGCTCGCTCAAGGCGCGCCTGTGCGTCGAGGGACGCGATGCGATGTACGCGTTCTGTGCCGCGAACGGCGTGCACCACGAGCGCTGCGGCAAGATCGTGGTCGCCACCGAGCCCGACGAGATCGAGCGCCTGCGCGAACTCGAGCGCCGCGGCATCGCCAACGGCCTGACAGGCACGCGCTGGCTGACCGCCGACGAAGTGCGCGAGCGCGAGCCGCACGTCCGCTGCAAGGCCGCGCTGTTCGTCGCCGAGACGGGAATCGTCGACTACACCGACGTGTGCGAGGCCTACGCACGGCGCATTCGTGATGCAGGTGCCGAGATCCGCACCGGAGTGCGGCTGCGTTCGGCGCGCCGCACGGGCACCGGCATCACGCTCGATACCTCCGCCGGGCCACTGACGTGCCGCGTGCTCGTCAATTGCGCAGGACTCCATTCCGACCGGGTGGCGCGCGCGTGCGGTGTCGAGCCGGGCGTGCGCATCGTACCGTTCCGCGGCGAGTACGCGACGCTGGTTCCCGAACGCCAGTTCCTAGTGAAGCACCTGATCTACCCGGTGCCCGATCCGCGGTTTCCCTTTCTCGGCGTGCACTTCACGCGCATGGCGCGCGGCGGCATCGAAGCGGGCCCCAACGCCGTGCTGGCGTTGTCGCGCCATGGCTACACCGCGTCACGCGTGTCGCTCGGCGACGTGCTCGACTGGATGGCGTTCCCCGGCTTCTGGCGCATGGCGGCCCGCCACTGGCGGATGGGCATGGCCGAGATGCAGCGCGCCGGCAGCCGCGGCGCATTCGTGGCGGCCCTACAGCGGCTGGTGCCCGAGTTGCGCGTGGAAGATGTGCGCCCCGCGCAAGCCGGTGTGCGCGCACAGGCCGTGGACCGCAACGGCACGCTGCTCGACGACTTCCGCATCGAGAAGGCGCCGGGAATGGTGCACGTGCTCAACGCGCCCTCGCCCGCGGCCACCGCGTCGCTGGCGATCGGCCGCGAGATTTCGGCGCATGCGATCGAGGCGCTCGAGCGGAAGTAGCCGCCGGAGCGCCTCGCGCCGCGTGCGCGGCGTTCACGAACGCGTCGGGTGTCTAGTTGATCAGTGCGATGCGGCTGCTGCGCTGCTCGCCGCCGGTTGCGAGCCGGACCCAGTAGACGCCAGGCTTGAGCGCATTGCCCACCTCGTCGCGGCCGCTCCACGTCACGCGATGCTCGCCCGCGGCGAGGGCGCCGTGCTGCAGGCGGCTCACGCGGCGGCCGGACGCGTCGATGACGTCGACGTCGACATTACCCTGGCGCGGCGTGCTGAACCCGATCACGGCATCGCCACGCGTCGGGTTCGGGCTCGGTACGCCAAGCGCGAGCGCGCGTTTCGCAACGGATGCCTCGACACCCGTGACGTTGGTCACCGACTTGAGCACCCACTGGTCGGGGTCGAGCGTCACCGAGGTCGGCGGGTTGGGCACATTGAAGCTGAACAGCTGCAGCGCGGTTGAATCCTGCACCACGAAGTTGTAGGTGCCGCTGCCGGTCACAATGCGAACATCGAGCGGCAGCTTGAACAGCTGCCACGTCTGGGTCTGCTGCAGTTGCAGCGTCACGTCATAGCCGCCACCGCCGGAGGCCAGGTAGGCGCTGTTGATCCTGTACTGCGGGTAGTACTCACCATAGATCCACTGCTGGAAGAATTGCGTAAGGTCGAGCCCCGAGACCTGCTCCATCGTCGCCTCGAAGTTCTCCGTCGTGGCGCTGTTGTAGTAGTGCTGCGCCAGGTAGGTCCGCATGCCGAGGAAGAAATTCGCATCGCCCATCATGTGGCGCAGCATGGCCAGCACCCAGCCGGCCTTGTGGTAGGACAGGTTGGAATCGAAGATGCGATTGACGTTGCTCAGGTCCGGCACGTAGATGCTACCCGATCCGTAGTATGCAAACCCGTTCATGCGTGAGTGAAACGCCGTGATGCCGCCGAGCGACTCGGCCCAGATGCATTCGCAGAACGTGGCAAAGCCTTCGTTGACCCAGATGTGATGGAAGTCCGCGCACGTCACGGCATCGCCCCACCATTGGTGGCCCAACTCATGCGCCACCGTGTATTCGCCGAACGAGCCGAGGCTGGTGCAGGTCTGGTGTTCCATGCCGCCGCCCCACTGGAACTGCGCATGGCCGTACTTCTCGTCGCGGAACGGGTAGTTGCCGAATTTCGCCTCGTACGCCGCGATCATGTTCTTCACTTTGGCATGCACCGCGGCCGTCGCGGCCACATTGCTGGGATAGAGGTGGAACAGGATCGGCATCGAATCCGTCGGGGCCGGGCGGTACCAGTCCGTGACCACCGTGTAGGGATAGCTGGCGACCGAGACGAGGTAGGTCGCGATCGGGTGACGCTCGTGCCAGCGGGTAACGGAGGTGGTGCCGTTGTCGAGGCTATAGACTCGCACGCCGTTCCCCGCGGTGATGTAGCCGGCCGGCATGGTCATGCGCACATCGACGGAGTCGGCCTTGTCGGAAGGGTCGTCCTTGCACGGCCACCAGGTGCGGGCGTCGAACGGCTCGCTGAGGCTGGCCACCAGCGTGTAGGAGCCCTGAACGGTGAAGCCGAACGAGGCGGTGAAGGCACCGCCACTGGGTGAGCCGTGATAATTCACCACCACGTTTACGTTCTCGCCCGTGTTATACGCCCTGTCGAGCTGCACCGTAAGGAGGCCGCCGCCCTGAGCGAATGTCGTCGGAGTGCCGGCTGAGGTCGTGACATCGCAGAACATGTTGGCGTTGTCGAAATCGAGATCGACGGACGTAATGGGACCATTGGTCACGGTTGCGATCATGCGCACCGTTCCCGTAAGCGCCTTTGTGCTGATATTCGGGTAGAGATCGAGATCGTAGTACCGAACGTCAAACGCCTGCTGGTTCAGGGTCGTGGGCCGGAAATTCGCGATCGACCGCTCATACGCCCGCGCCTGCCAGTACGCGAGATATCCCGAGAGATCGGCCGGGTCGCTGGCGATGTCGCTTAGGACGGGCGCCGCCGCGCGATCCGGCGCAATGAAAACGGGCGGAGCGGCACTCGCATGCGGGGCGGCCATTCCGATTTGCGGAACCGCGAGCAATAACAGCGCGGCGAACGCGATAAGCAGCCGCGAACCGCCGCCCGCCTGCGAAGGACGCAGTGCTTCGTTGTAACGCAGGGTCATGTCGAAATCCTTGGCGAATCGCTCTTTAGCAAGAGCGTTCAGCGGGTGCTTACCAGATGAGTGACCACGGCCCCGGCATGCGGCGCTTGAGCGGCCTACAAGTGTAGGACGCCGGGCGAGCCAGAACCAAGCCCCACGTTTGTGATGCGCGAATTCCCCCAACGGAGGCGCGAATCAGACGGGAAACAGGCCTTCCACCGACAGGTAACGCTCGCCCGTGTCGTAGCAGAACGTCAGGACACGCGCGCCCTTGGGCAGATCGGCCGCCTTCTGGGCCACCGCGGCGAGCGATGCCCCGGAGGAGGCCCCGATGAAGATGCCCTCCTCACGCGCCGCCCTGCCGGTATATTCGAACGCATCTTCCTCGCTCACGGTGATCACGCCGTCGAGTGCGCTGCGATCCAGCACCGCGGGGATGATACCGGCTCCGATGCCCTGCAGCTTGTGCGGCGAGTGCGTGCCACCCGAAAGCACCGGCGACTTGGTGGGCTCGACGGCGTACACCTTGAGCTTCGGCCACTCGCGCTTGAGGGCCTGGGCGACACCCGTGATGTGGCCGCCCGTGCCGACGCCGGTGATGATCGCGTCGAGCCCCTCGGGGAAGTCGGCGAGAATTTCGCGGGCCGTGGTGTTGCGGTGGGCTTCAGGGTTGGCCGGGTTCTCGAATTGCTGCGGGATCCACGAGCCCGGGTTCTCCGACTGCAACTGCTTCGCGCGGTCGATCGCGCCATTGATACCCAGTTCCTTGGGCGTCAGTTCGAGGCGCGCGCCGTAGGCCTTCATGATACGCCGGCGCTCGATCGACATGGATTCGGGCATCACGAGAATCACCGGGTAGCCTTTGACCGCCGCGACAAGCGCCAGGCCGATACCGGTGTTGCCCGAGGTGGGCTCGATGATCAATGTGCCGGGTTTGAGTACGCCGCGCTTTTCCGCGTCCTCGATCATCGCCAGCCCGATGCGATCCTTGATGCTGCCGCCGGGATTCGCGCGCTCGAGCTTCATCCACACTTCGATCCCGGAACCGTACAGTTTGTTTAGCCGCACATGAGGCGTGTTGCCGATCGTCTCGAGAATGTTGTTCGCTCGCATCGCAAGGTCTCCTGCGGCGCATGCCGCGGTTGGGGTCAGGAACGGTCCTCGCCCACGGCGGGGCGATGTTCGAAATTGGGTACTTCGGTCACGACCGAGTCGGGCGGCACGCTGCGCGTGAGCCACACGTTGCCACCAATCACACTGCGCGCGCCGACGAAGGTGAGGCCACCGAGAATCGTGGCGTTGGCATAGAGCACGACGTCGTCCTCGATCGTCGGATGCCGTCGCACGTTCGCTTCGCCCTTCTTTACAATCAGGGCGCCCAGCGTCACGCCCTGGTAGAAGCGCACACGATTGCCGACGACCGCGGTCTCGCCGATGACGATTCCGGTGCCATGATCGATCGAGATCGCGCGGCCGATGACCGCCCCCGGATGGATATCGATTCCGGTGACGCCGTGCGCGAACTCGGTGACCAGCCGCGGCAGAAGCGGAACCTCGAGCTTGTGCAGTTCATGCGCGAAGCGGTAACAAGCCAGCGCGAAAAACCCGGGATACGCGAGCACCACTTCATCGAGGCTGCGGGCGGCTGGATCCGCGTCGTAGGTGGCCTGGGCGTCCTCGAGCAGAGCGTCGTAGAGAACGGGCAGCCGCCCGGCGAAGGCCTCGGTCAACGCTGGCGCCCCGTCCGCGAGCGCGGGGTCAGTGGCGATAAAGCGCTGCACGGTCTCCAGCGCATGCGCGGCATCGACGCGGACTTGCTCCGCCGAACACCGGCACTCGGCGGCAAAGTGCGGGAACAGCAGCGCCAGCAATTCGCGCGCGAACGCCTCGGCCGAAGCCTGGGCACCCACGGGAACGCGGCAGTCGCCGCGGGCAGCGGCCAACCGGGCGATGAAAGATTCAGGGAGCGTAGCCATAATTCCTGTCTTGGATTCCCTCATGCTGAAGCAGGTTCACGGGTTCACCATACGCGACCGAAATCCCCACGGCGCGCGGCATGTTTCACGAACCAAGAAATGCCAGCACCCTGGGATTGACGAGGTCCGGTTTCTCAATCATCGCGCTATGGGACGCCGCGGGCACGATCCACATCCTGGCGTTGGGAATCGCCTTCACGAGCGCTTGGGTGTGGTCGCGGCGAATCAGGTCGTTCTCGCCGGCGCAGATGAGCACGCGCGTTCGGATCGAAGCCAATTCCGCAGGCGTGAACCTCGGCAGCGTCTTCCACAACACCAATACCTTGCCGAGTGCCACTTCATAGTGCGCGGGCTCGGGATTGAGCTTCATCCAGCCCTCGCGCATTCCGTCGCCGAACCCCGCAACCGTGGCCGTGTCGTTCCACGCCACGTCGGCGGCATTGAGGCCGTCGGGCGAGAAGTTCGCGCCGAAGGTGACCAGGTGCTTGATGCGTCCCGGATGGTGAATGGCGATGTCGATCCCTGTGTCGCCGCCATCGCTCCAGCCCATGATATCGAAGCGCTTGATGCCCAACTGGTCCATCAAGGCGATCACGTCCTCGGCCATGGCGTGGTAGGTCAGCGGCCCCGGGCGGTCCGTGGTGCGCCCCTGTGCGCACATGTCGGGAATGACCAGCTTGTAGTATTTTTCGAATTCCCCCACCTGGTGCTCAAACTGGTCGCCATTGCCCGCGCCCCCGTGCAACAGCACGAGCGCGGGGCCACTGCCGCGAACGACATAGTACATGCGGATGTGGTTGAGGTTGGCGTAGTGCGAGAGCGCGACGCGTGGCGGCGCTGCGTGGCTCGCGTGCGGTGGCTGCGACGGATGCGGCGAGGGCGACGCATGCGGGGCGGTGATCGCGCGGGTGGCGAACAGCATTCCGGCAAGCAGCGCGATGACGGAGAGTGCGGCATGTCGTGCATTGCGCATCATAATGGCTTCCCCCTCAGGTATTGCGCGGGCCACGGCACATCGGCGCCGAGCGCTTTGGCCGCGTGCAGCGGCCAGTAGGGATCGCGCAACGCTTCGCGCGCCAGCAATACTATGTCGGCCTGACCGCCACGGATAATCGCGTCCGCCTGCTGCGGCTGTGTGATCAACCCGACCACCCCCGTGCGGATGTTCGCTTCACGACGGATGCGCTCGGCGAATGGCACCTGGTATCCCGGGCCGGCGACGATCTGCTGCCACGCCACAGCACCCCCGCTCGAACAATCGATGAGATCGACCCCCGCTTCGCGCAGCAGCGCACCCAACTGCACCGATTGATCGACATCCCAGCCCCCCTCGGCCCAGTCCGTCGCGCTGATGCGAATGAACAAGGGCAACTCGAGCGGCCACACTTCACGGATCGCGTCCGTGACAGCGAGCGTGAGCCGCGCGCGGTTCTCAAACGAACCGCCCCACTCGTCGGTGCGTTTATTCACGAGCGGCGAGAGGAACTCGTTGAGCAGGTAGCCGTGCGCCGCGTGAATCTCGACGACCCTGAAGCCCGCACTCAACGCGCGGGCAGCAGCCTTGCGGAAGGCGCCGATCAACTCCACGATATCGTTGGCGGTCATTTCATGCGGTGGCGTGTGGCCTTCGGCGAACGCATCGCCGGACGGCCCCACCGGCTCCCAGCCGACCGCTCCCGGCGCAATAGGCTTGTGTCCGTCCCACGGCCGCGTGGTGCTCGCCTTGCGACCCGCGTGGGCGAGTTGAATACCCGGAACCGCGCCGTGCTCGGCGATAAATGCCGTGATGCGTGAGAGAATGGCGACATGCTTGTCGCTCCAGATCCCGAGATCCTCCGGAGAAATGCGCCCTTCGGGTACCACCGCCGTCGCCTCGGTAAATACCAGTCCTGCGCCACCGACCGCGCGGCTGCCGAGATGCACGAGGTGCCAATCGTTCGCGAAGCCATCGCGCGACGAGTACATGCACATCGGCGAGACGGCGATGCGATTGCGCAGCGTGATCGAGCGGAGCGTCAACGGGTCGAACAGCGCGGCGCTAGCGGGAAGCGCGGTGTTGCTGTGGGTTGTCGGATTGGACGGCATACCGCAGACGCTAGCCCTGCCGGCCTCGTCGGGCAACAGGGCCATCACCACTGCGCATCCACGCCGGCTTGAGCTTGGCGATCCTCTTGTGGACGGGGCAGCTCTCGCGATGCGCGCCCGGCAGCCAGCCGGTGCTCATCAGGAATTCGCCGACGATCTCGCCGCCAGTAAAGCGGAACGTGCGCTTGAACAACTTGACCCACTCGGCCCTGGGGCTTGGGTGGTGCGCGTCGATCCACCGCTTGAACGAACCATGGCTGTCGCGCAATTCGAGCACCGTGCGTGCATTCGCAATCGCGGCATCCACCTTGAGCCGATTGCGGATGATGCCGGCATCCGCGAGCAGCCGGGCGCGATCACGCGCGCCGAACTTTGCCACGACTTCCGGGTCGAAGCCGCGATAGGCGTTCGTGAATGCCTCGCGCTTGCGCAGGATTGTCAGCCACGACAGCCCGGCCTGGTTGATCTCGAGCACCAAACGCTCAAGCAACTCGGCATCGGTCTTGAGCGGGAAGCCGTACTCGCGATCGTGATAGGGGCCGTGATCCGGATGGCCGGGCGCAACATCGCAGTAGCCGGACATGGGCTACTCGAACACCGGAACGTGCGCGGTTGTGCGGAGCGCGTCAGCATCCGCGGCAATTGTGCCGTCCCCGCCGCGCCGGCTCACCGCGGCGGCGGTCACCTCGGTACTCGTGCCAAACTTCGTCGCGCGCTTCTCGACGAACGCGCGCAGGCCCTCGCCCGAATCCGCCGACGCCCAACACGCGCGCTGCACTGCGGACTCACCATCGAGGCATTCATCCAATGACCGCGCGCCTGACGCGCGCAAGCTTTGCTTCGCGCCGCGTACGCTCGTCTGCGGCGCAGTCGCCAGCTTCGCGGCGAACGCGTTCACTTCCGCTTCGAACTGTTCGTGCCGGATGACGCGATTCACAAGCCCGATGCGCAGCGCCTTCGCAGCGTCGATCACATCCCCGCTCCAGCACAACTCGAGCGCCATGGGCAGCCCGACGAGCCGCGGTAACGCGTGCGTTCCGCCCCAATCCGGATGCAGCCCGATGCGCACGAACGTCTCACCGAAGCTCGCGGCGTCTGAGGCAATGCGCATGTCGCAGGCGAGCGCCAGGTTCATGCCCGCGCCCGCTGCGACACCGTTGACCGCGGCGATCGTCGGGAAGGGCAACCCGGCGATGCGCGTGACGATGGCGCGACCGAGTTCGAGCAACGGCTCGAGCTCCGCGAACGCGGCGTTGCGGTCCTTGAGGTCAACCATGTGCCGCACGTCGCCACCCGAACAAAACGCGCGTCCCGCGCCGGTGATCACCAGCACGTTCACACCTTGCGCCCCAGCGACCTGGTCCAGCGCGACGATCAACTGCTCGCGCATGTCATCGGCGAAGGCGTTGAGCTTGTCGGGGTGATCGAGCGTGATACGCGCGACGCCCGCGGCGATATCGAGGCGAATGGTCTGGGGCATGAGGCAGAAGCTAGTCGAGCTTGGCGAGGCGGCAAAATGCGCCTGCCGCTCCCGCCACGAGCCTCACGAAGTAGACGCCGGCCCTCACCCGCTGGCCGCGCTCGTCGTTGCCATCCCAGCTGATCGTGTACGTCCCCGCCGCGCGCGACTCATGGACCAGCGCGCGCACTTCACGGCCCGCGGCGTCGTAGACGCGCAGGTCGGCGACGCCCTCGCGGGGCAACGCGAACGTGATTCGCGCCGCGCTCGTGAAGGGATTCGGCGACAGCGCCGCGAGCGACACGCCCGAGCCGGCCCCCGGCAGCGAACCCGGCACCGCGAGCAGCCGGGACTCGATCTCGTTGCGCACCCACACCGCATTCTCAGGCGTGATCAGCACGTGTTCCTGGTTCGCGGCGGGCGTGTACACCGCATCGAACGGCGTGTGCGAGAGCAGGTTTGGGTCGCCCTGCAAACTGTAGAACGGTCCCGCACCCTGCACCGCCAGCGCGCTCACCGTGGGGATAAAGCAGTGCGCGGGGTGCAACGCGATGATATCGCCGTAGGGCGCGGCGGTTGTGTCGAGCTCGGTGAACGAGTTTCGGTAGCCGCCGGGCGCGCCGTCCCAGGGTTGCGTGCCTGAAACGGTCACGGATTGCGTGGTGGTCGAGAACAGAATGCGCATGCTGCCGTTGAAGATCCGGCCGCTGGCCTGATCGGGTAGCGCCCAGACGTTGCCGGTGATCGCGGCGAGGATCGAGGAGTACTCGTAGCGGATCACCTGATCGAGCGGCAGGAAGCCTTGGTTTGCGCCGGTACCGCTGCCGTTCGCGATGGCCACGCGTCGCGTCAGCGCCGGGTAGTTACCTGCCGACGCAAAGTCGGCGAGCATCGTCGCGCGCATTGGATCAGGCTGGCCCGTGGTCCCGGCCGGGGTGGTGAAGTGATAGAGCAGCATCTGTTTCGCGGCCGGACGCTGCAGCGTGGTGAGAAACGCCGCGGCGGAGGCCGATTGCCCCGAGAAGAAATTGATCCAGTACTGCAGGCCCAGAGGAATGTCGGCACCTGCCTGTGGGCTGTCGAACGACAACCACACGCGCACGCGGTGCGGCACGGCGTGCGCCTCCATCCAGGCCAGCGCGTAACGCGAGCACAGGCCGCCCATACTCGCGCCGACCAGGGCGATCGTGGTCTGCGGAGCAATCTCGGACTGCACCTGCAGCAATAGTTGCGAGACGACAAACGCGTTCTGCTGGATCGCGGCGGTGGCGTCGGTGAAGTTGAGCACCACCGCGTCGAAGCCATCGGCGCGCAGGGTCTCGATCAGGTTCTGCTTGTTGAGCAACGCGTAGAGTTCGTCCCAGTTCATGCTGTTATCGGTGTCGAAGCCCTCGATCACCACCACAGGGTTCACGATCTGCGTGTGTCCCTGCGCGCGATACACGTACGCGTCGCCAGTGCCACTCACGCTCTGGTACTGCGTGCTCGCGACGATATGCAGTGTATCGTCAGGAGTCGGCGTCGCGAGTGCTGCGACATCGAGCACGAAGCGCGAGACTGCCACGCTGCCGTCCGCGCGCGTCAGGCGCAGCCGCAGCGTGTGCGGACCGGTTTCGGCGTAGCGCGCGCGCACGGGCTTACCGGGTGCCAGCGCCATCAAACCGCGCCCATCAGCGAGATCGATCTCGAGCGAGCGCGGCTGCCCGCCATCGCAGAACATGCGGCTCGGATCGAGCGAGAACGCAACATCACCGCCGTGGTAGGTTCGCGCCACAAGCGCGCTCGCGGCGAATGCGCGCTGCTCCATCAATGCGCCGGAGTTGACGCCCACGATGCGGTCCGGCTCGACGGTGAGCGATCCATCCTGCAATGCGCCGGGGCGTATGCGCTCGAACGCCCGATCGAACACCGCAAGCGGAATCACGCCGCGCTGGATCTCCGCGCGCGCTCCGGCTGCGATCGCATCGAGCGTGGGCACGCGCTCCGGCGCCGCGGAAGCACGGCGCAGTTCGTCCCACGCCTGCTTCCAAGTCGCGGGGTCGACCAGCGGCGAGGGTTCGCTACCATCAAAGCGTTCGAGATGCGCCAGCGGCAGCACTCGATCATAGACAATGCCGGTGCGCGAGATCGTGGCGAGCGGCGCGGTGGCGGAACGGAGCGTCTCCCCCATCGAAGCTGCCACGGCCCAACCCGGCAGCGCGGCCCACACAAACCGCGCGCCCAGGGCAATCAATAAACGGCAGGTAAGCGTGCGAAGGGCCCCGTTCATGGGCCCGAGTCTACCTCAGCGCCACCACGTGCCGCACCATCCGGCGGTCGTTGACCCATACCGCAGCCCAGTACGCTCCCGGGCTCACCGCGTGGCCGTCGCCGCCCTTGCCATCCCAGCCGATGCGATGTTCGCCCGCCGCCATGCGGGCCGCGGGGAGTCTGCGCACGATACGTCCGGCCACGTCGAGGATCTCGACGCGGACCTCGGCGGCTTGCGGCAACGCCAGCATCATCTCGAGGTGGCCGCGGAAAGGGTTCGTCAGCGCGCGCAGCGCCAGCACGCGCGGAATTACGGTGCCGGACGTATCGAGAGTCTGCAGGCTGACCGAGTCGCGCGCCATGGCGATGGGCGTCGAGCGGCCGTTCGCGGTCCAGGCGTTGTAGAGCGTGGTGCCCGAGCCGTTGGTGACGTTCTCGTTCTTCAGGAACTCGACGTATTCCTTGGCCGCAGTCTGGTAGTAGAGCGTCGCCGTCACTGAGTTGGTGCCTGGCGGCAGCATGTAGGTTGCAATGTCCCAGTTCTGGCCGTCGGGATACCGCGGCGAGGGACCCTTCGGGTCGACGGGTTTGGCGCCGAACGCGTCGAAGGTGCTGTTCTTGAATCCCACCGGCGGAATGCGGTTGTCCTTGTACAACGTGTCGTTGAGCGCGAAGTGGAATGACGGCCCCGCCGCGACGCCGATCTGCGCGGCGAAGCCGGGTGAGACACCTAACGCGGCCTCGTACACCCGCGTGCGCGCATCCTGCGTGAGCACACCCGTTGCCGCATCGTAAGCACCCGATTGGTACAGCACGCTGCCGCCGGAGTTCTTGGCGAGCAGCTGGATCCACATGCGGCGGCCTTCGGGGTAGCCGGTCGGCAACTTGTGGCCGGTGTGGTTGGTCACCACCACGACCGCGCGCACGCTGTCTCCCGCGGGCGACATATTCACGTCGATCGTCGCGGCCTTCTGCAGCATCGACACCGCACGCGCCGCACCCGCGGCGAGGGCGGCGGCATCGGTCTCCCCCGGGTTCAGCGAGGCGATGACTCCGCCCATCCAGGCGTTGCCGCCGGTCATGTCGTGGAGCGGCAGGTCATTGCGCGTCGGCGGCGTGCCGTAGTTGCAGCCTTTGCCCGTGATGTCGCGCATGTGGCAGCTCTGGCAAGTCGTAACAATGCCGCCGGGCGCGTTGCCTGCAAACTCGGGCGCGTACACGCCGCTCGGGAATGAGCTGAACTTCCATTCGCTGTAAGTGCGCTCGAGCGGCAGGATCGCCGCGGTGTTGATCGAGTCGGCCGGTGCGTTGAGTGGGCCGGCCACGTACTTGGCTCCACCGGCGTGCGAGAACACCGGGTTCGACACGTCGTGACAGGTGGCGCACAGATCGCTCGAGGAATGGAACGCCGAGGCGATGAACGGGTGCGGAGTCACCGCGTCGGCGAACGGGCCGCGGCGGCGCGTGTCGGAGTCCACCACGTACTGCCCGTTCATGCGGCTCGTCGGAATGTGCGCCGGCAGCATGCCCGCGAGCACGGCCTGGTCTTCCACGGGACTGATTCCGGGCTGGTAGATAGGGTCGACCAGGCGATGGCAGAAATCGCACGAGACGCCGTCGCGCCCGATCGCGCTGATCTTGGCGCCGCTCGTGGGCTGGCTGCGGCCCGACAACCAGTCCATCGGCGCGTGGCAGCGGATGCACAGGTCACCCGAGGACGGCGCGTCCTGCTCGGCAATGGCGAGGCACGCATAGAACAGCGGATCGCGCGCCGCCTGCGCCATCATGGTGCCGCGCCAAGTCTGTCCCGGTTCGACGGCGGCGTTGTAGCCGCCGTGGCAGTTGTAGCAGGCGTCGTGGCTCTGGAACGTGCCGGCGCCCAGCGGCTGCGTACCCGGCTGCATGAAGTCGCGCAGCGTCGTCGCCACCTTGCCGCCCGGGGTCGCGGCAATGGTGAAATTCGCGTTACTTGAATCGGCGCCGCTGTTCGCGCTGGCGTCGCGTGCCACGACGCGCACGCGCGCGGTCGTCGAGGGAGTGTTGTGAACCGACCACAGGAAGCTGCCGGTGTTCGGCTGCGCCAGCGACAGCGGCGTCCACGCCGAGGCCAGGGCATCGCGGTAGTAGACATCGACCGCGGTGACGCCCACGTCATCGGTCGCCGTCCAAGTGATGGCGTGTTCGGTTCCGCCCGTCCACACTTCGCCGCCGTTGGGCGAGGTCACGCTCACGACCGGTGAGGTGCTCACACCGAGATTCACATTGCCGCCGCCAAAGTCGTCGTAACGGCCTACGACGGAGGAGACGAAGGACAAGCCGATACGCCCGCCCTGCGTCGCGAACGGCCAGTTGCCAACCGAAGCGGTGCCGAGCAGCGTCGCGTTGCGGTAGACCTGAACGGTACCGTCGGCGAGCGCGCGGGCGCCGAAGCGCTGGCCCGCTGCGTAGGTCACGCCGCTGATGGCGCCACGCTCCACCCAGTTCTCCGCGGGCGAGAAGGTGTATATGTTGACCCGCGCGTCGGGCGCCGAGTACCACACCTCGATATGACCGCTCGTCCAACTGGCGCCCTGCACTTTGAGCATCAGGTCCTGCTCGCTTGCGGTCGGCGCCGGGTTCGTCATCGTGATGTAGGCTTCCTGGTTCGGGCCGAACACCGTGGCGCCCCACTCGGTCGCCGAATACGCGCCGGAGGAAACCAATGTGTTCGCGTTCACGGACAATCCCGTGAGGTCATCAATCCACGGGGCACCCAGCGCGCCGTCGGCGCGATTGAAGTTGTCGAGCACCGGCGTTGACGGAAAAGAGTTCGCGGCGGACACCACGATCACCACGGTGTCGCGCCCGATGCCACCGATGCCATCATCCGCCGCCAGGATTGCCTGGTAGGCGCCCGGCGCCGTGTAGATGTGCGAGGGATTCGCGGCGGTCGAATTCGGACCATCGCCGAACGTCCACATCAGGGTGTAGGGATTGTTCTCAGGGTCGAACGTGCCGGCGCTGGAAAACGCGACGCTGAGCGGGGCGATGCCAAAGGTCGGCGTGCCCGAAGCCGAGACGATCGGCGGCGAGTTGCCCGTTGCCCCGGTGTAGCGAATGCGGCGGATCATCGCAGTGTTGATCGCGACATAATAGATATCGCCGGTCGTGGGATCCGCGGCGAAGTCGACGGCGCCATCGAGGCCCGTGGCGAAGTCGTTGAGTGCGACTACTTGGTCGTTGGCGTCGACCGTCGCCACCTTCATCCAGTTGGAGCCGAAGTCCGAGAAGAAGTAGGCACCGCGGTACTGCGCAGGATAGCTCGAGCCGGCGTAGAACAAACCGCCGATCACGCAGGCGCCGATGAATCCCGGTGGCGTGCCGATCGAGGCGTCGGAGTGGTTCCACGCCATCATTGGGGACGTCTGGAACGCGGGATTGTCCGCAGTCCCCATCGAGCTGCAATCATTGTGCGCGGGATTCGCGGTCTGGTACTGCGACACCTCGCCGGGCCCTTCGAAACATGGCCAGCCGAAGTTGGAGCCTGGCGTGCGTACCACGTTCACTTCTTCCCAGTTGTTCCAGCCGACGTCGCCAATGTAAACGCGGCCTGGATTTCCAGCCGAGGTATCGGCGACGCCCGTGGCGGGACGAACGGTGAAGCGGAATGGATTGCGCATGCCGTAGGCCCAGATGCGCGAGCGCGTCGAATAGGGATTGCCATCGTAGTAGGGATTGCTGACGTAGCCCGCCCCGTTCGCCGGGTTGATGCGCATCACCTTGCCGCTCAGGCACGACAGCGACTGGGCGCGAAAGGCGCCGATGTCGTCGTAGGGATCGCTGAGGTTGGGACCTGCGCCGAAGTCGCCCACGTCGAGCCCACCGGCATCGGCGACGTTGTACGATGCGCCGTCTCCCGCCGAGAAGAACAGGCTGCCGTCGCGGCCGAAGCGCAGCGCGCCCACGGCATGCGAATTGTTCGCGTCGAGCGGCCCGGCCCGCCAGCTGACGCCCATCAGCACCAGCCGGGTCGCATAGTCGACGGTGGTCGAATCGGTGAAGCTCACCGTGTAGCGCGAGATGCGGCCGAAGTTGTCGCTGGGTGAAGTGTCGACGCCGTTCGTGTCGGGATCGACGGAGTACAGGAAATACAGGTAGTGGTTGGAGACGTAGTTCGGGTCCACCGCGATGCTGAGCAGGCCGCGATCACCGTCGTAGAGTACTTCGTTCTCGCGCGCCCACAGCGGATTGGCACTCTTCACGCCACTTGTCACCGTGTAGACGCGGCCGCGTTGCTCGGCGACCAACAGGCGTCCGCCGGGCAGGAAGGTGATGGCGGTGGGATCCACGAACGTCGCGCCCGGAACCACGTTTTCGTCCACGAATGACGTGGGAACCGTGGCGGCGATCGACGCCTGTGAGATGGCTAGCCCCGTGCAACCCAGCCAGGCAACGAGCAATGCTCTGCGAAACAAGATGCGTGCTCCTAGGAGGATGTGCCGGAGGGGGCCAAAGTATAGCACGCTGGGCCGCGTCGTCAGGAACTCGGGGTGGACAGGGTTTTAAGGGGTCCACTAAGTTATCGGCCACCCACACCCGCTCCCCGAACGACCTGTTGGAAACGTGTCAAGACGAGGCAAGGATGCGCCTTCGCACCGCCAGTGTTGTAATCGCTACTTTCGTGGCGGCCGTGAGCGTTGCGTCCCCTGCGCCCGGTGACTTTTTGGGGCAACAGGCCCAGGAATCCAGCTTCCCCGTCGAGCTGGGGTCGTTTTCGACCACGCTGCTCGGCAGTCTCGCGGCGCGCACGCACAACATCCGCCTCGCGGTGGCCGCACTGGACAGCGCCGTGCTCGAGCCGGGCGCCGAGTTGTCGTTCAACCAACACGTGGGGCCGCGCACTTTGGAACGCGGCTACCAGATGGCGCCCGTCATCCTGCGCGAACAACGCCAGCTGCAACTGGGCGGCGGCATCTGCCAGGTCGCCTCGACGATGTTTTCCGCCGCCCTGATCGCGGGCCTCACTCCGGTCGAGCGCTGGCGGCACTCGAGCCCCGTCGACTACATCGCGGTGGGCGAGGACGCCACCATTGCCTGGGGTTACAAGGACCTCAAGCTGCGCAACGATTCAGGCCAGACGCTGCG
>JANLOX010000019.1:0-24573 GCA_031366795.1 Candidatus Eiseniibacteriota bacterium | reverse complement strand
CCGGCCGTCCCACTGGTACAAGGCGCTCGTTGCATTGGCTGCGGACGGGCCGCCGGACTTGTCGGGATCTCCCGGGTCAGGCACTGCCCCGTAGCCGCCAGTACCTGCCGGCGTGACACCACGAATGGCCATCACGTAGAGCAGAACCTTCGAAGGAATCCCCACATCTCCACCACGTACCGGGTCCTGCGGATCCGGCAGGTCAGGCACTGCTCCCAATGCGCCAATGTCATTGCCGGGCAGACCGGGAGTCGCGACAAACCGGGACAGCGGAGTAGGCGTCGTCCACACCGCGCCAAGTGAGGTGCCTTGGGGAAGGTTGGGGATATTGTAACGAGTGAACTCCCAGCCAGCGGCGTTGCCGCCGGGGGTTCCTGGCTCGATGGGACCGGGAACCATCGACATGGGTTTTTGCGCTGAAGCGGCGATGGATGCGGAGATCAGCAGTGCAACCGCGACGGTCCAAAACACGCGCCATGGAAACGCGGAGGCCGAGTTGCGGGGCGGGATACTACGGACGATGCGACTCACGAGATTCCCCCTCGACGCCCGGCCGTTGATTCGGGCCGGACGCTGGCCGCGAGTGATTGGGTTCGCGGCGATCAGGATCGCGGGTGAGGCGGAATCAGCTTGGCCTGCGAAGGCACTGCGTGGAAGCGCCCGGCGTCGCGAGAGCCCTCGCTCAGGTTCGACCGCCGTAGGTGCTTTCTGGAGTGCGGGGGGACAAGAGTACGACTGCACCACCCAGGGTCCGTCCTTTAACGCCACTTCTTTGCGCATGAGTCGTACCGCGGTGCGCGATTCGGCAAAGATCGTCGGGGGGCCGTAACCCACATCATCCCTTCACCACGTCCCGGATTGCAGCGCGCCGAATGTCACCTCGAACCCGCGAATGCACCGCGGCTGCCACGCTGACATGTCATGGATGACCGAATGGCACCGGAATCGCGGCAAACTCGTTCACGGCTGCCGCGATCGTTGACAGCCCTTCGGGGACGCGGCAATGCTCGACCGGATCGCCATCTCCCGCTCTCCCCGCTGAGGCCGCTCGATGACTTCAAATATCCCCGCGGACGTCGCCCCGTCAGAGACACCGGGCGCGACGCAGCGCCTGCCCGCCGCCTTCCACTGGCTATGGGCAGCGCATGGCGTGTCGGTGTTCGGCTCGCTGGTCACGCGCGCCGCACTTCCGTTCACCGCTGTGCTCGCGTTGCACGCCTCCGCCGGCCAGATGGCGATGCTCGGGGGCGCGAGCCTCGCGGCGAGCCTGCTCGTCGGGTTGTGGGCCGGAGCCTGGGTGGACAGGACCGCGCGGCGCCCGTTGATGATCGGCTGCGACCTCGTGCGCGCGGCCCTGCTGGCCACGATCCCGATTGCGGCGGTCACCGAGCACCTCAACCTCACGCTGTTGATCGCGGTCATGTTCCTCACCGGCGCCTTCGACACTTTGTTCGACCTCGCGCGCAACGCTTACGTCCCCGGCCTCGTCGGCGAACATCGCCTCGTGGACGCCAACGCTAGGCTTTCCGCCACGTCATCCGCGGTCGAAGTCAGCGGCTTCGGCATCGCGGGCTGGCTGGTGCAGTGGCTCACGGGTCCCATTACCGTGGCACTCGACGCGATCTCGTTCGTCGTGTCGGCACTATTGCTGGCAGGCATCCGCGGCGCCGAGCCCCGGCCCGAACACCGCACGCACGCCGGGTCGTTTCGTGGCTGGCGCGAGGAAGTGCGCGAAGGCCTCGTCGCCACCTACCACGATCCGCTTCAGCGCGGCCTCGCGATCGGCGATGCGTGCCTAAACTTCACCTTCGGCATCTTCACCGCCTGCTACATTCTGTTCGTCACGCGGGACCTGGCGCTGGGTACGGGCCCCCTCGGCATGGTGTTCGCGATGGGCGGCGTGAGCGGACTGGTTGCGTCGTCGCTCGCACCACAACTTGGGCAGCGCCTCGGCGTGGGCCGCGCGATGGTACTCGGGCTGGCGGTGAGCACGTTCGGATTACTGCTGGCGGCCTTCGCCCCTCCGCATGCCGTGGCTATCGCGCTCACTCTGCTCGTCGCGCAGCAACTCGTGGGCGACGGTGGCTGGGCGCTGTACATGATTCACTCGAGCACGCTGCGCATGGCGCGCGCGCCCGAGGCGCTGCGCGGCCGCATCGGCTCGGCGTCCAACACATTGTCGATGGCCACGCGGATCGGCGGCATCGCCATGGGCGGTCTGCTCGGCGACCGGCTGGGATTGCGCACGCTCATCGGCGCGGGGGCGTTCGCGACGCTGGTCGCTTCCGTCGTGTTGTTCCGCTCCGCCGCCGGGCGCGTCCAGAATCCCTTCGCGGTCGCAGCGGAGTAGCACGCTTGCAGCCCTCGCGTTTGCCTGCGTCATTCGAAACACGGATGCTTCCCGCATGATTCGTTTGGCCGCAGTCTGGCGCTCCCCGGGCGTGCTGCTCCCCGCAGCGATCCTCATCGGATTGTGGTTGCGGCTGTTGCCGTGTGTGCGCGATCCGGGCTTCCAATTCGCGGTAGACGCCGCGTATCACGCGCGGTTGGTTGAGAACACCGTCGCGGCGGGCGCGCTGCCCGCGGTCGATTCGTTGTGCACCGCCCCGTTGGGGCGGCGCACCGCACAGGTGCTCCCGGCAGGCCTCTATGTGCTGGGAGCCGCATTCCATCGTGCCCTCGCAGCGCTCGGCTCGCCCCACCTGCGCTGGAACCTGGCGCTGCTGATCGCACTTGCCGGTGCGCTGATCGCCCTGCCCGTGTGGCTCGCGGCACGCGCCGCCGTCGGCAGCGCTGCGGCCGCCAGCGCCGCTGCGATCGCCGCCGTGTTGATCCCCGCACACCTGCAACGCAGCTACGGATTCTGGCTCCGATACGACGCGTTGGGAACGCTGTTCGCCGTGGCGCATGTCGCGATGTTCGTTCAGGCTCTCGCGTACTCGCGTCCGGGGCCTCGTCGCGCATGGGCGGTCGCCGCCGCGGTGTGCCTCGTCGCAGCGTTGTGGATCTGGCGTGTGAACCTGCTCGTGTTGGGGTTCGAAGCCGCATTCGTGGCGTGGCGGCTACTGAGCCGCGGCGCCGAGCCCGCGTTGCGCGAGGTTTGGACGGCGATCGCGATCGGCGCGGCCGGGGCGGCGTGGTGCGTCGGGTATTTGAACGCACAGGGATTCGCGACCTCCCCACTCATGATCGCGACCGCCACACTCGCACTCGCGCTGTGGGTGCCAGGGATTGGCGCGCAAGGGCACCGCGGCCTGCGCAGTGCCGCGCTCGCGGCCGTCGGCGCGCTCGCGGCACTGGCTGGCCGTCACGGCGTGGGCGGAGGCTATGACAGCCTAGTGTCGCTGTTGCTGGCGCGGATGCGTAGCGGCGCGGCACACGATGGCCTCACCACGCTCATGCAACAGGTCGAGGAGCTCCACGCCATGAGTGTGTGGCAGTTCCTGAGCGGGCGGCACGACATGTTTGTCCTCGGCGCGTGGTTGGCGGCGACGCCAATCCTGTGGAGATGGCTGGCTCCTCCCGCAAGCGCTATAGCAGCAGACGAAACAGCCCTACCGCGCGCAGCGATATGCTTCATCACCGCGGGGCTCGCCATTGCCACACTGATGTTCGAGCGCACCGTCATGCTCCTGGCGCCGTTCGCGGTGGTGGCGCTGGCGATGCTCGCGGCGCGGCTACTCGTGGTTGCGCAGCCCGCTGCACGCACCGCGGAGCAGAAGAGCGCGCGCGTCCGCGCATCAGGCCGCGCAACCAGCCGGCGTACCCTGCGTATCGGCATCGTCGCGGCACTCGCCACCAGCACGATTGCAACCGCCGGGCTCGGCGTGGCGCAATCGTTGACGACGCGGCGCCACTTGCCCGCGGGCGAACCCGAGGCACTCGCGTTCCTGCGGGACCACGCCTCCACGAACGCAGTGGTGCTCAGCCTATGGGACGACGGCTACGACGTGCAGGGCCAGACCCACCGCCGCACGGTGGTGGACGGCCTGCTCGAGAACGCCGAGAACCGTCGCCGCATCCTCGAGCTCGACACTGCCCTGATGGCTCCCACGGCGGAGCCGCTCCTGCAGTTGTGCGACCGCTACGGAGCGTCGTGGCTGCTCGTGCCTCCCCTGACTTCACTGCACGGCGTCGCCGCCGTCGCGGGCGACCCGATCGCGGGCAAGATCGAACGCGGCGAGGCGCTGATCCGCGGCGTGGACACGGACCGCGTGCTGTTCCACCTCATGACGCAAGACGCCCGCATCTCGCAGCTGCGACCCGCGTTCGCGGCCGGTGGATTCGTGGTGTACCGATACGTCTCTCAGGATTCGACAACAAATAGTATAAAACAATAAAATACATTGACACACATGCAGTCGTGCCGGAGGATTCCCTCAACCCGGAGGGTCACCCGATGGCATCCGCACCAACCCACAGTGTCGAGGCGCGAGCGCAGGATTCCGGATACGGCCACTTCCTCAGCCTGCTGCTGAGCGACCGCGATCGATTCTTCACCGAGGTGGCTGAGGGCGAGGCCCTCCCCTCGAAACTCGCGCAATCCTTCGTCACGCTACTCGCGCTGTGCGCCCTCTACGGCGCTGCCGCGGGCGCCTACGCGGGCCCGGCTCAGGCCGCGTCAGCAGCGATCAAGTTGCCCGTGTTGTTCCTCGGCACGCTCGCGATCTGCTTCCCCGGGTTCTTCGTCATCCAGGTGCTGCTCGGCTCGCGCTTGCGGCTCGCGCAGGTTTTGGCCCTGGTGCTCGGTGCGCTATCGCTGAGCGCGATCGTGTTCGCTGCCGTCATCCCGATCACCGCATTCTTCCTGCTCACCGGCGCCAACTACTACTTCCTCACCTTGCTGCACATCGTGGTGGTGCTCGGCGCCGGCCTGATCGGCATGGTCGTGCTGCATGATGGACTCGCCTTCGCATGCGAGAAGCGCGGCGTCTACCCTAAGAATGCTATGACCATCATGAAGGCTTGGGCCGTCCTGTTCGCGTTCGTCGGAATCCAGATGGCGTGGAACCTCCAGCCGTTCCTCGGCGACCGCGGCGAGCCGTTCCAGATGTTCCGCCACAACGAGGGGAATTTCTACACGGCCGTGATCTACTCGCTACAGAAGCTCATGCATGGTGAAGGCAAGCAGTCCAGCGCCGCTGTGCCACGCCACCACGACTCATTCATCCAGGGCCCGGATTCCACGGAGCACCCGGACAAGACCCCGGGCCCACGCTGATGAGCAGGAACTCCCCGCCCGAACATGAAATCCTGACACTCGAGGAGGTGGCGGAATACCTGCGCCTCAAGCCCCAAACGATCTATAAGTGGGCGCAGGAACGCCGTATCCCGGCGGTGAAACTCGGGAAGGAATGGCGGTTTCGCCGGAGCATCATCGACCGCTGGATGAACGAGCAGATGTTGAGCGAGGAGTCCGGGTTCAGCCACCTGCGTGAACCCGAGGACAATTCCTGACCTCTGGGTGCCATTCACTGTCACGCCAGGGTCATGAAGCGTGTCCAAAACACAACCCTCCCGCACCGGCGGGCGTCCAAAGGCCTAGAGTGCTGGATCCGCCCATTGCGGGCCGTGACCACGTATTTCTCGTCAAGGAGGAGCCATGCGAACGCGCATTATTCTCGCGATGATTGGGCTGGCCGCGCTTTCGGCAGCGCTTCCCGCGCAGGCGCATACGCGGGTGGGAATCAACATCTCGCTCGGCAATGCGCCGCCACCGCCGGTCATCAGCTACCGGCATGAGCCACACTTCGCCTACCTGCCTTCACGCCGCGTCTACGTGATCGACGCCGCCGACTGCGACTACGATTACTTCCGCTACGCGGATGACTACTACATCTTCGACAACGGCTACTGGTATCGCTCGGACGACTATTCGGGACCGTTCGTCGCGATCCGGGCCGACTATGTGCCACGATCGATCTACTCGGTCAGCGACCGGGAGTATCGCTGGCGCCACCGGCCGCAGATCATCCGCTCGGAGCGTTATCGCACGAGCAGCCGGAACGGTGACGGCTGGGGCCGCGGTGGCGAGGATGAGCGCGAACACGGGCGCGAACATGGGCACGAACATGGGCACGGTCACGGAAACGGGCACGGGGATCACTGAAGCCCCGCACTTGAACGACACGCCCGGGACGAACATTATCCGTGGACCCGCAACACGCCACGGAGGTTCGATTCGCCATGATGTCGACGTCACGCCCTGCAGCGCCCCGGATGAATTGATCGCGGCCATCACGCCCGTGATGCACTACTTCGGCAGCACTCCCGCGGCGATGGACATGGACCGGTTCGCACCGTTCATCGAACCCTCGCGCGCGTTCATGGCGCGTGAGGGCGACCAAGTGGTCGGCGGCTGCGCCTCGTTCCTATTCGAGATGAGCGTACCCGGCGGCAGCGCCCGCACCGCCGGCCTGTCGATCGTCGGCGTGCTGCCCACGCACCGCCGGCGCGGCATCCTGCGTCGCATGATGCGTGCGCAACTCGACGACGTGCACGCCCGCGGGGAGGCCGTCGCCAGCCTGTGGGCCTCCGAGGACACGATCTACGGGCAGTTCGGCTATGGCATGGCATCGGTCAGCGGCGATTTCGAGCTGGCGAAGTCGGCGACGGCCTACGCGCTGCCCTTCGAGCCGCGCGGTGAGTTCCGGCTGCTGAGCGAACAGAAGGCGCTGGCACCGTTCGCCGAAGTGTACGAGCGCGTGCGCGCCACGCAGCCCGGCATGATTTCGCGCAGCGCCGATTGGTGGCGCCACCGGCGGCTGGCCGATCCCGAACACCGGCGGCGCGGCGCGGGCGAACTCAATCGCGTACTGCTGCAGCTCGACGAACGGCCCAGCGGCTACATCCTCTACCGGCTCAACCAGAAATTCGTATCCGGCTCCACCAGTGGCGATGTCAGCGTGATCGAGGCGATCGGCGACAGCGTCGAGGCTACGCGCGAGGTCTGGCGCTTCGCACTCGACATCGACTGGGTCTCGCACGTGAAGGCCATGCTCCTGCCCATAGACCACCCGCTGTTCTTCATGCTGGCGCGCCCGCGCGAGATGAAATTCCGCGTCCACGATGGGCTGTGGATACGGCT
This sequence comes from Candidatus Eiseniibacteriota bacterium, assembly GCA_031366795.1. Classification (GTDB taxonomy): domain Bacteria; phylum Eisenbacteria; class RBG-16-71-46; order RBG-16-71-46; family RBG-16-71-46; genus JANLWK01. The sequence goes on along the minus strand of JANLOX010000019.1, from coordinate 17,486 downwards.
CGTGGATCTACCCAAGGCGCTCGCACTGCGCCAATTGGGCGAGGGTGCCCCGGTCACGATCGAAGTGACCGACGCGTTCTGCCCCTGGAATGCGGGGCGCTGGCGCGTGAGTTCGTCCGGCGCCGAACGCTCCACCGCCGATGCGGAACTCGCGTGCGATATCACGGCACTTGGCTCCGTCTATCTCGGCGGGTTCACGTTCCGCCAGCAGGTGCGCGCCGGGCGCGTGACGGAATTGCGCCAAGACGCCGCGGCGCGGGCGGATGCGCTGTTCCCCGCCGGCCGCGCGCCGTGGTGCCCGGAGATATTTTAGTTTCGGGCGGCCTTCGAATCCCGTGGCACGACGAAGCGGTGCGTAAGGAGCAAGCGATGACCGCCCGAGTTCAAAAGTCATCCGGAGACGTTTTCCGCGACCTGGGATTCTCCCGGCACGAAGCGGAGAACCTCAGGATTCGGTCCGATCTCATGATCCGGCTCAGCAGATTCATCGCGGCCGGGCAGCTGACCCAGGCTCAGGCCGCGCGACTTCTCGGCGTCACTCAACCGAGGATCAGCGACCTCGTGCGAGGCAAGATCCATTGCTTCAGCTTGGATGGCTTGATCGAAATGCTGGGCCGTACGGGCGCGAGGATAGCGATCGTCGTGAAGTCGCGGCGGCGAGCGGCCTGATCAGCGGCGTACTGCCGGGAGTGAGCCGGGGACTCAACCGAGGCTCTACTTTGTATCGCTATTCCAAATATCCCGGATAGCCATCCACTTGCCATTGGCACGCTTGTGCCAGACGCAGACGTACTTGCCGGTGCCGTGGAGGAGCTTGCCGTCGGGACTATTGAAGGACTCTTCGTACGTCCCGGCGGTCCACCCCGTCGCGCCCTCCACACCCGCGGACGTGGTCTTCCACGAGAGGTTGTACGAAGGGTCGACGAAGTATCGTGCCCACACCTCTCCCGCTGCGGCCCTGCCGACCGCAACCGGTTCGTTCGGCGGGAAAGCGACCGCATCCTCGGCATAGAAGGCGGCCACGAGGTCAGCGTTCCGGCTCGCGCCGACCTTCGACCATTCATCATCCCGCGCGATCAGCGCCTTGGTTTTGGCATCGTACGGAGCAGCGGAAACTGGACGGCTGTACAGCGCGAGTCCGCACACCAGCGACATTCCAAGCAGCGCGAATCGAAGAGCCCGCGTTCCCATGTGTGTTCCTCCGTGGTATTTGCGTTTACACCGAGGCCAGCATGCATCAGTAGGTGCGGCAAAGCAGTGACTAACCACCGTGCGCGAAGCCCGGGTAGTCCAGCATCCCGCCGTCGGCGAAGATCGTGGTCCCCGTGATGTACGCGGCGGCATCGGACACGAGGAACACGGCGATGCCAGCGATCTCCTCGGGCGTTCCCATGCGGCGCAGTGGAATCTTGTCGAGCAGGTCGGCGTAGAGCGCCGGATCGTTCCAGACGTTGGCATTGATCGGGGTCTTGATCGCCCCCGGTCCCAACGCCAGCGCGCGCACGCCAAACGGCGCGCCCTCCTGGGCCAGCGTCTTGATCATCATCGACATCCCCGCCTTGCTGGCGGTGTAGGCGCTGAAACCGGTCCATGGAATGAGCTCGTGCACCGAACTGACACCGAGCACGACGCCGGACTTCTGCGCCGTCATGCGGCGCAGCGCTTCGCGAGCGCACAGGAACGCGCCGACCAGGTTGATGTCGAGCACGCGGCGCCACTTCACGGGGTCCGCGTCCCAGGCGAGGGCGGCGCCACCGTCGATCCCTGCGTTATTCACGAGAATGTCGATGCCGCCGAAGCTCGTATCGAGCTGCGTGAACATCGCAGCGACTTGGGGCTCATCTGAAACGTCAGCCTTGATCGCCACGGCATCGCTGCCCGCGGCCTTGATCGCGGCGACGACTTCATCGGCTTGCTCGGGCGCCGTCACGAAGTTGATCGCCACCTTCGCACCGGCCGCGCCGAGTGCCAGCGCGATGGCGCGGCCGATTCCCGAATTGGCGCCGGTGACGAGCGCGCGTTTGCCCTTGAGAGTGATTTCCATTCGACCCCCGTGTCCGGCCTGCGGGATCCGTCTCGACTATTCCATGGCTGAGGGAGGCAGGGCCGTGGCTCGGCGAGTCTCACGAGCGCGAAATTCTGGAGGCGGCACCCGGATTCGAACCGGGGAATAAGGGATTTGCAGTCCCTCGCCTTACCACTTGGCCATGCCGCCTCAGAGTGTTGCGAGCAAAGAAGGTAGCAGGCTGTGGCGGCGGCCAGCAAGCGACGCACAACGGGCCAGCCCCCTGCGGGGCCGGCCCGTTCGCGCTACAAATTTACGTGCCGCGGTGGAGAACTACCGCTCCATCACGATCCGCCGCACGATCTCCTTGCCCGCCGCCGAGAAGCGCACGAAGTAGATCCCGGTCGGCACGGCACCGTGATCCGACTTGCCGTCCCATGCGATCTGGTAGCGGCCCGCCTTGAAGGCGCCATTGGCCAGCATCACAACCTCGCGACCCTGGACATCGAGCACGCTGAGCCGCACCGGAGCATCCTTCGCCACGGCGAACTCCAGCTTCAATGATCCGCGGCTCGGATTCGGCCACGCGGAGCTCAAGGCAAACTCCCGTGGAGCAGACTTGGAACCCTGGACGGGACCAAAGACCGCCGTGGATCCGGCATTCGTCGTGCCAATGAGACGGTACCAGTAGCCTTGGTCCGCAACTGCGGTGCGGTCCAGCGCCACCGTCACGCCCGCCTCGTCACGAAGTTCCGCGGCAACCGGCAGCCACGGTCCCACTTCGTTCTCGGCACGCTCGAGACTGACCGACGAGAAAACTCCGCGAGCCTGCAGGTCCCACTTGATTTGGATGCCCGTCGCCACGCGCTCAGCGTCCAACTGCGTCAGCACCACCGAGGTCGTGTAATCGAAGATCGAGAACGGCGCGTCGCTGGCGTCCTCGCCCGAGTTCCCCGTCGCATCAACGGCCACGACCTTGAACAATGCCGAGTACACCGCATTGGGCCCTGTGTTCGTGGGCGACTCCGCCTTCCACACGAATGTGCCGTCGTTGGGGGTAGAAGGCGCAATCACGGTGTAGGTAGCGCCGTAATCACGGGAGACCCACAGCGAGACATTCGCGATCGGGCCGGCGTTGTCGGTGGCGGTCCACAGCATCTTCAGATCCGAGCCTAGCAGGAAGTTCTCGCCGCCGTTGGGGAAGATGACCGTCACCTGGGGCGGCGTCACATCCTTGAACGTCGCCGCGATCGTGTGGTTCGCGTGAACGTTGCTGAACGTGTAACTCGCCACCGGAGGCACCGCATTGCCGTCGACCGTAAGCGTGTTGATGCCATACCCCACCGCCGCCGTGATGGCGATCTTCTGGTCCGCACCGCATGCCACTGAAGGATTGGCCGGCGTGACGGTACCGTTCGGTCCCGACGACGTGCTGATCGTGTAGGGGCCATCCAGCGAGAACGTCGCGGCAATCGTGTGGCTACCATGCACGTTCGTGAACGTGTAGGTCGTCGCTGCACCCACCGCATTGCCATCCACCGTCAGTGTCGCAACGGAGTGGCAATCGTCAGGCGTGATGTTGATCTTCTGGTCCGCACCGCACGCCACGGACGGGTTCGGCGGCGTGATCGTGCCCCCTGCGCCTGCCGTCGTCGAGATCGTGTACGGGCCGTTCAAGCTGAACGTGGCCGCGAGAGTGTGGGTCGTGTGCACATTCGTGAACGTGTAGCTCGCCGCCAGCGGCACCGGGTTGCCATCGACCAACAACGTCGCCAGCGAGTAGCAATCGTCGGCCGTGATGTTGATCTTCTGGTCCGCACCGCACGCCGCAGCCGGGTTCGACGGCGTCACGGAACCGCCCGCACCCGCAACGGTCGTGATCGTGTACGAGCCGTTCGGCGTGAACACCGCGGCGATCGTGTGGTCGCCGTGAACGTTCGTGAAGGTGTAGCTCGCGGTGAGTCCCACCGCATTACCGTCCACCGTCAAACCCGTCAACGTGTAGCAGTCATCGGCGGTGATGGTGACCTTCTGGTCCGCGCCACAGGCCACCGACGGATTCACGGGGGCGATGGATCCACCCGCACTCGACGATGTCGTGATCGTGGACGGGCCGCTCGGAGCGAAGGTTGCCGCGATCGTGTGATTGGCCTGCACGTTCGTGAACGTGTAGCTGTTCGCGATGGCGACCGGGTTACCGTCGACCGTCAGCGTGCCCAGCGTATAGCAATTTCCCGGCGTGATGGTGAACGACTGGTCGGCGCCGCACGCCACCGTGCCGTCGTCGAACATGAACGTGCCCGCGGCGTAGCGATTCACGGGGCCGGTGTCGAGCGTCAGCGGGTATCCGCCCGCGGCGTTGTCGTAGCGCGACGAGCCCACGAAGCTGATGGCGCCGCCGCCGTTCGTCGTCCACGCCGTGGCACCGCCACTGCTGTTGCCGTTTGGCTCGAGGGCACCGTAGCCGTCGGCGACGATGCTGCCGTGGAAGCCGGCCGGCAGCGTGATCGCACTCGCCAATGCCTTGAAGCGGCTGCCACCCACGAGCGTGCCCTCGCCGGTGTTGAACAGGATGGTCCCGCCGGGGACCGGTGTCGCGGTGTCACGGTCGTAAAGCCGCACGCTGATTGGCGCAGCCAGGCCGTCGGAGCCCGAGTCAAACGCCCCGAGTTGGGTGACGACGACGGCGGACGTGACGTCGAAGTCCATTCCCAGGGCACCGGTCCACGTCTGGCTGCCCACGGTCGTTGGGGGCACATCGTAGGCGACGACGTTGCTGGCGAGGGTTCCGGCCGGGGTGATAGTGCCACCGGCACCGCCACTCGCCGTGATCGAGTAACGCGCCGGCACAAATGCCGCGTCGATCGTGTGATTCGCGTTGACGCCCGTGAACGTGTACGAACCCGTGGCACCCACCGAGATGCCGTCCACCTTGACATCGGCGATCACGTAGCACGAATTGGCAACGATCGAGTAGGCCTGGCTCGATCCATCGGGCACCGGCTGCGCGCCCAGCGGCGAGATGGTTCCCCCCGCGCCCTGCGTGGAGGTGATCGTCCAGTTGATCGTTTGGTTGCACAGCGGAGCGCCGGCGATGGAACCGTTCAACCACGGGTAGAACGCCGTCGTGCCCGTGACCGCGCTGCCAGTGCCGCTGGGGTTCAGAGGCGCGTTGGGACCACTGATGTCGCCGTACCAATTGCAGGTGGCATCCAATTGGCCGGGCCCGGAGTAACCGCCCAGTTGGCCGACTCCGAATTCGGAGTCGTTCACCAGGTTGTTGTGATTCACCTTGATGTTGCTGTTGGCGCCCGGTGAAACATAGCCGTAGTCAAACACCCGGACACCGCGCAGGTTCGCATCGATGAAGTTGTCCCTCACCTCGATGGCGGAGCAATTCCCGCCGAGCGTCAATCCGGTGGCGCCGCCTGCGGTGGTGATGGTGTTGCCCGAGAACAACCCGCCGTTCACGGCCAGCGCGAACAGACCAAAACTGTTGTCATGGACATTGTTCGAAACGAAGCTCAGGCCGGTGTGGACGCCCGGGCCGGTCGCGGCGAACACCACGGGGTTGTTGTCGGTATGGCCCGTGATCTCGTTGTTGTGGATGTTCATGCCGGCGGTGAACTCGGAGTAGATTCCGGTTCCGCCGGCAGGTCCCGGGGCATTGTTCATGCTGATCAGGTTGCACGAAATGTCGGAGGCACCTGCGCAATTGGCATAGACCCCGATGGTGTTGTCGGTGATCACGTTATTCTTGATGGTCATGTTCTGTTTGCTCGCGGACATCCAGATGCCGGCGTTCAGTCCATTCAAGCCCTGGATGACCTCGAACCCATCGAGGGTGACGTTGTCCTCGAGGATTACGACGGCGGCATCAACGGAACTACCGTCAATCGTGGACTCCGCGCCACGCGGGCCGCCATTTGCGGCACAGGCGCCGGCATTCGCGCCCTTAAGCGTCAAAGCGGTGCTCACCGTGACTTGCTCAGGGTACAGCCCCGCCTTCGCCAGCACGATATCCCCAGTCACGCCATGGTCAACCTCGGGCTGGATGGCGCTGGAGATGTGGCGAACGTCGTTGTAGTTCCCATAGAAGCCCGCCACGACGAAGGTGCGCAGGTCGGCCGGGGGCGCAACGCCAACCACAACTCCCCGGTCGAACGTGTTGCTGTTCCAATAGGAGGCCCAGTCGTACTGGGAATTGTTGTACGTGCCCCGGGCGCGGATGTGCTGGCCGAGCGGTTCGGTGTTCGTGAAGGTGTTACCCGTGATCACCGCGCCGCCCACGGAATAAATGAACCAGGGCACACCGGTGTTGGAACCGTTGAAACTGATCATGGGCCACGTCTCGCCCGCGACGTTATTGAAGGTGTTGCCGGAGATTACGCGACCGGACGCAGGCCCAGACAATCCGGCGCCACTGGTGATATCGACACTGTTACCCGCCTGGAAGATGTTGCCGGTAACGTGGTAGGTCAGGATGTGCGAGATATTGTTGATCCCGTCGTACTGCCAGTCGTTGAAGTAGACGGAGCCTTCGTTGTCGCTGATCTTGCAGTTCTTGAGCGTGAAGTTGTCGCCCGCGATCTCCATGGTCTTGTTCGTCCCGAGCGAGTTTGTCGAGACGACTAGTCCAGAAATCGTGACGCCGTCCCCTTCGACAAAGAATCCGTCCGGACCAAAATTCGCATCTGAATTCGTGGTGATGGTCGCCTGAGTGGCCGCGGCGCTGGTGATCACGACGCCCGTGGCGGTCACCCCCCGTAGCTTGATGGCGCCCTTTGCCTTCGCGAAGAACAGACCAAACGTGTATGGGCCGCTCGCGTCATAAAGGAAGCTGTTCGCGGCCGTCTCACTGTAGACGCCCGGCAGGACGTCAACGATGCCGCCGGGGTTCACGGCATTGATGGCCGGCTGGATCGCGGCGAATGCATCGGTGCCGATCTTGTAGCTCGCGAATCCAACGGTCACGATGGTGCCGTTCGGCAACACCACCCAGTTGTCGTTGACGACCATGTGCGAGGTGCTGGTCGCCTCGATTGGCGTCTTGGCCGGCGGGGTCGAGACAGTCCCCGCTCCGGTTCCGCTACGCCCGACCTGTTCGAAAGCGCGCCGGGGTTCAAACCGAACGACTGATCCCACTTTGCCGGCCGGCGCGGTTCGCGCGATTTCGGGATACGTCAGCCTGGGAAGATCATTCGAGGCGATGGCGGATACCGCGCCGGCGAACGTGCAGAGTGCGAGCGCCGCGGCAACAACAACCCACTGCGCGCAGCGAGGAGAGTGATCCTGTGGCCTGGTAAACATGAGCGACCTCCGAGGGGAAGAGCCTGCAACCAAACTTTGGTTCAATGGCTCAAGCAAGCCGGGCGGCGGCGCGTTCCAAAGGAATCGACCGCCGAGGGGAACACAGGCTCCGGTGCGGCAGGGCCGCATCGCATGAACCCTGATCGCGGCACCGATCGATTCACAAGGCGACTGCTCAAACATTGAATGACCAAACGCATCCTCCGTCCTCACGGCTTCGCTTTGCAAGTACAAACAGGTTGAAACGCGAAAAACATCGAGCGCCGATCGAGTTGAATGTTGAGAAAGTTCTTCTGCAGTAAACGCCACAATCCCAATAGGCGCGTTGCGAGCAGTTAGGGTCACCGGGCAACGCGAACTTGGGAAAGCATCTGGATGGCGCATTGCGTCGTTGTGGTCAACACTGTGGCGATGACATGCTCGCCGTTCTGATGGAGCACAAAACGCTGAACGCCCATTACCACTTTGGTTCAATCGCAATTAATTGCAGGGAGTTACTGGTATGCGCCTCTCCAAGTCCCGCTATTGCGCCGGCCTCCAGTGCCACCGCCAGTTGTGGTGGCGCTCGCACGAACCCGACGCTCCCGAACTCAAGCCCGATGCTTCGCTCGAGGCGATCTTCAACCAGGGTCATGTGGTCGGGCTCGCGGCGCAGCAGCAGTTTCCCGGCGGCGTGCTGATCGACTTCCCGTTCCGCGCGTACGCTGAACGGCTCGCAGCGACGCAACTGGCGATCGAGAACAAGGCGCCGGCGATCTACGAGGCCTCGGTCATGGCCGAAGACGTGTTCGTCGCGGTCGACATTCTCGAAAGCGTGCCGGGCGGCTGGAAGTTGATCGAGGTGAAGTCGACGACTCAGGTAAAGGAGCCGCACATCCCCGATATCGCGGTGCAGCTGCACGTGCTGCGCTCGTCCGGGCTCAAGGTGGACCGCGCAGAGCTGATGCACCTGAATCGCGAGTGCACCTACCCGAACCTCGGCAACTTGTTTGCGCGCGAGGACGTGACTGACCGTGCAGAGGCGTTGCTCGCGGGAATTCCCGCCGAGGTCCGCAGCCAGCTCGACATGCTGAACGGACCGCTCCCCGAAGTCGCGATCGGCCCGCACTGCACCTCGCCCTATGAGTGCCCGTTCATGGCTCGCTGCTGGCCGGAGCGGCCCGAGCATCACGTCAGCGAGCTCTACGCGATCGGGCGCAACTGGGAACAATTCGAGGCGGACGGCTACTCGACGATCGACCAACTCCCCGAAGGATTGAAGCTGCGCGATGAAGCCGAGCGCCAGCGCCGTTCGGTGACGAGCGGCGAGATGATCGTGGAGCCTGGGCTCGCGAAGGCCCTCGCCGCGTTGCGCGAACCGATCGCCATCATCGACTTCGAAACGCTGGCGCCCGCGATCCCGGCGTGGCAGGGCTGTCATCCGTACGATCCGGTGACGGCGCAGTTCAGCGCGCATGTGCAGGACGGCCATGGTGGGTGGACGCACCACGCGTGGCTCGCGGAAGGGCCTGCGGACCCGCGTCCGGAACTGATCAAGCGCCTGGCGCTCGCCTGCAAGGACGCCACGACGATTCTCGCCTACAACAAGGCGTTCGAGTCGCGCTGCCTGAACCTGGTCGCGGCCTCGCTGCCGCACCTCAAGCCTACGATCGACAAGATCGTGGCGCGGCTCGATGATCCGCTGCCGATTTTGCGCAAGCACGTCTATCACCCGGACTTCGGCGGCAGCTTCAGCCTCAAGGTGGTGTTGCCTGCCCTCGTGCCCAGTCTCACCTACGAGGGACTCGAGATCGCCGAGGGCACAGCCGCAAGCCGCGAGTTGGAGCGGCTCATCTTCGACAACGCCAGCCTCGCGACCGACGAGCGCGCGCGCGTGCGTGAAGCGCTGCTTCGCTACTGCGAGCTGGATACGTTGGGCGTGACGCGATTGCTCGAGCGGCTCAAGGAACTGGCGGGGTAGCGGTCTCGGCGCACGGAGCGAACTCAGGAGTTGCGCAATGCGACCGAGGTCCCACGACCCGCGGGTCTCCCGGGCTGCAGCTTGCGAATCGTTCAAATATGTTAGCTTTGCGCGTCGTTTTCGGCATGCACCTTCCCGCGAGAACCTTGTCCTGCATTCCTTGAGCCCTGCGACCGATAACCGCGTCATGGAGGACGCGTCATGAGCCCATCCCACGTGCCCGAGGGGCATCAGCGCGGTTCCATCGTGCCGATCGGCGGCGCCGAGGATAAGATCGGCGACGAAGCGATCCTCAAGCGCTTCGTCCGTGTCTGTGGCGGGCGCAATGCGGCGATCGCGGTGATCCCGACCGCGTCCGAGCTGCGCACCACCGGCCGGCGCTATGAAGAACTGTTCCGCGACCTCAAGGCCTCGAAGGTGTGGGTACTGCCGTTCGAGTCGCGCCAGCAGTGTGAGGACCCCGAAGAGTTGGCGGTGCTCGAGAAGGCGACGGGCGTGTTCCTCACCGGCGGCAGCCAGTTGCGCTTGAGCACCACGCTGGGCGGCACCTCGGTCGCAAAGGCCCTGCGCGCCATGAATGCGCGCGGCGTGACCATCGGCGGCACCTCGGCGGGAGCGGCATTCCTGCCCGAGCACATGATCGCCTACGGCGAAGAAGGCTCGACGCCGCACGCGGGCATGGTCCAGCTTGCCCCCGGGCTGGGCCTGACCAACCGCATTGTGGTCGACCAACATTTCCGCGAGCGCGATCGCCTCGGCCGCCTGCTCACCGCACTCGCCTTTAATCCCTTCGCCACGGGCATTGGCCTCGATGAGGACACCGCGGCGTTCATCGGCCCGGACAACTGCCTCGAAGTCGTGGGCAGCGGTGCCATCACGATCGTCGACCCTTCCAGTATCGAGTACTCCTCGATCGACGCCGCGCGGCAGGGCGAACCGGTGAGCCTGCTGGGCGTGAAGCTGCACGTGCTGGTCAAGGGCGGCACCTATAACCTGGCCACCCGCACGGCGAGCGCCTCGGGAGCGCTGGCGGACGAGTAGCGCCCGCGAGCCCTCATTACTCATGGCGATTCGGGCCGCGCCCCGTTAGATTGGTGGGCCGTCCCCCCTCTCCCACTCCCCGGGGCTCCACGCCATGAAGCTGCTCGACTCTTCCGTCTATCTCGGCCCCAGCCTTTACGCCCACTTCCCCGTCATCCGCTTCATCGTCGATCTCGGCGAGTTGGAGCAGTGGCCCAGCATGAAGTTGGGGAAGGCGTTCGTGGATGGACTGGTCGAGGCACTTCCGGGATTGCGGGAGCATGGCTGCTCGTATGGCGAGCCCGGCGGCTTCATCCGCCGCCTGAGCGAGGACGAGGGCACCTGGCTGGGTCACGTGCTCGAGCATGTCGCGATCGAACTGCAGAACATCGCGGGCGCGCGCGTCACCTTCGGCAAGACGCGCACCACTGGGACCACGGGCATCTACGAGATCGTCTACCAGTTCGAGCAGGCGGAGGTCGGCGTCGAAGCCGGCAAGCTCGGCCTGCTGCTGCTGTTCTCGCTGCTGCCCGCAGCGCTGCGACCGGCCGATGCGCTGCCGAAGGGGTTCGTGTTTGAGGAATCGCGCGACGAGTTCATCCGCTTCACGCAGCGCCGGGCACTGGGACCCAGCACGGCGGCACTCGTGCGCGCCGCGGAAGCACGCGACATTCCGTGGATCCGGCTCAATCACCAGAGCCTCGTGCAGTTCGGCCACGGCAAGTACCAGAAGCGCATCCAGGCGACGATCACCAGCGAGACACGTCACATCGCCGTCGAGATCGCCTCCGACAAGGAAGAGACGAACCGCATTCTCGGTGATCTCGGGCTGCCGGTGCCGCAGCAGCGGCTCGTCTACACCGAGGAGGAGGCGGCGATCGCCGCGCAGAAGCTGGGATTCCCGGTGGTGGTCAAGCCCTACAACGGTAATCACGGGCGCGGTGTGGCACTCGACCTGCGCGATGGCGCCGCGGTTCGCGCGGCCTACCACAAGGCGCGCGAGCACAGCCGCGCGGTGATCGTCGAGACGTTCGTGACAGGTGGCGACTACCGCATGCTCGTCATCAATGGCGCCCTGATCGCGGCGGCCAAGCGCGTGCCGGGACACGTCGTGGGCGATGGCGACCACACGGTGGACCAGCTCGTCGATCTCACGAATCATGACCCGCGCCGCGGCATCGGGCACGAGAAGGTGCTGACGCGGCTCGAGCTCGACGCGCAGGCGGACCGCTGCCTCGCCGATGTGGGCTACTCGCGCAAGACCGTCCCGCCCGTGGGCGAAGTGGTGATGCTGCGCATGACAGGCAACCTGTCGACGGGTGGCACGGCGATCGATGTCACCGACGTGGTGCACCCCGACAATGTCGAGATGGCGGTGCGCGCGGTGGCCGCGATCGGGCTCGACGTCGGCGGTGTCGACTTCATCTCGCCCGACATCACCGAATCCTACCGCGAAGTGGGCGGCGCCATCTGCGAGCTGAACGCCGCGCCCGGCTTCCGCATGCACGTGGCACCCAGCGAAGGCACGCCACGCGATGTCGCGGGACCGGTGATGGACATGCTGTTTCCCACGGGCACGCCGAACCGCATCCCCATCGCCTCGATCACGGGGACGAACGGCAAGACCACGACCGCGCGCATGGTGGCCCACATCCTCAAGCTGTGCGGGCACACGGTGGGATTGACGACCACCGATGGCGTCTACATCAACGGCCAGCTCACGGTGAAGGGCGACATGACGGGGCCGGTCTCGGCGCGCATGGTGCTGCGCGACCCGAGCGTCGATGCCGCGGTGCTCGAGACCGCGCGCGGCGGCATCCTCCGGAGGGGCCTCGGTTACCGCAAGTGCAAGGTCGGCGCGGTGCTCAATATCAGCTCCGATCACCTGGGGCTCAAGGGTGTCGATACGCTCGAGCAGCTCGCCGAGGTGAAGCGCGTCGTCATAGAGATCGCGCAAGAGACCGCAGTGCTCAACGCCGACGACGCGCACTGCCTGAAAATGGCCGACCACACGCGTGCGAGCCACGTTTGCTACGTCACGCTACAATCACAGTTCCCGCTGGTGAAGGAACACATCCGCGCTGGCGGGCGCGCCTGCGTGCTCGAGGAGGGTGTCAACGGCCACATGATCACGCTGTTCGATCGGGGCCTCCACCTGCCGGTGCTGTGGACCCATGCGATCCCCTGCACGCTCGAGGGTCGCGCGCGCCACAACATCCAGAACGCCATGTTCGCCGCGGCGATCTCCTACGCCATGGGCGCCAAGCTCGACGATATCCGCCAGGGCCTCAAGTCGTTCGACACCACGTTTGAACTCGCACCCGGCCGCACCAACGTCTACAACCACCACCCCTTCGCCGTGATCATGGACTACGGCCACAATGCGGCGGCGGTGCAAGCGATGTGCGAGCTGTCGGACCGCATGCAGGTGCGTGGCAAGCGGATCTGCGTGCTCGCGGCTCCGGGAGACCGGCGCGATGATGACATCGCCGGCATCGGCCGCGCCGCGGCGGGGCACTTCGATCACTATATCTGCCGCCGGGACGACGGCCTGCGCGGGCGCAAGGGCGACGAGGTGCCGCGCATGCTGCGCTCCGCCCTGCTCGAAGAGGGCATGGCAACGCACACGGTCGAGATGATTCCCGATGAGCAGGAAGCGGTGTCCGCGGCGCTCGAGCGCGCGCGGCCCGGCGATCTCGTGTTGATCTTCGCCGACGCCCTGCAGCGCACCTGGAACCAGGTCATCCACTTTGCGCCCGGCACCGCGAGCCATGAGGGGCCAAGTCCGGCGAACGTCGAGACCGGAGCGGGTGCGGTCGAGCTCGAGGACGGCCAGTTGCTGATCCGCGACGAGCGTGGCGTGCGACTGGCGCGCGAGACGGAGAGCACGGATTGAGCCGGGCTCATCGCGATTGGGCGCAGCACTCGCCGCTGGCCACGCGCATCGCAGCAGTCCGCGCCTGAACACTCACATGCGTGTCCTCGACTCACGGCGCCTGACCGGCCCGAGCCTGCTGCTGCAACAGCCCGGGGCCATCATCGACCTCGCCCTCGAGGGACTGGATCCCGATGCCGTGGCCACCGCGTGGCGCACTGCCTTGGGCCGCCTGATGCAATGGGTGGGCTGGAGCAGCCCGCGCATCGTCACGCGCAGCTATACCGGCGGCATGAGCCTGGCGTTCGAAGCGCCGATCGATGTTCTGTACGCCGCGACCGAGCTCAACGAAGCGGCGATCGCCGCGGCCGCGCGGGCACTCGGGCAACTGCCGCTCGTCATCGAAGACATGCCCACGGACGAAACGTTCGAGATGGCCGCCGAGCGGCTCGCGAAGGTCATCAAGCTCGAGCGCAAACCGTGGTTGCCGGCGCTCGCCGTGGCCGCCGCCGAGCGCAACGTAACGTTGTTGTCCGACGACACCACCGTCTCGATCGGCCTCGGCCGTGGCTCGCGCGCCTGGCCGATCGACAAGGCGCAGGCCGCGACGCGCCTGGTGCCGTGGGGCTCGATGTACGACATCCGCACTGCCCTCGTGACCGGCACCAACGGCAAGACGACGAGTGTGCGGCTGCTCGGCGCCATCGCGCAGGCGGCGGGACAGGTCGCGGGTGTTTCCTCGACGGATGCGATCAGCGTCGATGGCGAGATCATCGAGAAGGGTGACTTCTCGGGGCCGAACGGCGCGCGCACGGTCTTACGCGACCGGCGCGTGCAGGTCGCCATGCTCGAAGTCGCGCGCGGCGGCATCCTGCGCCGCGGGCTCGCCGTGCCGCGCGCCCAGGCGGCACTGGTCACCAACGTCGCCGCCGATCATCTCGGCGAGTACGGCGTACTCGACCTCGCCACCATGGCCTCCGTCAAGCTCGTCGTCGCGCGCGCCGTCGTCATGGGCGGCCGCGTCGTGCTCAACGCCGACGATCCGCTGCTGCTCGAGCGGGGGCCCAGGCTCGCATCTCAAGTGACGTGGTTCACGCTTGACCCGGCGCACGCGGTGCTCGGCGAACACCTCGCGCGCGGCCATGAGGCCGTCTATCTCGAAGGCGACGCCCTGGTGTTCGCGCGCGGCGGCGAGCGGCGCGCCATCGCGCGCATCGATGAAGTGCCGCTACTGATGGGCGGCGCGGCGCGCCACAACATCGCCAATGCGCTCGGCGTGATCGGCGTCGCCATGGCGCTCAACCTGCCCGAGGAGGCGATCCGACGCGGGCTGATGGCGTTCGACAACAGCCTCGCGAGCAATCCCGGTCGCGCCAACGTCTGGGCATTGGGCGGCGGCACGGTGATCGTGGACTACGCGCACAACCCGCACGGCCTTAGCGCTCTCGCCGAGATGACGAAGGCGATGCCGGCGCAACGCCGCGCCATCGTCATCGGGCAGGCCGGTGACCGCGACGACGAAGCAATCCGCGAGTTCGCGCGCACCGCCTGGTCGACCGGCCCCGCGCGCGTGTTCATCAAGGAGATGGAATCCTTCCTGCGCGGCCGTGAGCCCGGCGTGGTGCCGGGGCTGCTGCAATCCGAGTTGCTCGCCCTCGGCGCGGACCCGGCGTCGCTATCGCTCCACCCCACCGAACTCGACGCCACACGCGCGGCGCTCCAGTGGATGCGTGAAGGCGATCTCGTGCTGCTGACGACTCACGCGCAGCGCGATGAAGTGGTGGCGTTGATCGAGCGGCTGAAGGAAGCGGACTGGGCCGCGGGACAATGGCTGGGCGGCGCCTGAGGGCTCGCCGCGGTTTGTATTGCTCGCCTTAGGGCGCGCAACCGCTGCCCATGGGCGCGCGAGGGCTCACGCTCGTCCGCCAACACGCTGAATCCGGCGCTCATTCGGCGCGCTGACCCTGCCGATACCCCCCGCAAGGACCTCGGCACCGGACGCTGGGGATCCAGCAGCATCACCTGGGCTCAAGCGCGCCGACCGTGCCTGCCGATCATCCATTTTCATCGACCTATTCCCCCCGCCTCATCTGCAGCAACGAGGCGTGGAAGGACGCGCTCGCGCGTCTCGATGACGGTCTCGGCACGCGCGAGCGCATCCTGCTCGTCACCGGTGAGGCCGGGACCGGCAAGACCGCGCTGCTGCTCGAAGCAACCGCGCGTTGGGGCGAACGGGCGCGCGTGGTCTGCGTCCCCAACCCCACACTCTCGCGCCTCGAACTGCTGGAAGAACTTGCGCGCCGGCTGGGTGCCGATCCGCCCGCGGGCGCCAGCAAGCCGCAGCTGCTCGGCGCGCTCGACGCCAAGCTTTCCCAGATCGCGAAGGCCTCGCAGGTCGCGGTCATCGTGATCGAGGACGCCCACCTGTTGGCCGCCGGTGCCTTCGATGAATTGCGGCTGCTGGTGAACTCCGAGGCGCAAGCGAAGCGAAGCCTCGAACTCGTGTTCGTCGGCTTGCCCTCGCTGCACGAGAAGCTGGCGGCCCCGGAACTCGCCGCACTCGGCCAGCGCGTCACCGCGCATTGCCGGCTCGAACCGCTCTCGAACAAGGCGACGCGGCGCTACCTGAACCACCGCGTCGAGGCCACAGGCGGCAATCCCGCGCAACTGTTCCCGCGCCAGAGCGCCACTGAGATTCACGCGCTGTCCCACGGTGTGCCGCGCGCCATCAACACCCTCGCATCCGAAGCGATGCGCCTGGCGAGTGAAACAGGATCCGCCAGCGTGACCACGGAACATGTGCGTGCCGCGGCGGGACAACCGCCCGTGCCATTGCGCACGACCGCGGAACGGAAAGCAGCACCCGCGCGCGTCGGAACGGAGGCGCCAGTCACCGCTGCGCCCGCACCCGCGCGCGCCGAGAACAAAGCCGAGCCACTGCCCACCGCGGCCGCGAACACACGCGTCGAGCCCGGCGATTCGGAAGCGCGCGTCAGCGCATGGGTGTCGCGATTCGTCGGTTCACAGGGCCCGCCGCGCATCGGCTCGGCACTAGGCTACGGCAATTCGGATGGCAGCGAATTCGATGTCGATTCACCCGTTTGGGAGAACCACACGGCGACCGCGGACGAAATGGCAGGCGCAGTGCGATCGCACGAAACGGATTCGTTGCCGGGCGATCCTGCCCACGACTCGGCGAGTGGCGAGCCCGCAGCCGCAAGGAAACCGCTGAAGCTGATCGTGCTCGATGATTTGCCGGAGGATCTTCCCGCCTCGCGGGCAGGGCGCAACCCGCTGCCTCCCGTACGTCACCGCGCCACGAACGGTGCCACCGCTCCGGTGATCGCAGGCGGCGTGTTCGTCGCGGCCGCGCTGACCACCGTGATGATTTTGAGCCGCGGGCACGGCCTCGTGCCGCATTCATCCGCGGTCGCCGCGACGACAGTCTCCCAGAGAGGAACGTCCACCGCGGCGCCACTCCAAACCCATTCTTCAGCGCCAATGGTAGAGCCTGTGCGCGCGACCACGGTAGCGGCCAAGCCACAGGGAGTCGCAGCCTCGCCCGCCACGCCGCCGGTGGCAGCACTCGGCCTCGCGGACTCGCCCGAGGACGAAACCACGCTATCGCCCGCGCCCCCCGCGCCGGCTCCGCCCCACGCGGACTCCGTCGCCCACGCAGCCAGGCGGCAGCGCCTGGGTCTCGACGTCGGCAGCTACCTCGACTCGAACCGCGCGCATCTGGAATGCGATCACCTGATCGTCCAGACCGGGCTCGCGGGGTGGGTCGTCGCGGAAACCGACAACGGAGGCACGAATTACCGCGTCGTCGTCGGCGTCTACAGCAGCCCGGAACGCGCCCAAGTCTCCGCCGACAGCATGCTCGAGCGTGGACTCATCTCCGAGGCGCGCGTGGTGCCACTGCCCTCACGACGGGCGCGCCATTAAGCGGTATTCCCCCACTAGGGGAGCAATTGCGCTAGGTGGAGCCGGACACTGAGGCTCCCGGACGCAGCCGGAGGCGCACATCAGCTACCGGGGCGGCATATTGGCCAAGGCGAAAGACGTAATGAAGAGCAGGGTCCGCACTTTCACGGGTTCCGGCGATCCCACCCTGCTCAAGCGGGCAGAAAAGGCGCTGTTCAAGGCGGGGGCCCTGCAGAGCGCGATCTTCAACTGCGCCAACTTCTCGAGCATCGCCACCGACGCCAAGGGCGTGATCCAGATCTTCAATGTCGGCGCCGAGCGAATGCTGGGCTACACGGCCGCCGAGGTGATGAACAAGATCACGCCGGCCGACATTTCCGATCCGCAGGAAG
>JANLOX010000468.1:0-2563 GCA_031366795.1 Candidatus Eiseniibacteriota bacterium | reverse complement strand
GTTGCGGCAGATCGCGCTCGAGAAAGGTGCGCACGAATTCGCGTCGCCAGTCCATGCTGGCCTGCTCGGCTCCGAGGAGGAAGGCGCGCGGAAAGCCGCCACGGCGCCACAGCCGCGTGAGCTTGTCGACGCCAACCTCGTCGAGCGACAGGGGGCGCAGCTCATGGAACGCAATGCGGCCGGCGAGTGACTCCGCGCCTTGACGGAGCAGTTCCGGCGTGGCACTGCCGAGTACCAGGAAGCGGCACGGCAGGGGCCGTCGATCGGCCAATACGCGGAGCGCGGGAAAGATGTCGGGGCGCCGCTGGATCTCGTCGAGTACGACGAGACCACGACACGCCGCGAGCGCGAGCATCGGATCGGCCAGGCGCGCGACGTCGCGCGGATCCTCGAGATCGAACGTCGTTGTTCTGCCGCGATGCGACGCGGCGATCTGGCGCGCGAGGGTGGTCTTCCCCACTTGACGCGGTCCGAGTAGCGCGACGACGGGCGTCTGGCGCAGGAGGCGCCGGATGTCGCGGAGGGCGGGTACTCTCTCGAGATTTCTCATACCTTGAAATTTCTGTGGTCACCACCGACATTTCAAGGTGCTATTATGACAGTCCGGGCGGCGAGCATGTCGATCGGGTAATCGCGCTGGCTTCGAACGGCATGGCCCCGAGGGCGACATCAATGCCTAAGCCATCAGGCGTCCGCAACAAAAGGACACGATTCTGAAGGGCAAACTCCGTAGCATCGCTGATGCGACTCTCGAACTCGGTAAGCAGCGCCGCCGCATAGGTCGCTTCGGTGCCAAACCCTGTCAGCAGCGTCAGGTCGAGATCATTGGTGAGTCGGGGTGTGCCCCAAGCGCCGAGACCACGCAGCTATCCTCGAGATCCGCAGCAACGCGAGCGAGATCCACGGCGGCGAGTTCGTGCAACCGCACGCGCTCCAACTCGACCGCGGCGGAGCGCCACTGCATCATCCACGCGTGCTGTTGGACTGCGGTCGGCAAGATCATGACGAAGTATAGCTCACCAACCCGTATTGCACGCCGTCCAGACGAGCGAAGGCCTCCCGTCCTGGACGATGCCGTTCGTGGAGGTGGATTCGCTCCGCGCTCGGCATTATGAGGAATGCTGGGGTGCCCCCGAATGGTCCAGCTAACGTGCGCGCGCATCAAACGAAAGGACCTTCAAATTATGGTGCTCCTGCGACTGGTGTCGCATGGCTGTCGGTCCGCCTTGTGTCCCTTCAGGCAAATGGGGGTGAGCCCAAGACCCAAATTGGCGTGGACGCAGCAGGGCATTGCCTCGGCGGCGGATTCCGCCTTCCGCTTCTTTCCCATCGTCCAGGATGCGTTGCTCGGTTGGCGCCTGCACCATTTTGACGCAGCGACGAACAAGGCACTCACACTCGCCGCGCGCACGGAAACACGCGACTACGTCGATATTCTCGAACTACACCGGCAATTCCCACTCGCCGCCACCTGCTGGGCGGCGTGCGGTAAGGATCCGGGCTTCACGCCACTGTCGCTGCTGTCGATGATGCGCCGTTTCGCCCGAGTGGACCCTGCAGAGCTGGAGAAGATTCAGTCGCGTGCCATGGGCCCGGTCGTGCTGAAGAACACCTGGATCCGTATCAGCGACGAGGCCCAGGCGCAGATGACGACGTTGGCCGATCAACAGCCGAATGTTCCAATCGGCGTGGCGTTTGTCGATGCATCGGGCGTCCCTCGCTGGCTCGGTGACGACGCAACGTTGCGCGTGCATGCTCCATCACTGCGCGGTTGCTGGCCACACGTTCGCGAATTGGACGCCAATGACCAGTAGCGACCGAACGGTCGAAGCAGTCACGCCCGTGACAAACGCCAGCGCGTGATTGGAGTGGTTGATGCGGCCGTGTTGCCTTCCCCCGGCGCGAACGCATATCGGAACCTGCCACAATCCGCCTGGCGGCTGCCCCGTTCCACGGCGCTCACTTGCCCAGCTCTACGCTGGGCTGAACGCCGTCTGCGGTGACGACGAGTCGCCGCCCCCATCTGGCTACGATCGCTCCTCGCCCAGGCAGCAACTGGGCTTGCACGCGAATGGAGTCCGTTCCGAGCGCCTCAATGCTGGCCGGGCCAGCTGTCATGTCGATCACGAAGTCTGCAGGTGTACGCACCACAATCGTATCGCGCACCGACAGATCCAGTGAGCGGCGCAGCCCCTCCGGGCCTCGTGTCCGGAGCGCGGCCTGTTGATTCTCGCCGTCTGCTCCGACGGCGCCCGCAAACGGCCGCCAAATGGCGTGAATTGTGACCGGGTGTGTCGCCGTCACCACGACGTGGAGAAAATTGGCCTGCGGTTCTCCAGAAAATGCCATGGCAGCCATGGCGACGATGCTGTGAGTGACTATCGCACGCATGCGCTCTCCAGCTGAGGGGTCAGTGCGCGGGCGGCCCCGCCGGATGCATGTTGCAAGCCGGAGGCTGCTCAATCGTGTAGATGAGCGCAGCCACACGCCAGCGCCCTTCACTCTTCATCAGGGTAAAGGTGTCCACGCCGCAGTGTGACCACACGTCGCCGACGTAGAGGTC
>JANLOX010000439.1:0-3849 GCA_031366795.1 Candidatus Eiseniibacteriota bacterium | reverse complement strand
GGTCCGCGCAAAGCGTATCAGATGCTCAACTCAGCGTTTTCAGCCACACGAGAGCCGGAAGGCCCAAATGAACAAGGAGTAAACGGAGAAAAGGGACAGTTGGAGGACAACTTGCGCGCGAGACACTTGTAACTCGCAGCGCTGCTTCGGTGATCTGGCGTCCCTAACGGGATTCGAAGCGAGCCCGAAGGGCGAACCATCATGGGAAACCGTCGGCGAAGATCGGAAAGACAGGGGGCCGTGTCGGAGACGAGGCGACAGCGGCCGACCGAAGTAGGCGCTCGCCGACGATGGTTCGGGGACAATTTGGGGACAGCCGCAAGATAGGCTGGCGTGGCGAACTGTTGACAGAAGTACGCAAATGCATACACTACGCCACATGCGCTCCACCACGGATCTCGATCGCACACTAAAGCTCGCCCGTCGCCGACAAGGGGTGCGCACGAGCGAACTCGCGGAACGCGGAATCCATCGACAGGCTCTCAGTCGTCTGGTCACCGCCGGGAAGCTCGAACGGGTGGGCCGCGGCCGGTACCGGACTCCCGCGAGCCCAACGACAGAGCACCACGGTCTCGCCCTCGCCAGCGCAGCGGTGCCACGAGGCGTGATCTGTCTGCTGTCTGCGCTGCGGTTCCATGGCATCGGTACTCAGCTCCCATCCCAGGTCTGGATCGCGATCGATCGTCGCGCCCGGCAACCAGCGCCGGGCTACCCACCTCTGAGGGTCGTTCGGTTCACGGGTGCCGCGCTCACCGAGGGAGTTCGCGAGCACCGGGTGGAGGGGCAGACGATCAGGGTCTATGGCATCGCCAAGACGATGGCGGACTGCTTCAAGTACCGGAACAAGATCGGACTCGATGTCGCCCTGGAGGCGCTTCGCGAAGCTTGGCGCTCGCGGCGCTTCACGATGGGCGAACTCGACCACTACGCCGGGCTCTGCCGGGTGCGGCGCGTGATGAAGCCCTATCTCGAGGCGCTGACAGGATGAGCAACCCGCGCGAGGGATTGGCGCGGTCGATTCAAGTTCGCCTCGCACGACATGCGCGAGAGATCGATGTCGATCCGAGTCTCGTGCTCACTCGCTACGCGGTCGAGCGGTTCTTGTACCGGCTTTCTCGTTCACCCTAGGCCGACCGCTTCGTGTTGAAGGGTGCGCTGTTGATGCTGGCGTGGTTGGGAAAGGGTCTACGCCCCACGAGTGACGCCGACCTCTTGGGCTTCGGGGATCTCTCGGAGGATTCGCTCGCGCGGATCCTGCGCGAGGTCGTCGATCAAGAGGTGGAACCAGACGCGGTGCACTTCATCACGGACTCAGTTCGTGTCGAGCCGATTCGGGCCGAGGACGACTACGGCGGCTGGCGTGCGACGGTGCAGGCTCGCGTGGGCGCGGCCCGACTGACCGTCCAAGTGGACGTCGGCATCGGCGATGCCGTGACACCAGCGCCTGAATGGCTCGACTACCCGGGTCTGCTCGACCTGCCGGGCCCGCGCCTGCGCGCGTATCCGCGCGAGAGCGTGATCGCGGAGAAGTTGCACGCCATCGTCCGATTCGGGACGAGGAACAGCAGGATGAAGGACTATTTCGACATCCGTGCCCTCGCTCACGAAGACGCGGTCGATGCAGCCATTCTGGCCGACGCGATCACAGCCACGTTCAAGCGCCGTGCGACCGAAGTGCCGAAAGGGGCGCCGCCGGGCTTGAGGGACGATTTCGCCAATGAGCCAGCTGCACAAGCTCAGTGGAAAGCGTTCCTCGCAAGGAATCGATTGGAGGCGCCGTCTCTCGCCGAAGCCGTTGCCGAGATCAGGGAGTTGGTGCTTGCACCTCTTCGCCTTGCGAGCGGCAGGGTGGGGAACTCGGCGTAGTCGGAGGTCTGAGATGTGGCGCGAGGCGGCCGGCTCGGAAGCGCGGGTTTCCACATCCGCCCGAAGGTGTGGCTCGTCGTCGATACGCGGCTTGAGAGCGTTTCCGGCTACCGCTAGCATGCACGCGCAATGACGATGTCCCGAGCTGTCTCAGCCCCGCGCACCTTCGTCCTCAAGGTGACGCTGCGTCACGTCCGCCCACCCGTGTGGCGGCGCTTCACGATGCGCGACGACGCCCAATTTGACGAACTGCACAGGGTGCTGCAGGCAGTGATGGGCTGGGAGGACTCCCACCTGCATCAGTTCGAGATGGGCGAGCGGCGGATCGGTCTGCCCGACTTCGACCTGCCGGGACCGCTCGAGGACGAACGCCGCGTTCCGCTGCGAGACGTGCTGCGCCGGTCGGGCGATCGTGTGCGCTACGAGTACGACTTCGGCGATGGCTGGGAGCACGACGTCGAGCTCGTCGAGGTTCGTCCCCACGAACGCAGCTCGCGCTACCCGGTGATCCTCGACGGTCGACGTGCCTGCCCGCCCGAGGACTGCGGCGGCCCAGGGGGATACGCGAACCTGCTCGCCGCCTTACGATCGCCGAAGCACCCCGATCACCAGATGCTGGGTGAGTGGCTCGGTGGCCGCTTCGACGCAGAGCGATTCGACGCCAGGGAGTTCAACCGGCGCGTTCACGCCGACCGGTACTTGCCCGAACAGGTGGAACTCGCGTTGGCCGCGTCCCGCGGGGGCGAACCCTCAGTCGCGTCCCCAGGGACTGCGCGCGGGCGTGCGAGGGCAGTTGTAGATGCGCCACCGGCTGCCCTGCCGCGATCCGATTCGCACAGTGTGCCAGCGCGAGCCCCGGGCACTGCGCTTCAGCCGGGCGACCGCTTGGCGTGGATCACCGATGCACGGCACTTCGTCGGCGCGCCCGCCGCGCGCGGCATCGTGCGGCACGTCGGCGCCATCATCCAGGCGGTCACGGCGAGCCGCGAACCGCTGTCCCGGCTCCTCAGCGTGCGCTGCCGCCGCCGTCCGGGACGCGTGCCGTGCGTCGGGCTGGTCGCTGTCACCATGGACTCACCCGGCTCGGCGATTCGCTGGGAGTGCGTCGCGTGCGGCGACTACGGCGAGATCTCGCACTGGCAGGGCACACCATGGGACGCGAGCAAGGGCAAGTGACCGCGGAGCCGGTCCGTCTGAATGCGGATGCGCCAGTCCGACCGCATTAATCCGCGGCGTCGCCGCCGCGGGCCAGTCGAGTTGTTCTGGAGTCCTACTTTACCGTGGCCTCTCCAAGGTCGGTGGCCATCACCGACCTGAACGGGGACGAGCGTCCCAACCTGGCGGTGGCGAACACTTCGAGCCCGGTGTCGGTATTGCCGACTGGTCTTGTCAGAGCGAATCCGACATGTACTCGATCGCCCTGGTTACTCGTTTATGCGCTTCGGCGTCGTCATCGGTTGTCGCGCCACAGCCACCCGCTTCACCGCCGACGAGCAGAGGGTCCCCGTCGGCGCCTCATTCCGGAAGCACATGCGCACGAGGTGGAGGGAACTGCGAACTCCCCCAACGGGATTCTCGTGAAAGAAGAGGGACAATTCGGGCGGGTTCGCCGGCGCTTGCACCCGCAAGCTCTTGCAGCGAAACATGTGAGCTGGCGTCCCCAACGGGATTCGAAGCTCCCGACCGGGTAAAACCATCGTCGCAACCCGTCGAGGAAACGCGCATAGACAACGACTTACCGGCCGAGCGAGACGACGGTAACCGACGGAAGTAGACGCTCGACGGGGACAGTTCAGGGACAATTGAGGGACAGAGTCGAATCCCTCTGCGGCGCATACCGAGTCAATTACCTTACCCGCAACTCCGCGCACGACCGCCGCGTATTCCAAGGCGAGAAGCCGGGGGCGCGGGGTTCCCCATGTCCCGAAGGGGGTATTGTGGCCGAGACCAATGACACCCGCCGGATCGACGCGGCCTATCGCG
>JANLOX010000374.1:0-56053 GCA_031366795.1 Candidatus Eiseniibacteriota bacterium | reverse complement strand
TTCGGGTGCGGGCAGAACACCACCGTGTTGCCGCCGGAGATCATCGAGATGCCGTTGTTGATGATGGTCTCAGAGGGGTTCGTGACCGGCGTGATGACGGCGATCGGTCCATACGGCGCCCGCTCGAGCAGCGTCAACCCGTGATCCCCCGTCCAGGCGATGGGTTCGAGGTCCTCGGGGCCGGGCGTCTTGTCGATGACGAGTTTGTTCTTCAAGCGCTTGTCGTCGACCCGGCCGAGCCCGGTCTCTTCCACGGCGAGCGTCGCGAGGTTATCAATATTCGCGGTCAGCGTCTCGCGGATCGATGCGACAATCGCCTTGCGCGTATCGAGCGGCGTGCCGTCGAACGCCTGGAACGCCGCGAACGCCGAAGTGATCGCCGTCTCGAGATCGGCGTGCACACCCAACGGCGCGGTCGCGGGTGCGCCGTTCCCCTTGGGCTCTGCGCCCTCCAGGCGGCCCAGCACGTCGGCCACGATCGACTGAATGCGGCGTTCGTCGATCGACATGGCCTAGTGGGAGCCCCGGCGTTGGCGCATCACGAGCGAACGGCTCCCGTGCGCTTGCTGTAGGCATCTCGCCCATCCCGCTCGACGGTGTCGACAATGCCGCAGATGACGGCATCCACGGGCTTGTCGCGGGACACATCGGTGAGCCGCGCCGAGGAACCCTGCGCGACCAGCACCAACTCGCCCTCACCCGCACCGACGGCGTCGGCGGCCACCACACCTCCACCGGCGGGCTCGAACTGGGCGTTCACTTCACGCACCAGCAACAGCTTGAGCGCCATCAGCGCGGGATCCTTGCGAGTGGCCACCACCGTGCCCATGACCTGGGCGAGAATCACCTCGCGCCTACTTCTTGGATCCGGTGACTTCGCGGACGCGAATCGGCAGCACGTCCTCGAGCATCGCGTGCGGACGCGGGATGACGTGGACCGACACGACTTCGCCGACCTTCGCGGCGGCTGCAGCGCCGGCTTCGGTGGCCGCGCGCACTGCGGCGACATCACCGCGCACGATCGTCGTCACGTAACCTCCACCGATCTTCTCGTAGTGCACCACCTGAACGCGGGCCGCCTTCACCATCGCATCCGAGGCTTCGACCATGGCGACGAAACCACGCGTTTCGATCAGTCCCAGGGCTTCTTCCGACATGTGAATCTCCTTATTCGCGGTCCGTGCCGGCCCCTGACGAATCGGGCGAGAGAAGCGTCGGATCGAGGTCTCGGTCCGGCGCCGGAATCACGTGTTGCCGTAATAGTTCGCCGACTCGTGCCGCGGCCCGAGCACCTGCAGCTACCGCAGCTTCCACATCGGCCAACGTCCCCCGCACCACCACCGTGACCATCGCGTCGCGAGTGACTTCCATGCGCGACAGACTCACCCGAGCGGCTTTGCACATTGCGTCCGCGGCCTCTACGGCGGCCACATACCCGCGCGTTTCAATCAGCCCGAGGGACTCGCGTGGCACAGTCGACGACCGACCTTCGGTGAGCGTGATGGTGTTGTGGCTGCGGCAGTTGCCGAGTCAACGGTGGCACGCTAGCAGGGAAGCCCGGAGGGGTCAACGGGCGGCGGGCGTGGAATCCTGTGGGGCTGACGCGGGACTTCTCGCCACGGGGGAGCTCGCGTGACGGGAGGACGGACGGCTCGCGACAAATCAAGGGCCCCGTTCGCGGAGCTGGCGTTTGCCGTGGTGTGGTTGGCTTAAGCCGCGAGATCGGGGCCCGACTATAAGGTTCCCCGAATCGACCGTGCGACGGTCAATCAGACTCCTTCGCTCTCGATAGGGGGATCAGCCCAACGCCGTCCGATCACGAGTCGCTCAGGGAACACATCGGTATTCAATTTTTTCGCTGGGCCACGTTTGGCGCGTCCGGACCTCAGTGCTTTGGGCCGTGCGCTGCGGTGACCGCGTACACAGGAGGTATTCGCAATCGCGATGCCGGAACCTGGTAAGCGGTAGGGCGCGGGCGGGCAACACCGGGTGAACTCGTTGCCGGCACTGGGGCTTAGGGGCTCGCGCGTGAACCGGCGCGGCACGCGGCGGCCGCGCACAAGCACGTGTCGAGGCACCAAAACCGACGGTTGCGCGCCCGAAAACACCCAGGCGTTTGGGGATTTCCCCCAAACCTCGCCCGCCTACTTCGCCTGGAGCCCTGTTCCAGTGAGGATGGCCAGTTCGGAGCTCACCTGTTCCGCGAAGTGACACGCGGACCAGTGCCCCGGTGAGACTTCGCGCAACAGCGGCGCTTCCTTCGCGCAGCGCTCCTGCGCCATGAAGCAACGCGGATGGAAGTGGCAGCCCGTCGGGGGATTGGCGGGGCTAGGCACATCGCCCTTGAGCACGATGCGCTGGCGCGGCCGGTCTGGATCGGGTACCGGGATCGCGGAAAGCAGCGAGACGGAATAGGGATGCTTGGGCCCGCGGTACAACGAGGCACTCTCCGCGAGTTCCACGATGCGGCCCAAGTACATGACCGCCACGCGATCGCTCAGGTGCTCGACCACAGACAGGTCATGCGCGACGAACAGGTAGGTGAGTTTCATCTGGCGCTGCAGGTCGCGCAGCAGGTTGACGATCTGCGCCTGGATCGAGACATCGAGTGCCGAAACCGGCTCGTCGGCGACGATCAGTCTTGGGCTGACGGCGAGCGCGCGCGCGACACCAATGCGCTGGCGCTGGCCACCCGAGAATTCATGCGGGTAGCGCGCGGCGTGTGCCGGTGACAACCCCACCAGTTGCAGCAGCTCGGCGACGCGATCCCGCGCCGCTTGGCCCCTCGCCAGCCCGTGAATGCTCAGCGCCTCGCCCAGCATGCTGCCGATGGTGAGGCGCGGGTTCAGGCTCGAGTAGGGATCCTGGAAAATGATCTGCATCTGGCGCCGCAGGGCGCGCATCTCGGAGCGCGGCAGCCCGATGATCTCGCGGCCCATGAACTTGACGCTGCCCTCGGTCGGCTCGATCAGGCGCAGGATGCAGCGTCCCGTCGTGGTCTTGCCGCAGCCGCTCTCTCCCACCAGTCCCAGCACTTCGCCCTCATACACCGAGAACGACACGCCATCGACCGCCTTGACCTGGCCCACGACGCGTGACAGCAGACCCTTGCGGATGGGGAAGTACTTCTTGAGGCTGGTGACCTCCAGCAGCGGCGTCGCGCCGTCCTGTTTCGGGTTCAGGGTCATGGGGCCGCACTCGCCGGGACGGGGTCGAGCGTACCGGCCATGATTTCCTCGGCGCGCCAGCAGCGTGTCAGGTGACCCGGCGTGATCTCACGCAACTCCTGGTCGCGCAGGCAACCCTGCACGGCCACGGGGCAGCGCGGATGGAAACGGCATCCCTGCGGAAAGTGTGTCGGGTTCGGGACGTTGCCGGGGATGACGCGCAAGCGGTCCTGCACGACACCGAGTTTCGGCAGCGAGGCCTGCAGCCCCGCGGTATAGGGGTGCAACGGCTGGCGAAAGGCGGTGCGCACATCGCAATATTCGACGACCTGCCCGGCATACATGACCGCGACACGGTCAGCCGCTTCGGCCACCACGCCGAGATCGTGGGTGATGAGGATCACGGCCATGCCGAACTCGCGCTGCAACCGCTTGAGCAGTTCTAGAATCTGCGCCTGGATCGTCACGTCGAGGGCGGTCGTGGGCTCATCGGCGATCAGGATGGCGGGCTTGCACGCCAGCGCCATGGCGATCATCACGCGCTGGCGCATTCCTCCCGACATCTGGTGCGGGTACTCGTTCACGCGCTGCTCGGCGGCAGGAATGCCCACGAGCCGCAGCATCTCGATGGCGCGCTGGTGCGCGGCCTTGCGGTCGATGCGCTCGTGCAGCATCAACGTCTCAATGATCTGCTCGCCGCAGGTGAACACGGGATTGAGCGAGGTCATGGGTTCCTGGAAGATCATCGAGATCTCCTTGCCCCGGATCCTCCGCATGGCGGCTTCGTCGAGCTCGAGCAGGTTGCGGCCCTTGAACAGGATCCTGCCGCCCACGATGCGTCCGGGTGGCGTGGGGATCAGCCGCAGGATCGACAGCGCTGTGACGCTCTTGCCGCTACCGGACTCCCCGACCACCGCCAACGTTTCGCCGGCGCGCACGTCGTAGGAGACGCCATCCACCGCGCGCACCAGTGCATCGTCGGTGCGGAAATGCGTCTGGAGGTCTTCGATGCGCAGCAGCGGCTCGTCCATGTTCAAGACTTGCCTCCGGACACCCGGCGCGGATCAAGGGCATCGCGCAGGCCGTCACCGAGAAAGTTGAATGCCATGACGGTCAGGAAGATCGCGGATCCTGGAACGAACAGCAACCACGGGAACGACGTGAGCGCGCGAATGCCGCGCGCCTGGCTCAGCATGTTGCCCCATGATGCGCTCGGCTCCTGGACGCCCAACCCAAGGAACGACAACACCACCTCGCCGAGGATGTAACCTGGCATCGAAACGGTCGCGGCGACGATCACGAACGACATGGTGTTGGGCAGGATGTGCCGCGTGATGACGCGAAAGCGGCTCATGCCGAGCGCCTCGGCGGCGGTCACATACTCGTTGCGGCGAATCGACAGCACGAGCCCGCGGATGACGCGCGCCAGTCCCGCCCAGGCGATGAAGGCGAGGATAACGACAATCCCGAGGTAGATCTGCTGGCTGGGCAAGTCGACCGGGAAGATCGAGCGCAGCGCGATGATCAAGTACAACGAGGGAATGCTGAGAAGCAACTCCGTCGAACGCATGATGAGGGTGTCCGCGGCACCCCCGAAGTAGCCCGAGATCCCGCCCAGCAGCATGCCGAGTGAGAACGAGATGGCGATGCCGATGAGCCCAACGGTCAGCGAGACCTGGGCGCCGAACAGCAGGCGGGACAGCACATCGCGTCCGAACGAGTCCGTGCCCATGACGTACAGCCGCGCCGGAAGCTCCACGCCGAACAAGTGGCGGTCCGTCGGGATCAATCCACACAGTTTGTACTCTGCGCCGCGCGCGAAGAACTTCACCGGCACCCGTCGGGAACGGTCTTCCTCGTAACGGAAGGATGAGGGATCGGTGATGCGCGTCGCGTAGATGAATGGAACGAGGTGAAACTGCCCCTCGGTATCGATCCAGTGGAGCGGCTGCGGGGGATGGTAATAGCGCTCGCGATCGAGTTCGTCACTCGCGTAGGGCGCGATGAACGGCGCCAGCAGCGCGCACAGGTAGAAGCACGCCAGCAGCCCGCCCCCACCGATCGCCAATGGGCTCTTGCGCAACTGGCGCCAGAAGATGCGGGCGGGCGACTGGGGCACGGCCGCCGCTTCGACATCAAGCGGATTGATTCGCAGTGGCGTGAACAGGTCAGTCATAGCTGATTCTCGGATCGGCGGCCGCCAGCATCAGGTCGGCGACGAGGTTGCCCAGCACCAGCACCACCGAAGCCATCAGCACCGCCCCCATCACGAGATACTGGTCCTGCGTCAGGATCGCATCCAGCGTGATGCGGCCGAGGCCAGGCCACGAGAAGATGATTTCCGCCACGAACGAACCGGAAACCAGCGCTCCGAGCGTGTAGCCGAACAAGGTGATCATCGGATTGAGCGCATTGCGCAGCGCATGTTTGAAGATCACCACGCGCTCATCGAGTCCCTTGGAACGCGCGGTGGTCACATAGTCGAGCCGCAGCACGTCCAACAGGTTGCCACGCATCTGGCGCATACGGCTCGCCAGCGGAACGAGTCCCACGACGATCGCCGGCAGCAGCAGGTGCCAGCCCAGGTCCATCACCTTTGCGGCGAACCCGAAATCGTCGTAGTCCAGCGAGCGCATGCCTCCCACCGGGAACCACCCGGTGCGCGCCGCGAACATCAGCAGCAGGAGCCCCGAGAGGATTTCCGGGATCGATAGCCCGATGAACACGAACAGCGACAATGTCTTGTCGACCCACGAATACTGCCGCACCGCCGCCCACACCCCGAGCGGAATCGCGAGTCCCCACGTCACCGCCGCCGCCGCCACCGCGAGCAGCAAAGTATTCGCCAACCCTTCGCGCAGCACCATGAATACCGGCTGGTGCCGCGAGAACGATTCCCCGAAGTCGAAATGGAACAGGACATTCTTCAGGTAGATCCCGTACTGCACGTACCACGGCTGGTCGAGACCGAAGCGGTGCCGCATTGCCTCGATCGTCGCCTGCGATACCGCGGGATTTTCTGCCATCTGGTTGAGAAAATCGCCCGGCGCCAATTGCAACAGCAGGAACGTCAGTGCCGAAATGCCGAGCAGCAACGGCGGAATCTGCAGGATTCGCTTGAGGATGTAGGTGCGCATCGATCGCTCGAAGGCCTACGCGCCCTGCGCATGCTCCTTCACGAAGACACGATCGATGTTCCACAGCAAACGGTGCGGAATCACCGAGGGCTGCAGATTGCCGAAGCGGTCGCGCACCGGAATCTTGAGTATCAGCGTCGGCAGCCACACGATCCAGCCCTGGTCGTTCACCGTATCCTCAATCTCGTTCCACGCCGCCTTGCGCTTCGAGAAATCGTTGGTCGAGACGATCACGTCCATCAAGGCATCCATCCGCGCCTCGGCTGCCGTTTCAGGATGTGGCTGCGTCATGTTCCAGTAGTGCGTGCGGCCTGTGGACCGCCACACGTTGGCGCCCTGCCCTGGATCGGGCGGCGTGGCGCTCTCGAGCCCCAACAGCATGGACTCGTAATCGAAATTCTCGCGCAGGTTCGTGATCAGCGTATTGAACTCCGCCGGCACCAGCGTGACCTTGATGCCGACCTTCGCGAGGTCATCCTTGATGAAGTTGCCCATCGCGATGCGCATGCGGTTGTCGCTGTTCGTCTTGAGCGAGAAGCTGACGGTGTGACCGTGCGTGTCCTCGAGGAAGCCGTCGCCATCTTTGTCCTTCCAGCCCAGCCCGGCCAGCAGCTTCTTCGACTGCTCAACGTCTTTGTCGTAATGCTTGACGTTGGGGTTGTACCAGACCTTGTTGCCAGGGGTCATCGTCGACCAGTTCTTGACGCCGCTCCCAAAGAAGATGCTGGTGACCATGGCATCACGGTCGATCGCCATCGAGACCGCGCGGCGGAAATCCGCATTGTTGAACCACGCATACTTCACGGGGTCGACGTAGATGTCGCCGAGCTTCCGGTTCGGGAGCTGCTTGCGCACCTTGTTCAGGTTGAACCAGAAGAAGTTCGTGCTCAGGCGTGGCCCCAGGTCGATCAGGGTAAAGTGGGCATCCTTCTGGTGCTCGGCGTACCACGTGTAATTGTCCGGCTTCGGGTTGTCGATTCCATCCACTTCCCCCGAGCGGAACTTGAGATCCAGCGCATCCTGGTCCGGTACGCTCAAGTACACGACCTCGTTGAGGTACGGCAGGCGCTGCCCCTTCGGATCCACGCCGAACCAGTAGGGGTTGCGCGACAGCACCGTTTTCTCTCCGGGGACGTACTGCTTGAGGCGCCACGGCCCGCTGGTGACGATGCTGTCGGGCGAAGTGTTGAGGTTGTACGCCGAAGAGAAATTGCCCGCCTTGAACACCGGCTCGAGAATGTGCTTCGGGATGATCGGCACGCTGCTGACCAGCGAGGGCACCAGCACGTTGGGGCCGGGCGTCTTCACCACGATGGTGTAGGAATCGGGCGCGCTGAACACGAACGGCTTGCCATTCATGGTCAGGCCATCCTGCGAAGACGGGTGGACAACCGAGTCCAACGCCACGGCGTAACTGAACATGACGTCGTCGGCCCTGATCGGGTGGCCGTCCGAGAACTGCGCACCACGCCGCAGGTGGAAGGTCCACGTCAGGCCATCGTCACCGACACCCCAGGACTTGGCGAGCATCGGCACGTCCTGCTGCGTGTGATTGTTGAAGTCGATGAGTGCGGCAAACATCCGCTGGGTGATGTCGGTCGTCGAGGTCTCGTTTGCGACCATGCCGTTGAAGGTCTTCGGTCCGATGGTCTCGCCGATCACGAAGCGACCGCCGTAGGTGCCGATCTCATCCACCATGTAGGTCAGGGTGTCGGCGGGCAGCGGATTCGTATCGTGGAACGCGGTACTCGTTGAAGTCGTCTTGCCACCGCATCCGGCAAGGGCGGTCAGCAGCGCCCCCAGCACGACCGCGCCAATAGCCCATTCGATTGCATGCAAACGCTTCATCGATCCTCCGGGATCATTGCCCTATGGTCACTTAAGAAGTCGCGAAAGTATAGGAAGGTGACTCGGTCGCGGTCAACAGAAAGGCACCTTCAGAAGCCGAAACTCGACGGACGCGGGGTCCCAAGACCCCGGCGAGAGACAGCTCCCACCTCGCCAATGACCAGTCTGCGCCCAACCAGGCTCCACCGGGCCGGGCGTTTTGTGCCAAGCTCGAGCGCACGCGATCGCGCGCCGCTGCTTCCACGCAAAGGTAGTCCGCCAGCCGCAGGTGCGAATCGCCCAACAGGACGCTGCCCTGTTGCAGCAACGCGAAGGCGGTGCGGCGCTGCGCGCTGCCGACGAATTTGCGCCCTGCTAGTTCGATCTCATGCCGCGCCGTCGAGGCGAAGCAGGACGGACGCGCGGGGTCCGTCGTGGCCACACCTTCTCCATGCTCCGGAAGCTCCGCGGGCACGAGCGGACGCGCCGCGGTCAGCGCCACGGGCAGACCCAACGCTGCGAGTGATGCGTGAATGAGACCCGAGACCCGTGTGTACGCCTGAGCGAGGCTGCCTCCCCACTCGGCATCAGCGATGCGGCACGTCAGCGAGTAAGTCCACTCCTCATCGTGGAAGATCGCCCTGCCACCCGTTGGACGCACCGCCCAGCTGACGCCATCGGTGGCGCAGCGTTCGAGATCGAGTGTGCGATAGGGGTCCTGCGCGCGACCCAGCGTGATCCCCGGTGGCTCGAAGCGGAACAATCGAAGGATGGGTTCGGCTGCAGGCGTGCCGTCGGCAGCCTTGTCCATGTGAGCGAGCAACACTTCGTCGCGCCGCATGTTCTCGAAGGGCTCGTGGCCCCCATCACACCAAAGGATCATCTGCGGTCAGCGGGCGCGGCGGGACATTGCTGCGGCTCCCGGCACGGGCGTCAGCGTAGCCCGAGCCAGTTGTCGAGCAGGAACTGGTAGCGCCCGATCAACAGTGAGATACGCGACATCACCGTATAACCATAGCCCGCGCCGAAGCCGACCATCAGGAAATACACACCGGTCTTCGAGGCGACGCCCAGAGCGCCCTTGTGCTCGCGGCTGAAGAAGAAGAACAGCAAGCATGAGATGATGCCCACCGTGAACAGGATCGAGCTGACGGTGAACCCGAGATCGCCGGCTTTCCACAATGGCTGAAGGCTCGCCTGCACCTGGGCCACGAAGTCGCCCTGGGCGAAACCCGTGGTCTTCAGGCCCGCATAGACGCCGATGATGAGCGCCAGGGAAAGCCGCGACAGCCAGCTGATCTTCGGGATGAGTCGCGCGAACAACAACACACCGAACACGGCCGGAATCAGCAGCCACCCGCGATAGTCGCCCTGTTGTGCCGCGAACATGCCATGGAGATCTTCATGGACGCCCTTGCCATGGAACGCCTGAACCAGCGGGCGCACAAGATTCGAATCGATCGTCGTCCAGTAGGCCTGCACCATCAGGTAGCCCGCGGACACGCCCACGAACAGGTTCTCAGCGAACTTGTAGAGCGGATTGTCCTTGTAGAGAAAGCTGAACACGAACAGCGTGAGTGTCGCCGCCACCCAGGTACCGAGATCGTGGCTTACGTGCAACGTCACGGCTGCCTCCGCTGCAGGAATTGGATGACATTGCCGAGGACGATGCACAGCGCCACGAAGATGTGCCCGAGCGATTGCGCATCCATACCCTTGGTCGCCGAACCCTTTTCATGACGCGACAGCTCGTACTCCGCCGCACCCGCCATTCCGCCGAGCATCCCGAGCAATTGGTGGGATTGGAGGTAGGGGTAGTACTCGGGCGCGCTGACGGCCGT
Organism: Candidatus Eiseniibacteriota bacterium; assembly: GCA_031366795.1. GTDB lineage: Bacteria > Eisenbacteria > RBG-16-71-46 > RBG-16-71-46 > RBG-16-71-46 > JANLWK01. Next base: position 46,081 of record JANLOX010000374.1, on the reverse strand, counting down.
GACGCCGGCCACCATCGGCAAGTGGAAGCGCGACTGCACCTGTTGCACCCACTCCTTCGTCCCAGGCTGTCCGGCGGAAATGTTCACGAGCAGTGGGAAACTCGAATAGTCCCGCACGCTGCGCATGAGTGGCAGCAGATGGGACTGGTTACCGTGGAAGTCGGTCGGGAACACGTTCTGGATGCCCTGGCCCATCTGCACCATCACGGCTTCCTGCCCGGCGCGGTAGCCCAGGTTTACCCAGTCCTGCCCATACACCTTCGTCGGGAACTCACGCGACACCTCGGTGATGATGCTGTCGACGAGTCCCGGCCCCGCCGGCCACAGGCAGGTCACCACGACCTTGCAGTCGCGCGACATCAAGTGCCGGAAGGCCGTACGCGTCATGGGTACGAGCTCGGGGATCGAGCCCGGGTCGTAGTCGCACGACATCAGGATGATCGAGCCAGGCTTCACGTGATCGATCGCGTCCACGAAGCCCTGGACCGGCGGTGTCACCTTCAACGGCAACGCCAGCGGAAACAGCAACGGTTCGAGGACGAGGATTCCCATGATCAGGAAGATCCAGCGACGGTCCAGCTTGGCGAGCCACGCGGCGAAACGCATCGGCTAGTCCTCCCCGCCCAGGTAAGAGCGCTCAATGCCGAGGATCACCCGCAACCCGGTCGCCATCACGCCCAGTGCTGCGCCGATCAGGATGGCGCGCTTCGAGGCGTTCTGCGGAATGTTCATGATCCAGTCCTGCAGCGAGCTGAGGCGCGCCCACTCGGGCAGCCACGAGGTTGCCACGTCGCCGACGGGCACGCGTCCCAGCATCACGATCAGCGCCGCCACCGCGAGCAGGCCGGCTTCGACGGTGCGGATGCGGAACGCCCTGAATGCTGCGGAAGCAATGAAGAATGCGAGCAAAGCAAACATCGTCGCGGTCATCGGCGAGTAAATGCTGTCGTAGATCCACTGAGAGGCCGTGCCATCCGTCTGGAAGCTGCCGCCGTGCCGGATGCCGTCGGCGACACCGAAGGCGACCGTCACCAGCATGGAGACGACGAGCAGGATCTTGTAGGGCCAGCCGGATTCGCGACGCGAAATGCCTTCGAGATTCACGGTCATCACGTTGACCGCCCCGAGGCCATACCCGAACGCGACGACGATGCCGGCGGAGGCCTGAAGGAAATCTGCCGGCACTCCGACCCAGTGATGTGGGACGAAAAACGACAGGATCATGAACAGCCCGATCACACCGGTGAGGAACAGCGGCACTTCACGCTTCACGCGGCGTCTCCTACTGAGTGACGAGCCATTGGGTCAGCCCGTGGATGCCGAACGACTCGAGGATACAGCCCACGACCACCACCGTGATGATCACGATCTTGATCAAGTCAGCGCCCTTCAGGCTGCCCACCAACTTGGGCTCGCCCGACAGGTAGGCGCTGGCTGCGAACAGCTCTTCGCCGAGTAGCGTGTAATCGCACGCCACGACAAAGAACGGCATCTGGTGCACGTTCGCCGTGCCGGCCACCTGGATGGCACCCGTCGAGAACCCGGTCTCCGCCAGCAGCAGCGACTCGGCGAAGAAAGCCCCCATGAAGATGTGGGCCGCCGGCTTGTCGCGCAGCATGATCCCGGTAACCGCGGCAACGTAGGCGAACTGTTCGGGCGAGATGAAGCGCACGCTGTCGGGATCGTACTGGTCGGCGCGGCCGGCGTTGATGTAGCCGCTGCGGACCATTTCCTCGGCGATCGTGAACGGGATCGGGTAGGTCACCGGGACGCGGATCGGCGTCTCGTAGCGCGCCGTGACCTTGGCCACGTTCTCGAGAATGACGAGACCCGCGACCGTCTGGATGTCATCGATGTCCGTGACACCGGGCACGAACAGCACCGAACGGCCCATTTCGGTGGCACGGCCGATCGCCTCCTCGATCGCATCGATGCCCGGGATTCGGCGCACGTACGGCTTCTTGCCCGCTTGCGCGCTGCCGATGAAGTAGAGCACGAAGGCGAAGAACAGCACGGTGAAGACCATCACACTCATGCGCGTGCTGTTAAACCACTGCGAGGTCGCGCGCACCGGGCCGGTCACGCTGAGCGCCGGCGTCAGCCCGCCGGGGCCGACCGTCGTGATGCGATAGAAATAGTCGGTGTCGCGGCGGCCGGACTTGTCGGTCACGGTCAGCGTTCCCGCCATCGCGGAGTCGGCGCGCATCCAGGGTCCGCCGGGGGTCGGCGCACGGTCGACGTAGTAAAGGGTCACGACCTTGGAGCCCCGAACGTCGTCAGCCGAGGCCTTCCAGTTCAGCGTGATCCCGCGGCCGGCATCATTTGGGACATCTGCAGCCTGCAGGCCGCTCGCGGGGGCAGGCGCCTGGAGGATCGAATCGGCCGCGATTTCGAGGGCGTCCTGGGCGGTGGCGGGCGCGTGAAAGAATCCGAGCCCCAGCACCAGTGCCAGCATGAAAACGAGGCAACCACTCCACCGGACGCTCAGCCGCTGCATGGACTGGGACAAGGCTGGCACTCCAACGAGTGGTTTGATGCGGTCTGGCCGGGCTGCCCCGCCTGCGTCTGCGCGATTTACAACGCCGTACCGTAGCAACGCATTTCGTGCGGTGTCAACGCGTAAGGCGGTCATTCCGCGATTCTTTCGATGTTCGAGCGCGGCACCACCGAGCGCGTGGAATCGTCCGCAAACTCCACCTCGACCACCCGGACCGACGCCTCGGAATCGAGCGCCATGAGCTCGGAAGGCAACGCCACCGCGCGGGCGATGCGACCGAAATGCGGGGCCCGGATGACGCGGAGCAGCGATCCCACTTCGAGCGCTCCACTCCCTTCGGATTCCATCGCACCCGCCCCCATATCGTCCCGGGGAATGATGATTTCGGGGCGCATGACGCCGGCGCGGATCTGCGTGGCTCCGCTGACGGCGGCAACCTGTCCGTGGTGGTTCCCGAGCAGCGCCCAGGTGCGGTCCGCCATGCGGATGTGACCAAAGCCTTCGGTGAGGATCAGCGTGATCCCCAGCTCCTCGGAGCCGGTGATGGCGACACCGAGATCGCGGCCGAGCAATTGCCGCAGGTCACGGTCGTCGAAGCCGCCCACGACAATCGCGGCGACTCCGGCATCGCGGCACGCCATGACCGTGTCGTACGAAACGAATGCGCCGCCGACCACGATTTTGCCGCGCAGCCCTGAACTGATCGCGGACTTCTCGAGCGGCTTATCGGGGCCGGAGGCCACGATCTCGATGGGGCCGAAGGTCTCTCCCCCGATGCCAAAGATGCCCTGCACGAAGGCTCCCTGCGTGCGCACGACCACGCCCTCTTCCGGCAGCACCTCGGCCACGGTGCCGCGCACATAGGCGCTCATCTCAACGGGGATCGGCGGCTCGCGCAGAATCAGCTGCCCCGTCACGTGCGATACGCTTTCGAGCACACCGTCGGCCGGTGACTCAACGTGGTTCTTGATCATGCCGAACAGGCTCTTGCCCGTGGCGATCACTTCGCCCTTCTTGACCGCGGAGCCGACCGGTTTGGACAACGCTTCGGCGACACGCGCGGGATCGAGCGACAAGCGGCCGGCGAGGTTCACCGTCTGGACGTTGCCCGGCAGCTCGGTGCGCGCGACGATCGTGTCGGGCGCCACCACGACGCCCGCCTGGACCATGACGGTTCCCTTGAGCGGCAGGCGCCGCTCGCGCAACAACGTGGCCGAATCCGTGACGCGGAGTCCGGGAGTATAGGCATGAGCCATCGTCAGACCTCTCTCGGATAGGCATCGAGCGCCTTGTTCCAGGCGCGCAGCCGCGCAATGCGTTCATCACGATCCGGTGGCAGCACGAACGGCCTGCGGCCTCGCGTGTCGACAATCAGCCCCACGGTGCCGCCCTTCACTTGCGCCTGCAGCGGGCGCCCCTTCCCCAGCCCCAGGTCAAAGTTGCGTTCAGGGGAGGCGGTCAGCTCAATCGTACCCTCCACCGGCAACGGCAGGATGACCAGCTCGCCGAACGCGACCTTGCGGCTGACCGGCGCCTGTCCTGCGCGGGTGAGTTCTACAGTGACGCACGCCTGCCCCTGCTTCGCCGAACCGATCGGGGCGAGCACCGCTCCCAGCCGGATCAGGCAATCGCGTTCGAACACTTCGGCGGCGGCGGCCTCATGCACCGTCGAGAGCACGCCGAGCTGCGGCGCCATGAAGATACTGTCGACCGCCAGGTGCGTGAGACCTTCGGGCAGGAAGGCGTCGATCATCATCAGCGCCGCCTGCGATCGCCGCGGCGCGTGCGAGAGTACGCCGCCCGAACCGACGAGCAATCCCAGATCGAGCAGGTTGACGAGGGTGGAGCCCGTTTCCGACTGGTTCATGATGTCCGAGATGGTGCGCTCGGTCTGGACGCCCTTGAGCCCGACCGCCAGCGCCTTGTGCTGCTCGAATGCCAGTCGCAGCGCTTCACGCGCGATGGCCTGTTCGATCACCAGGTCCTCGAGCGATTGCGGAATGGTCGTCGGGCGGATCATCTTGTTCTTGATGCGGTTGCGCAATTCCACTTCATCCACCGGGAACGGCACCCAGCGCAGGATGTTCTCGATGCCGGCCTCGGCCATCACGTTCGAGACCGAGTAGCTCATGCCGAGATTCGCGGACACCGTGCGGTTGAAGACATCCTGGAACACCGAGAACACGTCGGTCGTGGCACCGCCGATGTCGACGCCGACGACGGCCATGCCATCCCGCTTGGCGACTTTCTCGATGATGATGCCGACGGCACCCGGCGTCGGCATGATCGGCACGGGCGACCACGTCATCAGCTTCTTGTACCCCGGGGCGTGCGCCATGACGTGCTCCATGAACAGGTCATGGATGGCGTCGCGGGCCGGCTTCAGGTTTTCGCGCTCGAGCGTCGGGCGCAGGTTCGGCACCACGCTCAGGGCCGTGCGCTTCTCGAGGCATTCGCGCACCACATCGGCGGCCGCGGCGTTGCCCGCGTAAATGACCGGCAACTGGTAGTCGGAACCCAGCCGCGCCTTGGGATCGGCGGCCACGATCAGTTCCGCCATCTCCGCGACGCGCTTCACGTCGCCGCCATCGGTGCCGCCCGACAGCAGGATCATGTCAGGCCGCAACTGGCGCAGGCGGCGGATCTTCTCGTGCGGGCGGCGTCCGTCGTTGAGCGCGATCACATCCATTACGATGGCGCCGGCCCCGAGGGCTGCGCGCTGGGCGCTCTCGCCCGTCATCTGGAGCACGAGCCCTGACACCATCATCTGCAGGCCACCGCCGGCGCTCGAGGTGGACAGGTAGAGGTCCACGCCTTCGTTGCCCACCTGCGGCGAGATGATGTGGTCACCATCGAGGATCCGGCGCCCGGCCAACTCCTCGATCTCGCGAACGGCGTTCAGCACGCCGCGTGTCACGTCCTCGAACGGCGCCTCGACCGTGGTCGGCGCCTCGCCGCGAACAACGAGGCGGTAGCTGTCGCCCTGCCGCTCGATGAGGATGGCCTTGGTGGTGGTGGAGCCACAATCGGTGGCCAGGATGGAACGGATCGATGCGGGGTCAAGCGTCATCCAGTCAACTCCGTGGCGGTGAGGTCGCGCGCGCTTCGCGTTCTGCGCGCGCGCGGGATCGGCGTTCACGATGAACGGCATCCGCCCGCGTCTCGATCGCTTGCGTCAGCGCGGCGAGTGCTTCGCGGCGTTCAACCAGGCGGGCAAAGCGGCGGTAGTCGGGCAGATGGAACAGTGCGACGATGAATGGTTCGAAGAACACCATGGCCTGGCCGGCGATCAAGGAAACGGGCGCCGCGGTTTCAAGCGTCAGCAGCGCCGGAACCTCCATGCGCAATTCAACCACGCGCTCGGCGACGCGCTCGATCAGCGCAAGGTCTTCGGGTGCGAGCGGGCGCTCAGTAGCCATGTTCAGTCAAGGCCAAACGCAGGCGAGCGCGCACGGCGCTCTCATCCGCGGCGCGAGGTACCGGCAGCCACATCTGCTGCAACGCCGACAGCGGCGCGCTCCAATCCCGCGACGAGACATGCAGGCCGCGCGGCGAGAGTGCAGCGGCGCGGATCGAGGTCCAGGGCCGCATGCTGGCGGGAAGCGTGCCGATGCGGCGCGAAACCCCGCGCGCATCCACGCTGCACGTCGTGGGCAGGAAGCCCGGCGCCAGAAGCGCAAACACCGAAAGCGTCAGCACGAACAGCATGGGCAGGGGCAGCCGCAGCCCGTACGCAATGGCAATCAATCCCGCAGAACCCAGTACCGCCGCGAACGCACGGCCGCGATGTTCAGCCCAAGGATCGTAGGTCCACACCAGTGGTGAGGTCCCCGGCTCATCGACGGTGGCGCCCGGCAGGCTCATGCGTGCTGGTCCTCGAGCATCTTCTCGTAATCGTCGCTGCTCATCAGGCCTTTCAGCGGATCGGGACTGGTGGCGCGCACCTTGATCATCCAGCCGTCCCCGTAGGGCGACTGGTTGACCAGCGCCGGATTGTCGACGAGGGCGGCGTTGACCTCGACCACTTCGCCATCCAGCGGAGCGAACAGGTCGCTCACCGTCTTGACCGCCTCCACCACGCCGAACGTCTTCATGGTCTCGAGCTTGCGGCCGACTTCGGGCAGCTCGACGAACACGACGTCGCCGAGCTGCTCGGTGGCGTAATCGGTGATCCCGATCGTGACGACACCGCGTTCGAGCTTCGCCCATTCGTGTTCAGGGGTGTAGCGGACATCTTCTGGGTACGGCACCTAGCCTCCTACCCCGTTTTGCGGGAACCCTGCTTGTAGAACGGCAGCTTCACGATACGCGCAGGCAGCTTCGTGCTCCCCGCCATGATGTCCAACGCCCCGCCCAGCGTGGCGAACGCGGTCTCGACGTAGCCCATGCCGATGGGCAGGTTGAGACTCGGCCCGAACGTGCCACTGGTCACGCTGCCCACGACGCGGCCCGCGCTCGTGATCGGCATGCCGTGGCGCGGAACCCGCCGGCCATCGAGTTCGAAAGCGACGAGCTTGCGTGTAAGCCCGCGCTCCTTCTGGGTCGCCAGCACCGCGCGGCCGTTGAATTCGGGCTTGGCGAACTTGACCGTCCAACCGAGGCCGGCTTCGAGCGGCGAGGTGGTGTCGTCGATATCGTTGCCATAGAGCATGAAGCCCATCTCAAGCCGCAGCGTATCGCGGGCGCCGAGGCCAATCGGTTCGAGCCCCACACCCTTGCCGGCTTCCATCAAGCCATTCCACACCGCATCCGCGTCGCGCGTGCGGAAGTAGAGTTCAAAGCCGTCTTCACCGGTGTAGCCGGTGCGCGCGATCATCGCCTCCGCCCCGAAGATGGTGCCTTCACCGAAGTGGTAGTAGCGAAGATCGAGCAGCGCATCGGGAACATGTCCGCGCAAGACATCCACCGACTTCGGTCCCTGCACCGCCAGGAGCGCCGTCTCCTCGGAGCGGTCTTCCAGGCGCACGCCGGGCGGACACTGCGAATGCATCCACTCCCAGTCCTTGCCGCGGTTGGAAGCATTGACCACAACCATAAAATCGCTCGCCGTGCGGTAGACGAGCAGGTCGTCGACGATGCCGCCATCCGGCCGGCACATCGGCGAGTACAACGCCTGACCCACGGCCAGGCCGCCCACGTGGTTCGTCACCAGCGTGTCGAGGTACGCCGCAGCACCTTCGCCCGAGACGAAGAACTCGCCCATGTGCGAGATGTCGAACAGGCCGGCGCGCTCGCGGACGGCGGTATGCTCTCGCACGTCACCGGTGTAGCGAACCGGCATCTCGAAGCCCGCGAAATCAATGAGCTTCGCCCCCGCCGCGGCATGCAGGGCGTAGAACGGCGTGCGTTTGGGCGTCAGGGTCGAGCTCAAGGAAGCCTCCTCGGGACGTTGCGATAAGGCAACTTAGCCAACGCACCGGAGGGGGTCAAGGGGTCGCGGCCAGGCCTCACTCACCGGCTCGCGCCGCCGCCGCGCCCTGCCTCGGCTCATCCTACTGCCGGCTTCAGAACACCCAGCTCATACCCCACCTGCGTGAACGCGGCGATCGCGGCATCGATGTCCGCATCGCTGTGCGCTGCGGACAATTGCACACGAATACGCGCCAACCCCTTCGCCACCACCGGGTACGAAAAGCCGATGACGTAGATGCCGAGCTCGAGCAGGCGTCGCGCCATCTCGTGCGCGAGACGCTCGTCGTACAGCATGATCGGAACGATTGGATGCGTACCGGGTTTGAGCTCGAAGCCGGCCGAAGCCATGCCCGCCTTGAAGCGTTGCGTGTTCTCTTCGAGCTTGTCGCGCAGCGCGGTGGTGGCCGACAGCATCTTGAACACGGCGATCCCCGCGCCTACGACCGCGGGCGGCAGGCTGTTCGAGAACAGGTAGGGACGCGAGCGTTGACGGAGCAATTCAATGATCTCGCGCCGCCCAGTGGTGAACCCTCCCAGCGCCCCGCCGAGCGACTTGCCGAGGGTGCCGGTGATGATGTCGACGCGTCCCATCACCCCGCAGTGCTCCTGCGAGCCGCGGCCGGTGGCGCCGACGAATCCCGTCGCGTGGCAGTCGTCCACCATGACGAGGCCTAAGTAGCGCTCTGCGAGATCGCAGATCTTGTCGAGCTTCGCGATCGAACCATCCATGCTGAACACACCGTCGGTGGCGATCAGCGTGCGGCGCGCACCCTTCGCCTTTGCCGCCTCGAGGCAACGTTCGAGGTCCGCCATGTCACCATTCTTGTAGCGCCACCGCGAAGCCTTGCACAGCCGGATGCCATCGATGATCGAGGCGTGGTTCAACTCATCGGACACGATGGCGTCCTGCTCGCCGAGCAGCGGCTCGAACACGCCGCCATTCGCATCGAAGCACGCCGCATAGAGAAGCGTGTCCTCGGTGCCGAGGAAGGTGGCGATGCTGGCTTCGAGTTGCTTGTGGATGTCTTGCGTGCCGCAGATGAAACGCACCGACGACATGCCGAAGCCGTGCGAATCCAGCGCCTCATGGGCAGCACGCAAGACGTCCGGGTGGCTCGATAACCCGAGGTAATTATTGGCGCAGAACACGCGCACCTCGCGCCCGTCGGTAAGCCGCACGTGCGCGCCCTGCGGCGTGGCGATGACACGCTCCGCCTTCCACAGGCCGGCGTCATGGATGGATTGGAGCTCGGTCTCGAGATCGGCTTTCAGGTTGCCGTGCATGGGGACCTCAGTCTTGAGTCAATGAAGCAGGAAGCGAACTTGAATGTCCTTCCAACTTGCGACTGGCCTGCCATCGATCACAGCCGGACGAAAGTGCCACTGCGCCGCACAGCTCCGGGCAGCGCTATCCAGCATCGGGATCGACTTGCGGACCCTCTCATCCACGACATTGCCGTGTTCGCAGACTAGCGCCGCGATGATCACCGTGCCATGCACACCGGCCTCCCGCGCAATTTCCGGGGACCGCGGCGGGAGTGAGTCGATTGCCGTGGCAACCGAATCCAACTTTGGATTCGCGCCGAAGGGTGGGCGCGGGCCGTGCCCGTGATCACCACAATACGGCTGAACCGCGATCACGATCGTGGACGTAGTTCCACGCTCAGGCTCCACATTGCCCCACAACATCGAACAACCGGCGAGTCCCGCAAGGGACACGGCTACCGCGGCCGCGCGACATGCTGCGCGGCGCAGCATCAAACCTCCTGCCCCCACGGCACCAGCACGACCTTCCCCGCATTGCCCGAGCGCAACAGCGCGATGGCCTCGTCGAACCGCTCCATCGGCATGACGTGCGTGAGCGCAGGGCGCACGTCGAGGCGGCCGGAGCGCAGCAGCGTGTCCATCTGGAACCACGTCTCATACATGCGCCGGCCGATGATGCCGTGCAGGGTGACGCCCTTGAAGATCAGCAGGCGGCTCCAATCGAGGTCGAACGGTTCCTTCGGCAGGCCGAGCAATGAGAGACGGCCGCCATTTCGCAGGGCAGCCAGTCCATCACGCAGGGCCTGCGGATTGCCCGACATTTCCAGCACGCCGTCGAGCCCGCGCCCGCCGGTGATTTCGGCGACGCGGTCGACGAACGATTCCTTGGACACGTCGATCACGGCATCGGCGTTCATCTTGAGCGCCAGTTCGAGCCGGTATGGCGAGACGTCGCTGGCGATGACCTGAGATGCGCCGGCGGCGCGGGCGACGCCGATGGCGAACAGGCCGATCGGACCGCAACCCGTGACCGCGATGCGGCAGGCCGACAGCTCACCGGCGAACGCGGTGTGGACGGCATTGCCGAGCGGTTCCATGATGCCCTGCACTTCGATCGGGATGTTCTCCGGCGCGCGCCAGGCATTGCTGGCGGGCACAGCGACGTATTCGGCGAAGCCGCCGTTGACGTCTACGCCTAAGATCTTCGTGTTCTCGCACACGTGACCATTGCCCGTTCGGCAGGCGATGCAATGCCCGCACACGATGTGGCTCTCGCAGGAGACGCGCTCGCCCAGGGCGAACTCGGTCACTCCCGCGCCGCACTCCACGATCTCGCCCACGAATTCGTGGCCCAGTGTTACCGGCGGCTTGATGCGGCCCTGCGACCAGCGGTCCCAGGTGACGATGTGCAGGTCCGTTCCGCACACGCCGGCGCGCAGCACGCGCAGCAACAATTGGCCAGGCAGCACAGTAGGCACGGGCACTTCCCGAATCTCGGCGCCGGGCGCGGCCTTCGATTTGACGATGGCCTTCATGGTGGCCGCGCGCGTGCCCTGCGCCGGGCGGGGCGTTCCGGTTGTTGCCGTGGTGGTGGCGTTCATGAGTCGCTCGAGGTTTTCCATCGTGAGGGATCGAGGCTTGGCCGTCGCCCCATCAGCGGTCCGGCGCAACCCACGAGACGTTCGCCCCACGAAACCATGAGGCGGTGACTTCGCTGAAGTTTGCCGCTTTCGCCGGGCGCTGTCACCTGTGGCGGCCGGCTGCCCTCCCTAACCACGCCTTGAGCGCCACCCCGGTGTGGGAAGCGCGCACTTTGGCCACGGTCTCAGGAGTACCCTCGGCCACGATCGTCCCGCCGCCGTCACCGCCTTCCGGACCCATGTCGACAATCCAGTCGGCGCACTTGATCACGTCAAGATGATGCTCGATCACCACGACCGTGTTGCCGCGATTCACCAGCGCCTGCAACACGTCGAGCAGCACGCGCACGTCCTCGAAGTGCAGGCCCGTCGTGGGCTCATCGAGAATGTAAAGCGTGCGCCCCGTCTCGACCCGCGACAGTTCGGTGGCGAGCTTCACGCGCTGGGCCTCGCCGCCGGACAAGGTCGTTGCGGACTGGCCGAGATGGATGTAGCCGAGGCCGACACTGCGCAGCGTTTCGAGCTTACGCCGCAGCGCGGGTACCGCGCCGAGGAACTCCACGCCCTCCTCCACCGTCATCTCGAGCACATCCGCGATGGACCTGCCCTTGTAATGGATCTCGAGCGTCTCGCGGTTGTAGCGCCTGCCATTGCACAGGTCGCACTTCACGTAGACATCGGGCAGGAAATGCATCTCGATCTTCTTCAACCCATCACCTTCGCACTCCTCGCAGCGGCCACCCTTCACGTTGAACGAGAACCGGCCTGGCGCATAACCTCGCACGCGCGACTCAGGAAGCTGCGCGAACAGGTCGCGGATGAAGGTGAAGCAGCCGGTGTAAGTCGCGGGATTCGAGCGCGGCGTGCGCCCGATCGGGCTCTGGTCGATGGCGATCGCTTTGTCGAGGTACTGCGTGCCCTTGAGCCCCTTGTGTTGCCCCGGCGTGGCGACGATGGAGCCGAAGTGCTTGAGCAGCGCGGCGAGCAGGATGTCGTTGACGAGCGTGCTCTTGCCCGAGCCCGAGACACCGGTGACACAGGTCAGCGTGCCGAGCGGAATCTTCGCATCGACATGCTTGAGGTTGTGCTCGTGGGCGTCCACGATCTCGAGCGTGTGACCATTGCCCGCTCGCCGTGTCTTAGGCGCCGCGATCTCGCGCACGCCTGTGAGGAACTGCCCGGTGAGCGACTCGGGATTGGCGAGGATCTGCGCGGGCGTTCCCTCGGCCACCAGCCTGCCGCCATGACGTCCGGCGCCGGGACCCAGATCGACGATCCAGTCGGCGCGATACATCGTGTCCTCATCATGCTCGACCACCACCAGCGTGTTGCCGAGGTCACGCAGACGTTCGAGTGTCCCGAGCAAGCGCTGGTTGTCGCGATGGTGCAGACCGATCGAGGGCTCATCGAGAATGTAGAGCACGCCGGTCAACTGCGAGCCGATCTGGGTGGCCAGCCGGATGCGTTGGGCCTCGCCGCCGGCCAGCGAACCTGCCGAACGGTCGAGCGTCAGGTAGCCGAGCCCGACATCGTCGAGGAAGCCGAGGCGGCTCGAGATCTCGCGCAGGATCGGCTCGGTGATGGTGCGCTTCGGTCCGTCATACTTGAGCGCGGCGATCTCACGCCGCACGGTGGCGACCGAACCGGCACTCCAGTCCGAGATATTGCGCTTGTCGATGCGCACGGCGAGGCTCGCGGGGCGCAGGCGCTGGCCCTTGCAGTCGGCGCAGGGGGTGGGATTCATGCAGGCGGAGATACCGCGGCGCACACTCTCGCTGTTCGTGGCCTTGAAGCGGCGCTCCATAGAAGGAATGACGCCCTCGTACTTTGACGTGTGGATAAACGCGGATCCCTTCGTGGTCTTGAACTCGAAGCGCACCTTCTCATCGCCGCTGCCGAACAGCAGCAGGTTGCGGATGCGCGAGGGCAGCTTCTTCCATGGCGTGTTGAGCGAAAACTCGAACTTCTTCGCCAGCGCCTTGAGCGTGCCGCCGACCCACGTGCCCGCGGCATCGCCCCACGCCGCAATGGCGCCCTCCGCGATGGTGAGCGATGCATCCGGCACCACGCGATCGGGATCGACGCGCATCCGAGTGCCGAGGCCCTCGCAGCTCGGGCAGGCGCCATACGGTGAGTTGAACGAGAAGCTGCGCGGCTGGAGATCCGCGACGCTTGTGCCACAATTCGCGCAGGCCGCGCCCTGGCTGAACATCATGTCGGCCTTGCCCTCGCGCGACACCGACGCCATGCCGCTGCCGAGCCGCAGCGCCGTTTCGACGGACTCGGCCAGTCGCGTACGTCCTTCGCTGTTCACCGTGAGCCGGTCGATCACGATGTCGATTTCGTGGCGCTTGTGCCGCGCCAGCTTCGGCGGGTCGTCGAGCTCCACCCAGGCGCCGTCGATGCGCGCCCGCAGGTACCCCTGCCGGTGCACGGTTTCGAGTTCCTTGCGGTACTCCCCCTTGCGGCCATGCACCAGCGGGGCGAGCAGGGCGATGCGTTCGCCGGCGGCGCCCTGCAACAGCGCGTCCACGATCTCCTGAACGCTTTGGCGTTCCATCAACGTGCCGCAGTTGGGGCAGTGTTGGGTGCCGACCCGCGCGAACAGCAGGCGCAGGTAGTCGTAGATCTCCGTCACCGTCGCCACGGTGGAGCGCGGGTTGGAACCCGCGCCGCGCTGCTCGATGGCGATCGCGGGGCTTAAGCCATCGATCGAGTCGACGTCCGGCTTCTCCATCTGTCCGAGAAACTGCCGGGCGTAGGCCGACAGCGATTCGACGTAGCGGCGCTGCCCTTCGGCGTAAAGCGTGTCGAACGCCAGCGACGACTTGCCGGAGCCCGAGACGCCGGTCACCCCGATCAGGCTCTGGCGCGGCAGGCGCAAGGTCAGGTTCTGGAGATTGTGCTCACGCGCACCGTGGATCACGATGTCACGCAGGCCACGGTGGGGCGCTGCGTTCGGCGTGGGATCGGTCATGGTGGCGGTGCCTGCGGAGGTCGTGGAATCGTCCGGCATGATGGCACGCACTATACCATCGCCGTCCAGTGCACCGGTGTCACCCGAACAGGCGCTAAAGGACTACGCCTACTCGTACCGCAGGGCGTCGACCGGATCGAGCTTCGAAGCCTTCATCGCGGGATAGAGCCCGAAGAACAGGCCCACCACGCACGAGAAGCCGAGCCCGATGACAACCGACAGCAATGATACATAGGTGGGCAATGGACTCACCGCGCGCACGATCCACGAGATCGCCGCGCCCAGTAGCACACCGATGGCGCCACCCAATGCCGTGAGCAACACGGCCTCGACGAGGAACTGGAACAGGATGGCGATCCGCGGGGCCCCGAGCGCCTTGCGCACGCCGATCTCGCGGGTGCGCTCGGTGACCGCGACCAGCATGATGTTCATGATGCCGATTCCGCCCACGACGAGCGCGATGAACGACACCAGCGTCATGACCACGGTGATGCCGCCGGTGATACTCTTGTAGAGATTCAGGAAGGTCTCATCGGTGAACACGGCGAAGTCGTTCGCCTTATTGCTGGGTAGGCGTCGCCTGACGCGTAACGCGTCACCGATCTGCCGGATGGCGTCCTCGTTCTGTTCGGGCGACATCGCCACGGCATCGAGGAACACCTCGCCGCGTTTGGGGAACCACGGCGGCGCGTCATTCGGCGCGGGGAAATACTTCTCGACCAGCGAGTAGGGCATGGCGGCGACTTCGTCGAAATTGTTACCGAGGAACTTGCCCTTGATCTCGAACTCGCCGATCACCTCGAACGGAATGCCGCCGATGTGCACGGTCTCCCCCAGCCCGCTGGCGTCCTTGAACAACGCCTCGCGCGTGTCGTGGCCGAGCACCACGACATTCGCGTGGCGCCGGATCTCTTCCGCGGTGAAGAACCGCCCGCGCGACAGGTCATAACCGCGCACCGCGAGGAAGTTGTGGTCGGTGCCGAAGATGAAGGTGGTCTTGGTGTGATGCCCCTGCCGTTCGAGCCGCATGTCCTGGAACGGCCACTTGAGCGGCGTCACCGCCTTGACCGCGGGTGATGCCGCGAGAATTGCCTTGGCGTCATCCATGGTGAAAGCGCGCCGCGTCTTGAGGCTCTCCGGGACGCCATTGCTGAACTGGATGCCGGGACGGATGCGGCGAATGTAGATGGTGTTGTTGCCCAGCGACTGGATGCTGTGCTCGAACGATCGCTGGAATCCATTGATCAGCGCCATCATGCCGATGACCGTGCCGACCCCGATGACGATGCCCAGCAGCGCCAGCAGCGAGCGCAGGCGGTTCGCGGCCAGCGCGCGGCCCGCCATGCCCATGATTTCACGCGACAGGGAGAAGTTCATGCGTTCACTCGTACCGCAGCGCGTCGATCGGGTCGAGGCTCGCCGCCCGGAACGCCGGGTAGGAGCCGAAGAATACCCCGATCAGCGTCGACATCAGGATGCCTGCGAGAATCGCGGGCATGCTTACAGCCGTGGGTAATGGCGTCACCGCCCCCATCAGCAGCGCGAGCAGCACGCCCAGAGTGATGCCGATCAGCCCACCGGAAATCGACAACGTCGTCGATTCAATCAGGAATTGCGCGAGGATGTCGCGGCGACGCGCTCCCAATGCCTTGCGCACCCCGATCTCGCGCGTCCGCTCGGTCACCGAGACCAGCATGATGTTCATGATGACGATACCGCCGACGAGCAGCGCAATCGCCGCCACGCCGATGGTGACCACGAAGATGCCATTGGTGAGCGTGTGGTAGAAGTCGAGCCAGGTGTCCGCGGTGGTGATCCCAAAATTGTCCATCTTGCCCGGCCGCAAGTGGTGACGGCCACGCATCACCAGCCGCGCCTCCTGCACCGCCAGCTCGAGCGATGCCTGGTCCTGGCTCTTGACCGCCACCGAAATGCCGGCCCGCTCCTGCTTGAGCTTCTGGAACGTGCGCACGGGGATCACCACGAAGCGGTCCTGCGACTGGCCCAGCATCTTTCCCTTGGGCGAAGTGAACCCCACCACTTCGAACCCGTCGGGGCCGATGCGCACCGTCCTGCCGATGGGGTCGAGTCCGGGGAACAACTCCTCCGCGACTTCGGGGCCGAGCACGCACACGGGCCGCCGGCGCTGGTCATCGAGCTCGCTGAGGTGGCGGCCCGCGTCGATGGTGAGGTCATCGACGATGTCGTAGCCGGCGCCGCGTCCATTGATGCTGACGCCCTTCATGACCTTGTCACCGAAGCGCACGCGGTCCACCGTGGAGGCTTGGGCGATAATCATGCGCGCATGCGGCACCCCTTCCCTCAGGGCGTCCGCATCATCGAGCGTGATCAACGGCCAGTTGCGCCGTGCCTCCCACTCTTCCTGGGAGGTGATGAAGCCGAACTGGTCCACCGTGAACACGTTGGAGCCAGCCTGCAGCAGCTTGTCCGTGACGTAGCCGTTCAAGCCCTGCACGATCGACACCACGAAAATAACCGACGTGACGCCAATGATGGTGCCGAGCAGCGTCAGGAAGGAGCGCAGCTTGTTGGCGCGCAGGGCGCCCAGGGCGATCCCGACGCTCTCGCGTGGGTTCACGTCGTGGGAGCCACCCGGCGCTGGGGTATCACCGGATTCGCGTTCACCGTATCGCTCTCGATCTTGCCATCGCGCATGCGCACGACGCGGTGGGCATGCGCCGCGATGTCGGCCTCGTGCGTCACGAGGATGACCGTGTTGCCTTCCTGCCAGATCTCGCGGAAGGCGTACATGATGTCTTCGCCCGTCGCGGTGTCGAGGTTGCCTGTAGGTTCATCGGCAAGGATGATGCTCGGCCGGTTGACGAGCGCGCGCGCGATGGCGACACGCTGGCGCTGGCCGCCCGACAGCTCGTTCGGCCGGTGCTTCATGCGGTCCCCCAGACCCACGCGCGTCAGCGCCTCGCGGGCGCGCACCTTGCGCTCCTCGTGCTTCATACCGGCGTAGACCAGCGGCAGCTCGACGTTGTGCAAGGCGTCGGCGCGCGGCAGCAGGTTGAAGGTCTGGAAGACGAAGCCGATCTCCTGGTTACGAATGCGGGCCAGTTCGTCGTCCGTCATGCGGGCGATCTCCTGGTCCTTGAGCAGGTAGCTGCCCTCACTGGGCGTATCGAGGCAGCCCACGATATTCATCAGCGTCGACTTGCCTGACCCTGAGGGTCCCATGATGGCAACGTACTCGTTTGCCGCGATCTCGAGATCGACCCCATTGAGCGCGCGGACCTGCTCGGTGCCCACCTCGTAGACGCGGTGCAGATTGCGCAGCGTGATCAGCATGGCTTCCTCATTTCTTAGGCGCCGCCGGCTTCTCCTGCTTGACCTTGCTCTCCGGCTTCAACTCTCTCAATGCCTTGTACGGCCCCGCCACCACCAGGTCATTCGCCTTGAGCTCGCCGAACACTTCGATTTCCGTCTCGCTGGCGAGTCCCGTGCGCACGGGCAGGAACTTCGCGACCCCGTTCTCCACCCGGAACAAGCCTGTGATTTCCTTTTCCTTCTTGCCGATGGTGTCGTCGAGTGCGGCTAGCATGTCGGTCGCCTTCAGCTTCTTGCGGGCCGCCCCTTTTGCCTTCACCTTGAGCTCGCGCTCCGTGCGCACCACCACGGCCTGGATCGGAACGCCAAGGGTCTGGTTGTGCGTCGCGGTCTCGATCTCGACGTCCGCGGTCATCCCCGGCCGCACCTGCGGGACGTCGACGTCGAACACTACCTTCACTTCGAAATTCGTCTGGCCTTCGACCGTGGAAGTGATCGAGCGCTTCGCCGTATTGCCGATCTCCGCCACCGAGCCCCAGAAGAACGTGTCGGGCAGCGCGTCCACGGTGATCTTCGCCTTTTGCCCGAGCGTCATGTCGACGATGTCCGTCTCATCGACGTCGGCGCGCACAAGCATGCGCGACAGGTCGGAAACCGTGAGGATCTCCGTGCCGGGATTATTCATGGTTCCGGTGACGACGTTCTCGCCCTTCTCGACGTTGAGCGCGCTCACCACGCCGTCAAACGGTGCCACGAAGCGGCACTTGCGCACGTTGTCCGCGGCGCCATCCAGCATCGCCTGCGAACGCGACACCTCTTCCTGCGCCGTAGCCACCGACACCCGCGCCGACTCATGCGTGTTCGTGGCCTGGTCCCATTCCGCCTGCGACAGCAGTTTTTGTTCGAACAATGACCGCTGGCGCGCGAAGTTCGTGTCGACCACCTTGAAGGTGGCCTCCGCCTCACGCACCCGCGCCCGCGCCGTCGCCAATGCAGCCCGCGCCTGGTTGAATCCTGCGCGGTACTGCGTGTCGTCGAGTTGCAGCATCAGTTGGCCGCGCTTGACGGGATCGCCTTCCTTGACCGGCAACTGGACGATCTTGCCCATCACGTCGGCGCTCACCTTGACCTGCGTCTCCGGCTCGATCTTTCCCGGCGCACGCACGCGCGAGGTGATGTTCTCTTGCCGTACCCGCGCGAACTGCACCGGCGTCACCTTGGAGCTGCGGCCGCGCAGCACGGCCATCGCCACCAATCCGAGCGTCACGATCACCGCCAGCCCGATCCACAGCCACTTCGCTTTCATGTACTCGCGGCCCCCTGGACTCTAGTCGTTACGGCCGCTGACGCGGCGAATTCCGGCTTCGGCGATACGCACCCCTGCGCGCGCCGACACATCCTGGTTTTCCGCGCGCTGCAACTGCACCTGCGCGTCGATGAGATCCAGGATGGTGGCCGAACCGACGTTATACTTCTGCTGCGTCAACTTAAGGTTCTCCGCCGCCGATTCGACTGCGCTCTGCGCCACGGCAACGGTCTCGACCGCTTCGCGGTATGACAACAACGCCTGCTGCACTTCGGCGGCGAGATTGCGGTTCAGCGCGTCGTACGTCTCCTGCGCGCGCACCAGCCGCGCCTGCGCCGAAGCGTTCTGCGCGTCGGTCGCCATCCCGTCAAAGATGTCCCAGTTGAGGGCGATGGTGGCGCGATAGACCTTGTCGGTCTTTGATGTGGCGGTCGTGGTTTTCTCCGGCGCCGGCTCGAACTGCCTTGTCTTCTGTGTGGACTTCGGGTTGAACGTCGCAGAACCCGACGTGGTCACGAACGGCAAGCGCGAGAACCGCGCCGACAGGCGCGAGGAGTGCGCAGCCTTGACGCTCGCGTTGGCCGCCAGCAGGTCGGGCCGGTGCTGCTTCGCTTCAGCGAGAATCGCCGCCTCGTCGAAGTCGGTCGGCGTCACGGTCAGCGCCGTGTCGACCTCCGCCATCGCGCGTTCCCCAAGCCCCAGGGCACTCGCGAGCGCAATGCGCTGCGTGGTGATCTGGTGCGCGGAGCTCAGCGAGTCGAGCTGGCTCTGGGCGGTCTGCACCTGCGCCTTCAACACGTCACTCTTCGACACCGAGCCGACCTCGAACAACGCGCGCACCCGGCGCTCATTATCACGGGACAGTTTCAGGGCTTCAGAGTTGACGCGCGCAAGATGCGTCGCCTGCACCACCACATAGAACTGGCGCCGCACCGCGAGCGCCACGTCGTTGCGCGTCGAGGTCTGCGACAGCCTCGCGGCCTTGAGCCCCTGGCGCGCGGCCGACAGCCCGGCGAGCGCGGAGAGGTCTAGCACCGACCAGCTTGCGCTGATTCCCGGCGTCGTCGAATAGGCGTCGACATCATACGACGACGGCGGCGTCACCAGACTCCCGAACGCTTGAGAGCCGCTGTTGTTGCGCGTCCAACTCCCGCTGCGGCTGAGGCTCGCGCTCACGCGCGGGGCGACACCGGCGACCGAGGAATAGAAACTGGACTTCGCATCGAGCACCGAGGCTCTCGAGTTGACGACCTGCGGATTCTTCTGGAGTGCGATCTGCACCGCCCCATCGGCGGTGAGCAGTTCCGCGCCATGGGCCAACGCCGGCACCAACACGACTGCGACGAGCCCGAGGCACAAGCCCCGCGAGCGCGACAGCTTCATCGAATGACCTCCTTGGGACAACGATCACGCCGAAGCACGCCAGTCGCTTCAGCGGAGCATACGGATGGGGGACGAAAAGGTTTCGAAGGTCAGGACAATGGAGCGAACATCGCCGCCAGTCCCACCAATAGGAACACGGCGACAAAGTACAACCCCCCGATGACCAGCGCGATCTGCTTGCGCGGCGCACCGGACAAGGCGGCAGCACCCAACACCAGCACGGCGAGGTACCACAGCGACAACGGCCCCAGCGCATCGAGCACTCCGCCGAGGAACAGCCCCAAGCGCGTCGGCGTATCGGTTTCGGGCAGCAGCAATCCGAACCCCACGTGCACACCCTTCATGGTTTCGCGCGACCACGCCACGATGCCGGTGAGAATCTGCATCGGTATGGTGATCAGGCCTGCCCATGCGGCGACCTCGAGCGACAGGCGGTAAGTGATCGGGCGGCCGAGGATGAACCCGCCGCCGAACCACACCAACAGTCCCATGATCGCCGTGACCACCGGCACCAACACGAACTGCTGCCCCACGGTCCACGCCATTCCCATGGGGCCGCGGAAGTAGTCCTCCATGCGCTGCGCCTGGTCCGCCTGCATGTTGCCGTTGGTGACCTGCTCCTGCCAGGCATCAGCCAGCATGGGCAGCAAGGCGCGATGGTGGAGCGCCGCCGCGACGCCGGCCGCGAACAACCCCAGCAGCAGCATCGGGAACCACCATTGCACTTGTTGGCGCAGGCCCGCCCAGGCCGCTCCCGGCTTGAAGAACACAGCGACGGTACGCTGCCCCAGGTTCAGGGTGGGCTCGGGTGTTGGCGCTTGAGCCGCCTCAGGCGCCAGGGGCGTATCCATGCGGTCTCCATCGGGCGGGGACAGGTGGCGAGTCAACGAACCCCGAACAGTACGGATTGACGTTGAGCGGGGTCAAACCGCGCGCAACGGGCGCGGAAAAACAACGCCCGGACGCGGGATTTCCCCGGTCCGGGCGGCTCGAAGCGGTTGCGAAAGCAGCTAGCGCAGCGTGAAGCGCACGGGAACCGCGACCCACACGGCGACCGGCTTGTTATTCGACAGTGCGGGCTTGAAGACCCACTGGCGCACCGCGGCCTGCGCGGAAGCGTCGAGCATGGGAATGGACTTCTGCACACGGACGTCCTTTACGTGACCATCCTTCCCCACCAACGCCTGCACCAGCACGGTGCCATCGACGCCGGCTTCGCGCGCGATGTCCGGGTACTGCGGCTGCACCTTGGTGATGGCTTCGGGAAGTTCTTCCACGAAGACGTACTGGCCGAACTGCGGTAGTTCATCATCGGATGGCGGCGCCACGACGATGTTGCCGTCCCCGGAGGATTCAACGCTGCCCGTGGTGTTGGCAATTTCAGACTGTGAGGCGATCGTCTGTTCAGGCGGCGCTTCGGCATCCGGCACGGGCACCGCGACACCCACCGTGGGCGGAGCCACCGGCGTGGTGACCTGGACCTGTGGAGGTGGCGCATCGTTCGACAGCGGTGGAGGTGCTGCCAGTTCGCGGTACGGCACGACGATGACACTCGTCTCTTTGGGGCGATGGTTCAGCAGGAACACTCCCCCCAACGATAGAATGAAGACGATGAGCCACAGCGCACTGCCATAGATCGTCGCCCGCACCAGGTACTTGCGGGCAACGTCCTTGAGTTCGGGCGCCCCGTAGGGCATGAACTGGTAGAGGTTCGCGTGCTCGGTTGTCACAGCGACTCCACCTCCTTGCGCTGCTCAGGGGTCAAGGTCGATAGCGAGAACCGAGTGAGGCCAGCCAAGTCCATTTCGTCGATGAGGTGAACCATCGAATTAAACTTCGCCTCGCGATCAATTTGGATCAAGATCACGATCTCGTTGTTGCCGCGGAAAGTTGCGAGGACGTTCGTCAATTCATTCACCGAGGAGCGAGCCCATGGATCATCGCCACGACTCCAATAGACGCGCGCGTCGGGCAGCACCCGGACGCTGACGACTTTTGATTTGGCGATATTGACCTGGATGTCTTTTTGCGGTGGCAGGTTTATCTCGAGCGCCTGCGGGGTGCGGAACACCGTCGTCACCATGAAAAAGATGAGGAGCAGGAACGCCACGTCGACCATTGGGGTCATGTCGATGCGCACGCCAAGCCGGCGCTTAGGACGCCCAAAACCCTTTTTCTTGCCTTTTTTTGCACGTTCAGGAGTGTCTACAGCACCCACAGGGACTCACCTCCCCAAACATTAGGCATCATTTTTTCTTCCCGAACAGGCCGCCCTTTTGGCCCAGATCGGTCTGCACGTTAAAGCGCGGCGCCTTCGCGTCCTGCAGCGCCGGCATGATGTCCGCCATAATGCCGTACTCGGCGTCCTTATCCATCTTGACGATCATTCTGGCGGAGGGATTGGCCGCACGAGCGGTCTTCAGCAATGCCGGCATCTGTGCTGGAACTTCATCCGCCATCAACTCGCGGTCCATCTTCTCGCCGCGCTGCGTCCAACTGACCCGCACGGACGGACGCTTGGTGACCGAGATCGTGATGATGTCCGACTCCGGCGACTTCGCCTCGGAATTCGATTCGGGAAGGGTGATCTTGTCCTTCTCGGGCGGCGTCATCACGGTCGTCGTCATGAAGAAGATCAGCAGCAGGAAAGCGACGTCGACCATCGGGGTCATGTCCATCGTGACACCAATGCGTCGTTTCTTCTTGAGCATCGAAGGCTCCCTTTAAGTCTTTTAGCGGCCCTGATCCGGTGTTGCGGACGCCGCGAGCAGCTGGATCGCCTCGTAGGACGCCTCATCCATCATGTAGTTGAAGTTGTCGACGCGCGTCACGAACACGTTGTAGGCCACGATGCCCGCGATAGCGCAGAACAGACCGCCTGCCGTGTTGATGAGCGCTTCGGAAATACCGACGGCGAGCTTCGTGGCATCGACCGCGCCCGAGTGACCGAGGGCGGCGAACGACCGGATCATTCCCAGCACGGTGCCGAGCAGTCCGATCATCGTGGAAATGGAGGCGATGGTGGACAGTGCGATCAGGTTGCGCTCGAGCAGCGGCACTTCGAGGCCGTTGGCTTCCTGGATGGCCGCCTGCGTCTCGGCAACGATCTTCTCCTTTGGAGCACCCTCCGCCTTCAGCTGCTGGTAGCGCTCGAGGCCGGCACGAATCACGTTTGCCGCCGAACCACGCTGCTGCGCGCACAGCTTCACCGCGCCATCGATGTCGTTCGCGTGCAGGCGCTTGCGGATACCCACGAGGAAGGCAGGCAGCGGCCCGCGACCCTGTGCCTTACGCAGGCTCCAGGTGCGCTCGATGATGAACGTGGTCTGCAGGATGATCAACAGGATCAGCGCCGCGACGAGCGGGCCTCCCTGCTTCATGGAGTTACCGACATCTCCCAGCACCGGGAGGTTCCACCACAGCGTGATGGAGATGGCCACCGCCAGCACAAAACCCAAAGGAACGATAAAACGACCCATCTTCGAATGATCCTCCCTGGCTCCGGCCGGCAGCTTGCGGCCAGAGTGCCAATCGTTGATTCAGCGCCGGCGCGGACGGCGCCGAACACGCGAGTGATTCCCGGTGCTCCCTAATGCAACCCGCTATTGAGCGGGGGACTCCGCGAAGCTCGAGATGGCGAGCTCTTCGTTCGAGTACACGTCGAACACCAGCGACAGCTTGGTGATGACGAAGATGTTTTCAATTTTCTTGTCCACCGCACACAGCTTCATCTGGCCGCCCCGGCGGACGTAGTTCGAGTGCGCCGAAATCAGCACACCCAGGGCCGTCGAGTTGAGATGCTGGGTCTCAGACAGGTTGACGATCAACGACTTGTTCCCGCCCTCGGCGAGATTCTTGATCGTCGTTTCCAGCTCCTCCGTCTCGTCGCCGCCCGTCAGGTATCCCTTCGGGGCGAGAACGACGATGCTCCCGATCTGGCGCTGCTTCATCGTGTCCTCCCTGCCGTGCCGCCTAGCAACCCAGAGTCTTCCGGCCGCGCAAAGCGTCCGGTTGGCTTGGGTCGACTTCAAGGGCTTTGCGATACGCCTCGCACGCCTTTTCCTTGTTGCCTGAATTCTGTGCGGCCTGCCCCAGCCACACCCAGCTCTGGGTGTCGGTCGGGCTGATGGCCACCGCGCGAGACAGCTTCTGGCTCGCTTCCGCATACCTCTTCTGGAGCAGGTCGTAATACCCCATCTGACGCAATGCGATCGCGGTGTTCTTGCTCGTGCCCGCTGAATCGAGTTCCACGACCCGGGTGAAAGCCCGCGTCGCGCCGTCGGTTGAATCGAGTTGGGCGTACATGATCCCCAGCCAGAAATGACGGTCTGCTTTGCCGTCCGCCAGTCTTGCCGAGTTCCGCAGCGCGTCGAGCGCGTCGGGATACTGCTTCAACTCCTTAAACGACAGGCCCATATAGTAGTAAGCCTCGTCGTTGTTCGGGTCAAGCGCGATTCGGCGGCGGAACAGTTCGATTGCCGCCGGGTAGTCTTTGGCGCGGAAACGAACCTTCCCCAGTTCGCTGACGGCAAACTTGGCACTGCCCGAGGTCGAGTCCGCGGTGATGATCGCCTGGTAGAGCGACTCCGCCCTCGCCGGCTCGCCCTTGAACACCCACAACTGGGCGATACGCAGGATGTCATCGGGCTCGGGCGCGCCGCGACCGTAGTCGGCCAGCGCCTGGTCCCAGTTCTTGCGGTCGATGTTGACGCGCGCCCGCATCGTGTACATATCCTTGCTCTTGTCGCCAAGCTTCTCGGCCTTGTTCATGGCCTCGTAGGCGCCGTCGCGATCCCCCGTCTGCGCCAGCGTGCGGCCGAGCAGGCTCCAACCCTTCGGGTCATCAGGATTCAGCTGCGTGTACTTCTCGAGCGCCGGCTTCGCCTCGGCGTAGCGGTTGCGGTCGGCCTTGCCCGAACGGTACAGCAGGTCGCCGAGCGCCAACTGGCCGGGGGCGAATTCGGCATCCCGCGCCACCACGTCGCGGTAGGTTTCGAGCGCCTCCTTGTAACGCTGCGCGTAGAACAGCGCCTGGCCGAGCGCATAGCGCAAGTCGAGATCGGTCGAGTCACTGGCGATCGCTGCCTGGTACTCCGGCACCGCCAGCTCGAACGTGCCACGCTTCACGTAGAAGTCGCCGAGTGCGCGGTGCGTCACGGGATCATCGGGCGCTTCTTCGCGCGCCTGGGTGAAGTAGATGCCCGCATCGCGCAGCGAGTCACGCGACATCTCGGCGTTGCCGAGCGCCACGAGGAACCGCGGCCGCCACTTCGGCCCCCACTTGAGTCCGCTCGACAGTGCCGCGACCGCCGCCTCGCGCTGGTTCGTCTGCATCAGGCAGTCGCCGTAGGCGAGCTGCGCCTCCGGGTAACGCTTGTCGAGTTCACTTGCCTTCTTCAGCAGCGGCAAGCCTTCGTCGCACTTACCTTCACGCCGCAGCACCTCGCCCTGGCCGTAGTAGGCGGAAGGCAACGAGGGATCCATCTTTGATGCCAGCTGGAAGGCCTCGGCGGCCTTGCCGAACTGGCGGCGCTTCAGCCACACCTCGCCGACTCCTGCGCGGCCCGCGGCTGCCCCCCGCGAGGCGGCCTTCTCGAACAGTTGCAGCGCCTGGTCGTAGTTCCCGGCCTGAAGCGCTGCGCGCGCATCCTTCAAATCGTCGGCACGGACCGGCGAGCCGAGGGTGACGAGGGCGAGCATGGCGGCGATCGCCGCGGCGGCAAGCTGCGTACGTAAACGGAGTGTGTTCATGGTAGGTGTAAGGAATCTCCCTGGGTATGAGTGCTCAGCATTGCCGATCGTCGCACGAACCGCACCGGCACCGTGGTCGGCACCAGACCGGCCTCGCGAATCAACTTCTGCCCATCAAGGCTCGTGACATACGTAATAAACCCGCCGGTGAGCGCGGGCGACTTCGCGCGTATCACCATATTGTAGAAGCGCGTCACCGGGTACTCGCCGTCGTGAACCCGCTCGAGATCGGGCGTGAAGTACGGCAGCCCTTTCAGCGCAGCGAGCGGGACCGCCTTGGTCCCCGCACCGGACTGTCCCAACGACACGTACCCTACAGCACCGGGACGTTCTCGCACGCTTCGTACCACGTCGCTCCCGGAATTCACCCCGATCGACTTCGCCCGGATCGCCTCCCCGCCGAGGACTTCCTCGATGAAGAATTCCGTCATGTCCGCGTCAGGCGATTGGACCACCGGTTCGACCCGCAACGAAGCGCCGCCGAATTCCGACCAGTTGCGCGCCTCGCCGGAATAGATCCGCCGCACGTCTTCGAGCGTCAGGTGCTCCACCCGGTTGGCTTCATTGAGCAGGATCACCGCGGCATCGCGGGCGAAGCGGTAACTGTCGAGATCGAGCTTGCCGCGCACCGCGGCACTGCGTTCTTCGGGCACGATCTCGCGCGTGATGACGGCCATGTCCGCGCGATTGGCAAACAAGGCGGCCACCGCATCGCGGGAACTACTGGCGCGAAGTTCGATATGCGCCTGCGGATACAACCCCTGGAATGCGGCGAGACAACGGTCCATGGCGGGTCGTGCTTCGGGCGAACACACGAGCACGATCTTCCCGGCCGTGAGATCCTGGGTCGATTCGCCGGGCTTAGGGTCAGGCGAACACCCGGCGACCAAGAGAAGGGACAGCGCCATTTCGAGCACGCGTTTATGCATGCGCACGATCCTCGGCGCCCGGCCGGAGAAGTGCAAAGAGTTTAGGGACCCCGAAAGCGGCTTGTCAACCAATTGCGCTTCCTCCTTCCAGGCGGCCGGGCCTTCCCGTGCGCAGCCGACGGGAACAGGGCGCGGCACAGTAGGTATACTGATTGGCGACTGTCAAGACTTCGGCCGCTTCCCGTGCGGCGTCGCAACGACTGCGGCGCCCGCGCATCAACGGCCGGCGCATGGACCGGCAACGAAAGCAAGACTATGGAGGATGTCCCGTGACGAGGCAGGCACACGACCGGACGGCCCCACGAAAGTCCACCGCAACGCCCAGCCGTCCTGCCGAACCTCGCCCCTCGCTCGCCCGGGTGTTTCCGACTGTGCTGGAGTGGACGAACCCGCGCGGACCGTTCCTCGTCCCCCTGCTGCTGTTGCTGACCGCGCGCATCCTGCTGATGCTGAACACGCCGACGTCCGCGGAGGACGCCTTTATCACCTTCCGCTACGCGCGAAACCTCGCCGCAGGCCAGGGCCTTGTCTACAACCCCGGCGAATACGTGATGGGCTTTACCTCACCGCTGTGGACGGTGTGGAGCGCGCTCGGCATCAAGCTCACCGGCAACCCGGTGCCATGGGCCCTCGCATGGAGCTTCCTCGCCGATCTCGTCACGCTGCTCGCTGGCGGAATGCTGATGATAACGACCGCGGGCATCGCTTCGGCCTGGGCCTTCACTTTCTTCTTCGCCCTCTGGCCCTACTTCTCAGCGCTGTCGATCTCCGGCATGGAGATGAGCGTGTGCCTTGGGCTGCTGGTGCTGGGCGCCGCGCTCACCCAGCGCCGCAGCCGCGCCAGCGGACTGGTGCTCGCGGCGCTCGCGCTCGCCCGCCCGGAAACCTTCGTCGCGGCCGCGCTGCTATCGCTCGCGGCGTCCTGGCGTGACAGGCTCGTCGCTCTGGCGATTACCGCGGCCGGCGTGGTGGCGTTGACGCTGACCTATGGCAGCCCCATCCCGAACAGCATGCTCGTGAAGGCGAACGTGTACGGAACACCTGGGCCGTGGAGCGGGCGCCACTGGTGGGACTGGATCTCGCCCATCATCATGGGCCGCTGGCCAGGCAACGGCGATCCGGTCATGCTGGCGTTCCTCGCGGTCGTGCTCGCCCCCGCGACGATCGCGGGCGGACGTGAACTCTGGCGTCAACGCGACTCTGCACTGGCGCGACTGGCGTTAGCGCTCACCGTCATCTGGCTCGGCTACATCGTGGTGGGTGCTGCGTACTTCTGGTGGTACTTCGCCTTCCCGCTCACCGCGGCAGCACTGCTCACCGCCGTCGGCCTGCCGCGCGTGACGCGGGGCATCGGCATTCCCGTGGCGCTGGTGTTGTTCGTCGCCAGTTCGTGGACCATCGCGACGGAACTCTACCGCGGCCGCTCCTACAACGAGGCTACCGCGTTCGGTAACATGGCCGAAGCGTTGCGAAGCCGGTGCAAGCCCGGCGATCGCGTCATGCTCGAACCGATCGGCATGATCGGTTTCACCTGCCCCGTGGTGGTGATCGATGAAACGGGACTCGTCAGTCCCGAAGTCGCGAAGCGGCGCCTCGAGGGACCGGGTTGGTACACCGACATCGTCGCTTCCCGCCAACCGCAGTGGCTCGTCGTGCGTCGTGGCGTCATCGAGAGCCAGAACGCGTTCGCCGGCGTGGGACGGCCCTTCCGCAACCAGGGCGAGCGCGACGCGTTGTTGGCGCGCTACCACACGGTGACGACGACGGGAGATCCGGCGAGCGAGAACGCGCTGCTGCTGCTGCAGCGGCAACCGTAGACCGGTCAGGGACTCAGGCGGTTGAGCATGCGCGGGAAGGGGATCGTCTCGCGCACGTGATCCAGCCCCGCCAACCACGCTAGCGTGCGTTCGACCCCGATGCCGAATCCGGCGTGCGGCACCGAACCGTAGCGGCGCAGGTCCTTGTACCATTCGAACGCCGCCTGCGGCAGCCCGTGTTCATCGATGCGCGCGGTCAGCAGCTCGAGTGATGACATGCGCTGGCCGCCGCCGATGATCTCGCCGTAGCCTTCGGGAGCGAGGCAGTCGCACGACAGGCTGAGTCGCGGATCAGCAGGGTCGGGTTCCATGTAGAACGCCTTGACGGCCGCCGGGTAGTTCGTGACGAACACCGGCGTCTCAAACTGGTTCGCCAGCAGCGTCTCGTCCGGCGCACCAAAGTCCCCGCCCCACTCGAACTCTTGCCCCCCCGCATGCAAACGCGCCACCGCGTCGTTGTAGTGAATTCGCGGGAACGGGCCGCTGATGCGCTCGAGCTTCGTGACGTCGCGCTCGACGATGGCGAGATCCGCGCGGCGGTGCTCCAGCACGCGGCCAATCGTGTACAGCAGCAAGCGCTCCTCGAGCGCGATCACGTCCTCAAGTGTTGCGAACGCCCATTCCGGCTCCATCATCCAGAATTCGATCAGGTGGCGGCGCGTCTTGCTCTTCTCAGCGCGGAACGCGGGTCCCAGGCAGTAGACACGGCCGAACGCCATCGCCGCGGCTTCCATGTAGAGCTGGCCGCTCTGCGTCAAGTAGGCTTTGTCGTCGAAGTACTGCGTCTCGAACAGCGTTGTCGTGCCCTCGCACGCCGAGGGCGTGAATACCGGCGCATCGACGAGCATGAAGGATTCTGACGCCATGAAGTCACGGAATGCCGAGATCACTTCTGCGCGGATGCGCAGGATCGCCTGCTGGCGCGGCGAGCGCAGCCACAGGTGCCGGTGGTCCATCAGAAAGTCGGTGCCATGTTCCTTCGGGGTGATCGGGTAGCCGTCCGCAGCGGACACCACCGTAAGCGACTGAATGCCCATCTCTACGGTACCGGGCGCGCGCGGGTCGGCGCGCAGTTCGCCGCGCACGATCACCGAAGACTCCTGCGCCAGAGTGGCCAGCCGTTCCCAATCCTCGGGGCTGACATCCTTGACCCCGGCCACGCACTGCATGACGCCCGAGCCGTCGCGCATCACGAGGAACTGCACCTTGCCGCTGGAGCGGCGGTGCGTGACCCAGCCGCGAACCTCGACACGGCTGCCGACGTGGGCCAGCGCATCCGCGATGCGCACCCACGGGAGTGCCGGTGCTGCGATGGGAGTCGTCATGGCAAAAGCTCCTGGGTGGGGTTTGAGGCCGTCAGGGCCGCACCCTGGACAGGCTGTGGTGGGTCTCGAGGCGCAGCGGAACCACCTGCCAAAATGAGTCATGGAGAGCCAGGGCAGCGCCGATAACCCAACGTGACCAGACGCACCGGAAACTAGGTTCGCACCAAAGGGGCTGTCAAGCCACGCACGGATGTCTACTCCCCTGAAAGCACACAGTTCGACTTCGGCAGACTGGCCCGTCGCCTTCCCTGCGCGGCACCTTTGCGCGAGGCTTCTGGTCTCCGCCGCCACGGCATGCCTCGTCCTCGTGCTCGAGCTGACCGCCCGCCCGGCACTTGCTGCCCAACCGGCGGAAGCAGGTCCCCGTCCGTTGGTCACGCAGGGCGCCCCCGACAACTTCCGGTTGCTCGATCCCTGGCTCGACTACAAACGCCAGGCACGCTTCCCTGGGCTTCCTGCGGAAGCGAGGATTTTCTATCGCCGTGGCCTGCTCGCCTCCCAGTCCAAGCAACAGGGCGAAGCGCTCAGGCTCGTGCGTGGCGCCGTCGAGCTCGACCCCACTTTCCTTGCGTCACGCGTCACGCTCTTGCGTTGGCAGATGTTCGCCGACCCCTCGCAGGCGCTCGCGCAGGCCGCCGGCATCATCGATCTGGTGCGCCGGGACTTCGCCACGCAATGGAGTCTCGCGGTCAATGCCTGCTTCCTTGCGATCAACGCCTGGATGCTGGCTATCCTGCTGCTGGCCGGGCTGATTCTCGTGTCGCGCAGCGCCGAGTTGCTGCACGCCATCCAGGAACGGCTCGGCCGCTGGTCCACTCCCGCCTCGAGCCACACATGGGCGTGGATCCTCTTGGCTGCCCCGTTCGTCGTGGGGCTTGGGCTAACCCTGCCGGTCGTCGTCAGTCTCGGACTCTTGTGGCCGCTGCTCAAGCCGCGCGAACGCACGTTATGGGTCCTCCTCGTCCTGAACGTGGTGGGCTTTCCCTATGCCGCGCGCACGCTCGACACCCTGACCCTGCCGATGCGCGAGGAATCGACGCTCAGCGCCGTGCTTCCACTGGGCAATGAGCCTTTCACTCCCGAGCGCGCCGCTGACATCAGCCGCTTGGCCGCCGCCCATCCGCACGATCCCTTCGCGCGCTTCGGCGAAGGTTGGATGGACCTGTGGCAGGCGGACGGCGCGGCGGCGGAAGCCTCGTACCGCGACGTGCTCAAGGCCTGGCCCGACGATGATCGCGCCCTCGACAACCTCGGTACCGCACTCGTGCTGCAGGGCCGCCGCCCCGAAGCGATCCAGTCCTACGAGAAGGCCGTCAACGCGAACCCCACGAACGCCACGGCATTCTTCAACCTGTCGCAGGCTTATCTCGCGGGATTCGAATTCGCCGCCGCGAACAAGGCGTTGGCTCATGCCTCGTCACTTGATTTTGACCGCGTGCGCGAGTACCGCGACCGGCCCGCCAGCAATGGCGCCCTGAACCCCGTTCCCGACTGGATCTCGCCGGCGCGGCAATGGCAGGCCGTGGCGCGCGAACAGGGGCACGCCATGGTGGCACTTCCCCCATCGTGGCAGGGCCACTCCGAGACCGCGACGCCGCGGTTCGGGTGGATTGTACTGATTGTGGGATTCCTCAGCCTGCTGTTGAGTGGGCTGCTCAACAAGGGACTGCCGCTCTACCATTGTGTCAATTGCGATCGGGTCGTCTGCCGCCGTTGCGCCGAGCGGCGCCGCGCGCAGGCCATGTGCGCGAATTGCGCTCGCGTCGCCCGGGGTGCCGCGTCCAACGACTTCTCGCGCATCCTACTCGCCCGCGAACGCGAGCGCAGCACGCGCGTGCTGCGTGGCCTGAAGTTGTCCTTGGCGCTGGCCATGCCTGGGGCGGGGCTGGTGTTGTTCCGCCGGACCTGGCGTGCGCTCGGGCTCCTGCTCATGACCGCCACGGTGTTCACGGTGCTGCCCGGAAGCTTCTGGCCTTACGCTGGGCGCGCGCGCATCGGGATGGAAGACGACCCGTGGTGCCTCGGCGCGCTGGTGCCGCTGGCGCTGATCTACGGGCTGTCGGTGTGGGGGTACTTCGGCGAGCAGGCGCGCATCGCCCGGCGGGAAGCGGAACTGATGAAGCCGATGCGTTCGAAGCCGCGTGCTTCGACGCAGGTGCGCGACGAGGGGTCGCAACGGGAGGTCGCCTAGCCCATGGCGCTCGAAGGCAAACTTCGCGAATTCTCAGCGACCGAGATCTTGCAAATGCTCGCCACCCAGCGCAAGACCGGCTGCCTGGTGGTCGAAAACGAACGCCAGCGCGCCTGCGTGTTCGTGCTGGATGGCCGCATCGTTTCCACACGCGGTGACGTCCCGCTCGACCAGGACCCGTTGTACCGCTTCCTGCGCCGCGTCCGCCGGCTGTCCGAGGACCAACTGCGCGGCATCGTCGCGCTGAACGCGGAGTCCGACCGCGACATCGAAGACCTGATCGTGCAGGGCCGCTACCTCGAGTCCGAGGAGCTCGGCGCCCTGATCGAACGCCAGATCCTCGACGACCTCACGGCGATGATCGAATGGACCGAAGGGCAATACCATTTCGAACCGGGCCGCCGCTGGCCCTACCCGGTCATCGTTCGGCTCAGCATCGAGGCTTCGCTGATCGAAGCCGCGCGCCGCGCCGATGAGCGCAGCCGCTTCACCGAGCTGTTCCAGGATGGCCGCCAGATCGTCAGCGTCCGCGACTTGCCGGACCCCGACGAAGAGATCGCCGACGAGGAGTCTGAACTGTTCGGCATCATCGACGGCCAGCACACCGTGTCCGAGATCATCGCCGTCGCCCCGCTCAGCGACTACGAAGCCAACGAAGCCTTGCAGCGCATGATTGAGGCGGGCTGGATCGAATTCATCGGGCGTCGCGAAGCTGAGGCGACCGAGCAACCCGCACCGCTCCCCAACACCCCTTCGACGCAGCCGGCGATCCTCGCCAAGCCGCTGCCGACAGCACTGACCTGGGCCCGCGAAGGCGCGGTAGCGGCCTGCTGCGTAGGCGCGCTCGTGGTGATGTGGATCTCAGGCCAAGTGTTGCGCGGCCCCGTGCTGGATCGCGAACCCACGACCGTGTTCGCCGCGGCGCAACTTCGCGACGTTCGCATGGCGCTCCAGTTGTACCGCCGCGAGCATGGCGCCTACCCCACACGGCTCGAGGATCTCGTCGAGGACCGCTGGCTCGAACACTCGCAGATGACGGTCAACGGGCACAACGTGCACTACTGCCCTGAGCTGGCGCGCGACCAGTTCACGCTCGACCTGCCGGACGCAGGCCGCTGAAACGCGCTTAGCCTAGAGCATCGACCAACCACGGCACCGCCGCAGCGAGGTCGTTCGCGATGTGCGCAGGTGTGGGCCAGCCGGAGTCATCCGCGTCGCGTTGCTCCTCGTCGCGCCCATAGCCCGTGCGCACCAGTACGCCTTGCGCGCCCGCGCGGCGCCCTGTTTCCGCGTCGAGCCGTTTGTCCCCCACCATGATCGACTCGCGCAGCGACACGCGCAGGTTGCGCGCCGCCTGTTCCAGCAGCATCGTCCCCGGCTTGCGGCAGGCACAACCGGCATCCGGGCGGTGCGGGCAGAAATAGATGGCGTCGAGTTCGACACCCTGCGCCCGCAGCTTGCGGCGCAACTCGGCCATCGCCTCATACACGCGCGACAGCGGGAACAACCCGCGGCCCACACCTGATTGGTTGGACACGACGACCAGCGTGTAGCCGGCGGCGCGCAGCGTACGCAGCGAGGCCGCGACACCGGTCAGTAGTTCGATGTCGTCGGGGTTCGCCAGGTAGCCCACTTCGACCACCAGCGTGCCGTCACGATCGAGGAACAGCGCAGGCCGCGCCCCTAAGCCCCGCTGTACCGCCGCCAGCCGCTCGCACCCGCGCTCGAGAATTTCCGTGTCGGCCGCCGTCGCGTCGGGCAATTCCTCCAGCGGCAGCCCGCTCCAATGGAGGACGGACTCAGGCTCGAATCCTGGCAGCGTCGCACCGTCCTCCGCCTTACTCGGCGCCTCAACGAGCGCCAGCCCGACCAGCGTTCCCCATGCCGCCTGTTCCAGGAAGCGCCAACGCTCCACGCTGTCGGCCGGGGCATCGAGAATCACCGCATGCGCCGAGGCCAGGCCGGCCGCTGTCGCCACACGCACGACATCCTGCGCTCCGCCGAGCAGGGCATCCGCTCGCGACGCATCGCGTGCGTGGGGAATGAAGTGTGGCGCCCCGTGAGTGTCGCGCGCGGCGCCGGGCGGCATGGCATCCCCCAGCCACAGCACGTCGTGGCCACGCAGCGACAGCCCCCACGCGGCGGCGAGCATGCGCGGGGAGGTGGTGAGCGACGCGGCATGAACGAGCAGTTTCAAGTGGCCTCCCTGAGCAGGTCTTCGCAGGCATCCCACACGCGGGACGAGGCCACTCCCAAAAGGCACGGCAGGCCGATGGCGCACTCACGCCGGAAACATGGCGAGCACACGGGCGCGCGCTGAACGATGCGCACCGCGTTCCCGCGCGGCGCCGTCCAGGCGCTGCTGGTGGAGCCGAACACCGCGACCGTCCGCACGCCGAGGGCAGCGCACAAGTGCGCGAGCCCGGAATCGTTGCACACCGCGAGGCGTGCCTCCGCGCACAGCCCGGCCAGTTCCGGCAGCGTGGTGTTGCCCGCCAGCGAAAGTGCCGCCTCGCCGATGTCGCAGGCGACCTCCTCACAGATCGCCGCTTCCTCGCGCGTGCCGCAGGTCGCCACGCGCAGGCCCATCGCGGCGATGCGCCGGCCGATCTCCACGAAGCGCTCAGGCGGCCAGCGCTTGGCGGGACCATACGACGCTCCCGGCGCGAGTATGCCAAAGCCTTGCGGGTCGAGTTGCGCGTTCGCGGCGACGCGCCGGCCGGCCGCGCGTATCGCGTCATCGAGGCGCAGCGGCGGTGCTAACCCACTCATGACGTCCGTCGCGTCGCAGGCTTCGCGCGCCAGCGCGACGTACTCGTCGGCGAGATGCTGTTCACCGCGATCACGTCGCGGCAGCGCTCGGCTCAGCAACGGGCTCCGCCCTTCGTGCGCGTAGCCAACACGAACCGGGGCCTGCGACTGCCAGCCCAGCCACGCGCTCGAGAACGACGGGGGCAGCAGCAAGGCCAGCTCGGGCTTGAAGGCCCGCAGCTCCCGCACCACGCGCCGCCGGGATTCCGGCGCACGATCCCAACCCAGCCATTCGTCCACCGCGCCATCGGCCGCCAACAATTCGAGCAATGCCGTCGGTGCCACCGCGACCATGCGCGCCGCGGGCAGCCGGCCACGCAGGGCATGCAGCATGGGCCGCGCCATCAGCAGGTCGCCGAGCCAGTTCGGCAGCCGGACGAAGATGCGGCTGGGCGCGGGCAATCGCGGCGTCAGTACGAGCGGGCGAACAAGGCGATCGGCTTGCCCTGTGACGCCACCCCCGCGAACGGACTCTGGTCGAGCGGCACGCAACGCAGTGTGGCGCCCGTGCGTTCCTTGATCTGGGCCTCGAGCGCCGCATCGTCATCCCACGGCAATCCGACGAAGCCGCGCTTCGTGGCGAAGTGCTGCTCGAGTTCCTCGATCGTGCTGACCACCACGGTGCTGTCCGCGCGAAACTGCTTCGCCGCATCGAACAGGCCTTGCTGCACCAGGTCGAGCAGCTCCGGCAATCGCGCGCCGAGCGCCGCGATCGGAATCGACTCCTTCGCGCGGTTGTCGCGGCGCACGCTCATCACCGCCGACTGCGCGACGTCGCGCGGCCCCACCTCGAGCCGCACCGGAACGCCGCGCATTTCGTACTCGTTGTACTTCCAGCCCGGGGTGTACTGGTCGCGATCGTCCACATGCAAACGCACGCCCGGCACGGCCTCCCGCACCTTGTCGAGGAACCCGAGCACCAGTTCGCGCTCGCCCTCCTTGCGCCAGATCGGCACCACCACCGCCTGGATCGGCGCGATGCGCGGCGGCAGCCGCAGGCCCTGATCGTCCCCGTGCGTCATGATGATGGCGCCCATCAGCCGCGTCGATACGCCCCAAGACGTCTGCCACACATGCTGGCGGACGCCGGCTTCATCCTGGTAAGTGATGTCGAACACCTTCGCGAAGTGTTGACCCAAGTCATGTGAGGTGCCGGCCTGTAGCGCCTTGCCATCGCGCATCAATGCTTCGATCGAGTAGGTCATCTCGGCGCCCGCGAACTTTTCCGCCAGGCTCTTGCGCCCGGCGTACACCGGGATCGCCAGCTCGGTCTCTACGAACTCACGGTAGACCTCGAGCATCTTCAGCACTTCTTCCAGGCCCTCCGCCTTCGTGGCGTGCGCAGTGTGCCCTTCCTGCCACAGGAACTCCGTGGTGCGCAGGAACAACCGGGTCACCTTTTCCCAGCGCATCACGTTGCACCACTGGTTGAGCAACACCGGAAGATCGCGGTAGGACTCGATCCAGCGCGAGTACATCTTGCCGATGATCGCTTCGCTCGTGGGCCGAATGGCAAGGCGTTCCTCGAGCTCGTCATGGCCGCCGTGCGTCACCCACGCACACTCCGGCGCGAATCCCTGAACGTGGTCTGCCTCAAGCTGCAGCAGCGACTCCGGAATCAGCAACGGGAAGTAGGCGTTCTGGTGCCCGGTTGCCTTGATGCGGCGGTCGAGCAGTTGCTGCATGTTCTCCCACATCGCGAAACCATACGGACGAATCACCATGCAGCCGCGCACCGGCGCGTAATCCGCCAGCTGGGCCTTGCGGACCACTTCGTTGTACCAGCGCGAGAAGTCATCGCCCTGATCGGTAAGGTCCTCGACGAACTGCTTCTTCGATGGGGATTCCGTCACGTCGGCTCCTAAGGCTTGCGAATGCTTATGAGTGCTGGGGCGCTACGGGAGCGCCACGGGAGCAACATCGCCGTATGAACCGCGCAGTATAGGCGTGCCCCGCGAACCCCCACAAGCGGTCCCCGCGGCAATCAGCCGCAGCAACTCCCATTGCCAGAGGTCCCGGCAGCAACCGCGCGGGTTCAGGCGAGTTGCGCGCGCACCGCGGACTCCACCTGCTCAGGCAACAACAGCCGCATGCAGCGGAAGTGGCCCTTCGGGCAACGCTCCAGCCCATGCAGCGTGCAGGGCTGGCAGGGTTCATGGCGGCACATCACCGTGTGCCCCTCACCCGCCGGCGCGAATCCCAACTCGGGCGAGGTGCTACCGAACAATGCCACGACTTTGAGCCCGCGCGCGGCAGCCAGATGCATCAGTCCGCTGTCACAGGTCACGGCGCTCTGGCAATGGGCGAGCAGCGCCGCCGCGCGGCCGATCGATTCGCACACCCAGGCGCTGCCACGATCGTTCGCCATGTGATTCGACAATTGTGGAAGGGATTTGCGCTCTGCCGCAGTGGTGAGCACGACGACGCGGTGGCCGGCGGCACGGAGACGCCGCTGCAGTTCGATCCAGTGCTCCTCGGGCCACTGCTTCGTGGCGTGGCGCGCGCCCGGGGCGAGTGCCACCAGCGCGCCGCTCCCCGTTTCCGCAGGAGCCCACATCGTGGCCAGCCAGTCCTTCGCCCACACATCGGCCTCCGGGCTCGTCACCACAACGGGGACAGTGGTCACCTCAACGCCGATGGGCGCCAGCGCCTGAGCGTAGCGCGAGATCGCGCCGGGCGTAGGGCTCGGCCGGGTCCAACGAGCGCGCACCCATCGTTCACGTAGCAGGCGGTATGAGGGCGCTCGCAACACCGGGGCCTTGTGCCGGAACACCAGCACGCGCGTCCGCATATTCACGTGCAGGTCGACGATCAGGTCGCACGGCGTCAACTCCTCGCTCATGGACACGAGGTCCTCGATGCGCCGCGCATCGCGCTCGAGGACGCGCACGTGGTTGATGGAGGGATCGGCCGTCACCACGTCACGGTACTCTTCCTTGACCCAGTAATCGATGGTGGCGTCCGGCCACGCCGCGCGCAGGGCGCGCACCACGGGCAGCGTGAGAACCACATCGCCCAGCGACGACAACCGGATCACCGCGATGCGGCGGAAGCCGCCCACAGGGATCGCGACGCGACGCCGGCTCACACCGCGAACTGCAGTTCGTGAAGCCGGCGGTACAGCCCGTCGCGCTCGAGCAGTTCGGCGTGCGAGCCCACCGCGGCGACACGGCCGTGTTCCAGCACCACGATGGCGTCGGCATGCTGCACCGTCGAAAGCCGGTGGGCGATGACGAGCACCGTGCGGTTCTTCATCAATAGTTCGAGTGCCGCCTGCACCATGCGTTCGCTCTCGGTATCGAGGGCGGACGTCGCCTCGTCGAGCAGCAGCAGTGGCGGGTTGCGCAGCAGCGCGCGGGCGATCGACAGCCGTTGCCGCTCGACGCCCGACAGCCGTGTGCCGCGCTCACCGACGATGGTGTCGTAGCCCAGCGGCAGGCGCTCGATCCAATCGTGGGCAAAGGCAGCGCGCGCGGCGTCGCGAATCTCTGCTTCGCTGGCGCCGGGGCGCCCGTAGGCGATGTTGCTGCGCACGGTGTCGTGAAACAGGATCGTCTCCTGCGTCACCATGCCCATCTGCCCGCGCAGCGAAGCGCCCGTGAGGCCGCGCAGGTCCTGGCCATCCCAGGTGATGCGGCCGGCCGTCGGGTCGTGGAAGCGCGCCAACAGGTCCATCGCCGTCGATTTGCCCGCGCCGCTCGAGCCCACCAGCGCCACCACCTGCCCGCGCTTGATCTCGAACGACACTTCGCGCAAGACGGGCTCGCCACCGGGGTAGGCGAAACCGATCGCTTCGTAACGCACGCCGTCGTTCAGCCCCGTGACCACGTGCGCATGGGGTGCGTCCATGATCGTCGGCGGGGTGTCGAGCAGGTCGAACACGCGCTCCGCGGCGGCGATGCCCTGCTGCACGTTCGTGTTGACCTCCGACAGGCTCTTGAGCGGTGAGATCGTGCTCAGCAGGGCGGTAACGAACACGAAGAATTGCTGCGGCGCCAGGCTGTGGCGCACAAAGATCTCCTGCCCGCCGTACCACAGCATCGCGACCGCCACGAGCACCACCGCATATTCGCTGACCGGGCGCGCCGCGGCCGATACCCGGCGCAACCGGACAAACGCCCGGAAGAACCCATCATTCGCGACACCGAAGCGGCGAGACTCATGCGCCTCCATGCCGAACGCCTTGACGATGCGCGCGCCCACGATCGTCTCCTGCAGGATGCTCGTCACGTCAGCCATGCGGCCCTGCGCGGTACTCGAGCGCTTGCGCATCTTACGGCCGATCGCGACCAGCGCGAGCGCCACGGGGGGCAGCACGAGCATGGACACCAGCGCCAAGTTCCACGCGGCGATGAACACCCATGACAAGCACACGATCAAGGTCAGCGAGTCCTTGATCAGGTTGCTGATGCCGGCGGCGAGCGAAGCGCGCAGGTATTCCATGTCGTTGGTGATCCGCGACACCAGCATGCCGGTGCGGCTCGAATTGAAGAACGACAACGGCAGGGCGTGGAGGTGCGCGAACAATTCGCCACGTAGATCGCGAATCGCGGCCTGCTCCACCGCCACCATCAGGTACGACTGCACATAGTCGGAGAGGTTCTTCAGCAGCAGTACGACGAGCAGGAACACGCACAGCCGCCCCAGCGCCACGCGCGGCTCGGCCTCCAACAACCATCGCGCGGCGATGGCGCGCAACCATTTCGGCCAGCCCGCCATGCGATCATCCGCTGCCACGGGCGCGGGCGCGGTGGCGACTCTCACACGGGACACCGCGGCGGGCTGCGACGGCGGCGCACCGAGCGCAGCTGACGCGGACGACACGGGCGACGCCGGTGACGCGGGCGGCGCGGACTGAGTCGCGCGGCTCGGCTCGAATAACACCCGCATGAACGGCCCCACCACGCCCAACGACGCCCCGCTCATGGCCGCGTACAGCACCATGCAGGCAATCGCCGCGAACAGTTGGCCGCGATACGGCGTCAGGTAACGCAGCAACCTCAGATAGGCGCGCACAGGGCCTAGGCCGGTCCGCGCAGGTGCCTGCGCGATTCACGGGATGCGCTTAAGCCTGTGAGCAGATCGCCGGGGAGATCGAAGTCCTCGATGCAATCCTCGGGTTGCGTGGACAGTTGCCCCGCAGTGACAAGTTGGAACACGATCTCCCCCACGTCGCGGCCGCGCGTCACGCCCCACTCCGTGAACACCGTGGCGGCCAGTGGGCCGAATTCCATCCCTGCCAGCTCGAGCATGGCGGCGATGACTTCGCGCCCTACGAGATGGCGACGGACCGGGTCGGCGCGGCGCGCTTGCGGGAGTTGGTCCACCGCATGCCCGAGTGCCGCCACCAAGAACAGGTACGCTTCGCGGGAGTAGCGGCCATCGGTCTCGCGCACGCGCTCGATCGCATCCAGCAGGGTTTCAGCGGTGTGGTCCATGGGCAACGGACTATAGCGGTTGGCGCGAGGCCGCCGAAACGAGGCGTTGCACCGCGGGCCTGCGCCGGCGTGACGCCCGCGGGGGCTCTGCCCGGCGGCGCAGGACCGCGGAGCGGCGCGCCCAGGTGGCGACACGACGGGGATGATCGATGTTGTAGTGCAGGCCGCGGCTCTCGGGCCGCCGCCGCGCGCACTCGACGATCAGGCTGCCCACCAAGGCGATATTGCGCAGCTCGATCAAGTCGGGCGACAGGCGCAGCGTGACATACTCATGTTCGATTTCCTCGCGCAGCAGCGCGAGCCGGCGGCTCGCCACCGCCAGACGCTGGTCGGTGCGCACAATGCCGACAAGATCCCACATCACGCGGCGCACGGCATCCCAATTGTGGTCGAACACGACGCTCTCGAGTGGCGGGTGCGTACCGCGCGCCGACCAGCCTTCAGGGCGCGGGATGCTGCGCGTGCGCTCGAGCACCTTGCGGATCTCGCGCGTGGAGTGCCGCGCTCCCACCAACGCCTCGAGCAGCGAGTTGCTGGCCAGGCGGTTCGCCCCGTGGAGGCCAGTACACGCGGTTTCCCCGAGCGCCAGCAAGCCCTCGATCGAGGTCCGCCCCGCTACCGTGGCGCGCACGCCGCCGCACATGTAGTGCGCCGCCGGCACCACAGGAATCGGCTCGCGCGTCAGGTCGAAGCCCCAGCGCGCCAACTCCTCCGCGATGTTCGGGAACCTCCTGCGGATCCATGCGGCGGGCTTGTGACTGATATCGAGCCACACGTGAGGCTCACCGCGCCGCTTCAGCTCGCGGTCGATCGCCCGCGCGACGACATCGCGCGGCGCCAACTCGGCCAGCGGATGCACGCGCGGCATGAAGCGTGTGCCATCGAGCGTGGTGAGCCGCGCCCCCTCGCCGCGCAGCGCTTCGCTGAGCAGGAAGGATTTGGCCTGCGGATGGTAGAGACAGGTCGGATGGAACTGTACGAACTCCAGCTGCGTCACCGTCGCACCCGCGCGATAGGCCATCGCGATCCCGTCGCCCGTGGCCGTGTCGGGATTGCTGGTGTAGAGGTAGACTTTGCCGCAGCCACCCGTGGCGAGCACAGTGGCGCGGGCCGTCAGCGGCCGGATGCGGCGGCTGGCGACATGCATCACATAGGCGCCCCAGCAACGGTCGCGCGCCGTGCCCGCCGTGCCGCCGCCGCGCAGGCGCGAGTGCATCAGCAGGTCGATGGCAAGCTCGTCCTCGATCAGCCGGATGCGCGGATGGGCGCGCACGCGTTCGAGCAGCGCAGTCTGGATGGCGCGGCCGGTGAAATCGCTGGCATGCACAATGCGCCGCGCCGAGTGGCCGCCCTCCCGCCCGAGCGCATAGGCGTGCGCGGTGCGGCTGAACGGCACGCCGAGCGCCTCAAGCTCTTCGACCGCGGCCGGGGCCTCGCGCACAATGGTGCGCACCACCTTGGGATCGCACATTCCCGCACCGCATACCAGGGTGTCCCGCTCGTGTGCCGCGAAGGAATCGTGGCGGTCGAACACCGCGGCGATTCCACCCTGCGCGTAACTCGTGTTGGTCTCGGTGGCCGGCCCCTTCGCCAGCACGGTGACGCGCGCGAACTCGGCCGCATGCAGTGCTGCGACCATTCCGGCCAGTCCGCTGCCGAGCACGAGAACATCAGTGTCACTCAACGCGCGCCGCCCTCCACCAGGGCCTGCGCCATGACCCCTTCGCCGCCGCGCAACCACTCCCACTCGATCTCGAGCACCGCGACAAAATCCTCGGGCACGGGCCAACGCACGGCGTCCTTCGCGGTGAGCAGCAGCACCGCCTGCTCCTCGCGGGCGCGGTCGAGTTCACGCTCCGCTTCACCGGCGTCAAACCAATGATGGTCGCGGTAGGCGGAGACGCGCACGGGATCGAAGCCCGCCTCGCGCGCGCTGCGTTCGACGGATTCGGGGTTGCCCGTGGCGGTCACCAGCCGCGCCGGTCCGCGCGCGGTCACTTCCGCCCCCATCAGGTCGTGTACTCCGGTGATGCGATGCCGTCCCGCGGCCCATGTCGCCGCAGGCGCAAATGGCTTCGCGGCCTCGATCACCGCGTCGGCGTGCGCCAGGTCGATCGCCTGGGACACCACGACGATGGCCGCGCGCTGCAATGCGCGCCGGGGTTCGCGAAGCCGGCCCAGCGGCAGCAATTCGTCGCCGGCCCACGGATCGTGTGCATCGAGCAACACGATGTCGAGATCGCGCGCCAGCTTCCAGTGCGAAAAGCCGTCGTCGACGAACAGGAGCCTGTGCCCCGCAGCGGCGGCGTCCTGCGCCAGCTTCAACTTATTGGTGCCGGCGTAGACGCGCCGCTCCCCCAACGCGGCCGCCAGCATCAGCTCTTCGTCGCCACGTCCCGTGGGCCCCGGCTTGTAACGCCGGCATACCACCGCCGCATCGCGCCCTGCCGCAAGTGCGGCCAGCGCGAGACTCAGGGTGAGCGTCGTCTTGCCGGTGCCTCCCACGGCAAGGTTGCCGACACTCACGACGCGCGCGCCGACCTTCTGCTGTTTGGATCGCCCCGCAGCGTACGACTTGCGCCGTGCTTCCCATGCCGCACCGTAGAGCCGGCTTGCTGCCTTGAGCCACATGTTGCTCATCCTACTGGCCAGAGGGACCACGCCGCGAGCTGGCCCACCGCGCGGCGCGCTGCACCTTTGAGGGAACGCACGGCCTCGAGCGCCCGCGCCCCCTGCGCCTCGCGCTCGAGTGCATCGCTCATCAAACGTTTCAACACCCGTGTCAGGGACCGGGTATCCTGCACCACGTCGATGGCGCCCACCGCCTGCAGGGCCCGCACGCTCTGCGCCTGCGAGCGAAAGCGCGGTCCCACGATCACCGCGCAGCCGCAAGCAGCCGGCTCCATGGGGTTGTGCCCCGAGTACGGACCAAAGCTGCCACACACCAGCGCCAGATCGGCGGCGGCGTAGTAGTCATTGAGCACGCCTGCCCGCTCGTCCCAGCCCCAGCGGTCGCCCGCGGGTGGATGGGTGCCCGCCGTGGCGATGCCTGCGCGGTACGCCTCTTCACGGATCTCGCCCGCCGCGTGCGCATGCCGCGGCACCGCTACGACCTGCCACTGGCGGCGCAATTCATCCGGTAGCGCCCGCCACGCGTTCGCGATGGTGCGCGACTCTCCCGGCCGCAGGCTGCCCAGGACGAGCAATGGCCGCTGGCCCTCGAGCTTCATCCGCATGCGCGCCGCGGGCCGGTCCACGGCACCCACCCGCAGGGCGTCGTGCTTGAGGTTGCCCGCAACCATCGTTCGCTCAGGGCGGGACCCAAGACTCAACCAGCGCGAGCGGTCCTCGTCCGACTGGCAAATCACAGCATCGAGACCGCGCACCAGTGAGCGCAATCCCGAGCCGAGCATCGCATAGCGGCGCAGCGAGCGTTCCGACAGGCGCGCGCTCACGATCGCCACCGGGACGCGCTGCGTGCGGGCGCGCATCAACCAGTGTGGCCAGAGTTCGGTCTCCACCAGGAATAAACGCTCGGGTTGAACGCCATGGAAGAA
This sequence comes from Candidatus Eiseniibacteriota bacterium, assembly GCA_031366795.1. Taxonomy (GTDB): domain Bacteria; phylum Eisenbacteria; class RBG-16-71-46; order RBG-16-71-46; family RBG-16-71-46; genus JANLWK01. The sequence goes on along the minus strand of JANLOX010000374.1, from coordinate 2,487 downwards.
CCGCCGCGCGGCCTGGGGTGAGTCGATGGGCGCCAGCGACACGGGTCGCGCGAGCGAGCGCAGCCGTGTGCGTCCCGTGCGTGTCGTGGCGGTGAGGTAGATCCGCGCCGTGGGCTGCAGGGCGAGCAGTTCGCGCACCAGCGGCCCCACCGCGACGGCCTCACCCAGCGAGGCCGAGTGCACCCACGCGTGGCACCCGCCCTCGACATCGACCAACCCCATGCGTTCGTTCCACAACGGCCGCTCGTTTGGAGACGCCAGCAAACGGGCCCACGGCGCGAGCGCGCCCAAGCCCGGAGCAAACAGCCGGTACATGGCCCATGCCGCATTCATCGACGTCGTCCGCTCCCTCGTCCCACTACGCCGGCTCCCCGACCGCTTCGCCCGCGCGGAGCGTCAACTCATCGATGGCCGCTTCGATGACACCGCACCAATGCAGCTGGCCAGCCTCATCCAGTTCCGCCGGAACTTGGAGCGGCGCGCCATACGCGATCTGCACCCGCGCGAATGGCTTCGGGATGCGAAAGCGGTCCCACGACCTCAAGATCCACACCGGGTTCCCCGCCGAGACGATCGGCACCACCGGCAAACCAGTGCGGCCCGCAAGGTACAACAACCCCGGCTTGACGCGCCGCGCCGGGCCACGCGGGCCATCAGGGCTGATCGCCAGGCTGCGTCCCTCAGCGGCGTACCCGAGCATGCTTAAGGTCGCGGCTTCACCGCCGCGTGTGCTCGAGCCGCGCGCGGTGGTGTATCCGAGTGCTTCGAGCACTTGCGCGATCCACTCGCCATCACGATGCCGGCTGATCAGCACACCGACACCGCGGCCGCGATGCGTGATCACGAGCGGCAGCAGCCGCGCATGCCAGAACGCGTAGATGCAGCGCTCACCCGCCTTCATCCGCGCGTCGCGCTCGAGGTAGTCGCCGGTGCAGCGAATGCGCCAGGTCCGCGAAAGCCCCACCAGGAGTAGCGCCGCCAGTCGCGAGAGGGCAGGCAGCCACCACGGGGTTCCGCCGCGGCTCACCGGACGAGCTCCCGCAACAACGCCGCCGCGCGCCTCGAAGCGCCCGGCTCGCCCAATCGCTCCCGCACACGCAGCAGCCGCTGCGCTGCGGTCGCACGCGCCGTTTCGTCGTCCAGCCAGGGAGCAAGGGTCGCCGCGATGCGCTCCGCCGTGCACTCATGTTGGACGCATTCCGGAACGATCGCCTCGCCCGCAACGATGTTCGGCAGGCCGATGGTCTCGAGCCGCACCACGCGGCGGGCGATCCAATAGTTGAGGGCGCCGACACGGTAGACCACCACCAGCGGCGTGCCGGTCAGCGCCGTCTCGAGCGTCGCGGTCCCCGACGCCACGGCGCACGCCCGCGCCACCGACATCACGCTGCGCGTGCGCTCGCGCACCAATCGCACCGTCACGCCGCCACGCTCGATGGCGATGCGGCCTTCAGTTGAAACCGTGAGCCGCGCATCGGCGGCCGCGGCGACGGCCGCGGGTTCGAGGCCGGGTGCCAGCGGCAGCACCGCGGCGAGATCAGGCCGGTAACTCGAGAGGCGTGCGGTCGCATCCATCAGCACCGGCATCAGCGCCCTGATCTCCTGCGGCCTGCTCCCGGGCAGCAGCCCCAGCACCCGCTGCGTGGGGTTGAGGTCCAATTCACTGCGCATCTGGGCTTCGCTGACCTCGGGCGCGAGTTCCTCCAACAACGGGTGACCCACGAACGTCGTGGACACGCCCGCCTCGCGGAACAACGGCTCCTCGAACGGGAACACCACCGCCAGATGGTCGACCCACGCCGCCATCTGTTTTGCCCGATCTCGGTGCCACGCCCACACCTGCGGGGCGATATAGTAGAACACCGGAATCCCCGCGCGATGCAGCGCGGGCCCGAGCCGGAAATTGAATCCGGGCGAGTCCACGAGGATCGCGGCGTGCGGCTTGAACCGCCCCGCTTCGGCGCGTAGCGACCTGAGCGCGCGCAGGATCACGGGCAGGCGCTTCACCACCGCCGAGAAGCCGATGACATTCAGCTCACTCATGTCGACCAGGGTCTGGACGCCGGCCGCGCGCAGGTTCGGGCCTCCCGCGCCCCGGACCTGGACCGGCCCCCCTGCGGCAAGCTCCCGCACCAATCGCGCCGCATGAACATCGCCGGAGGCTTCCCCGGCAACGATCAGGAAGCGGCGCTCTGCGGGGTCGCCCACTGGCGGGCTCGCTGCTTCATGTCGGCGCGCACTGCTTCCGCGACCGCGAGCGCATCGCGGCCGGCACGGGCGGAAGCGGCGCCCTCACCGCTTCCCCGCAGCGAATTCAAGAACGCGGTCAACTCGAGCCGCAACGGCTCGCCGTCGGCGATCTCGATCTTGTCCTTGTGGATCGCGGCCGCCAGCTGCAGCGGGTGCACGGTGGCACTGGTCAGCAGCGAGCGGTCGAGGCTCAGGTGGTCGCACTTCTTCTCGAACAGGTCGATCGACAGGTACGAG
>JANLOX010000367.1:0-2028 GCA_031366795.1 Candidatus Eiseniibacteriota bacterium | reverse complement strand
TCACCGCGGTGCTCAACTGGCGCGCCGGCACCGAGCACCGGTAGCGCGCCCCATGGCCCAACTCCAGCCCGATCCTCACGCCGGTCCCGCCGCGACGCACGCCAAGATCGTGTGCACGCTGGGCCCGCCGTCGGCTTCGCTCGAGGCGCTCTCGGCACTCGTCGCGGCCGGCATGGACGTGGCGCGTCTCAACTTCTCGCACGGCACGCATGAGGAACACGCGGCGATGATTTCCGCCGTGCGCGTCGCCTCAGCGACCGCCGGCCGTCCGATCATGGTGTTCGCGGACCTGCAGGGGCCGAAGATCCGGCTCGGCAACTTCGCCGCGGGCCCGGTGATGATCGAGAACGGCGCGGAGTTCACCATCACCACCGAGGCCGTCGCAGGCACCGCGAGCATCGCCTCGACGGTCTACGCGGACCTCGCGCGCGACGTGACGCCGGGCGACCCGATCCTGATCGACGATGGCCTGATCCGGCTCGAGGTGCTCTCGACCGACGGCACGAAGGTACGCTGCCGTGTGATCGAGGGCGGCCGCCTGTCCGATCACAAGGGCATCAATTTGCCGGGCGTCAATGTCAGCGCTCCGGCGATGACCGACAAGGATCGCGAGGACCTCAAGTTCGCGCTCGAGTGCAACGTCGACGCCGTGGCGCTATCGTTCGTGCGCTCGCCGGGCGATGCCGTGGTGGCACGCGCCGCGATGGAACGCTGCGGCCGCCGCGTGCCGCTGTTCGCCAAGCTCGAGAAGCCCGAGGCCGTCGACAAGCTCGAAGCCATCGTCGACGCGTTCGATGGCCTGATGGTGGCGCGCGGCGATCTCGGCGTCGAGATGGCGCTCGAGCAGGTGCCGCTGGTGCAGAAGCGCGCGATTCGGCTGTGCCGCGCGCACGCCAAGCCCGTCATCGTGGCGACGCAGATGCTCGACTCGATGATCAACCACTCGCGCCCCACGCGCGCCGAGGCTTCGGATGTCGCCAACGCCGTGCTCGATGGCGCCGATGCGCTGATGCTGTCGGGCGAGACGAGCGCAGGACGCTTTCCGCTCGAGTCCGTGCGCACCATGCGGCGCCTGATCGCCGCCGCGGAGACCTTGCCGTGCGAGAAGCGCCCGAGCGATGCGGGAGCGCCCGCCGTGTCGCCGACCGTGGCGCGCGCGGCGGTCGAGACCGCGCTGGCGCTGGGCGCGCGCGCGCTGGTCGCCTTCACGCGCTCGGGCGCAACGGCGCGGCAGATCGCTTCGTATCGCGCCCCGATTCCACTGGTCGCGTTCGCGGAAGACCCGGATGTGCTGCGCCAGCTACCGATCGTATGGGGAGTGCGGCCCTACCTGATGCTCAACGTGCGCACGACCGACTACCTGGTGGAGCAGATCGATGCTGCCGTGCGGGCCACGGGAGTCGCGCGCGAGGGGGATCTCGTGGTGGTCATCTCCGGCGTGCCGAGCGGCGCATCAGGCTCGACGAACCAGATGCGCGTGCACCGCGTGGGAGTGGTTTAGCTCCCGCCGCCACGCCGGGCGACCAGCAGGATCGACGTGCTGACGTGGTCGTTGACCGACAGGTTCAAGTGATACGGCCCGGTGTAGGGATGCGGATCGACGTACAGGTCCGCGGGCTGCTCGCCGCGCTCCAAGTCGAACGGCCAGAACTCGTCGCCCTGCGCTTCGACGCGGCGCGCGAGGCTCTCGAGGTCGCGTTTGCGGAAGAACACCAGATCGTTCGAGGTGATCGTATCGGTATCGCTGGCGAAATTGAATTCGGTCGTGTGCGCCGCGATGCCGCCGGGCTTCAGGCACTTCATCTGCTCAAGGAAGAAGTTCAAGCCCGCTTCGATGCCGCCAATGTGCTCGAATGACCCGGCCGACCAGGTGAAATCGAACTGACCCGCCAGCAGGTCGGTGGGGATGTCGCGCATGTCCATCGGCGCGTACTTCACCAGCTCACGGAAGCGGGCCTCGTCGCAGATGCCCTCGAACGGCAGGTCCTCGAGCCCGCTCGAGTGCTGGCTCGAATCGATCCAGTCGCC
>JANLOX010000349.1:0-14742 GCA_031366795.1 Candidatus Eiseniibacteriota bacterium | reverse complement strand
TCGATCAGCGTCTCGGCGGCCTCGGCGGGCGGCTCGCTCGAGAGGATCTCCTGCAGCTCGTGATCCTCGATCATGTTCGTGAGGCCGTCGGTGCACAGCAAGATCACGCTACCTGCTTCGAGATGGATGGGGTCTTCAATCGTGTCGACTTCGACGTCATCCTGCGCGCCGAGCGAGCGCGTGAGCAGGTGATGCGACCCTTGCGATGCGGAATTACCAGTCGCGACCAACTCGGCAGCCAGTGAGTGATCCTGCGTGATCTGCTCCAATGCGCCGGAGCGCATCACGTACACGCGACTATCACCGACATGCGAGACGTACAACTCTCCACCCGCGACGATCGCGGCGGCGCACGTGGTTCCCATGCCGCCCACGGCGCTGTCCGCATGCGAGCAGGCATAGACGGCGCCATTGGCCGCCTTGATCGCGCGTTCGAGCGCCATGCCGCACGCGTTGCCCGAGCGCGAGGACGAATAGACGGACTCGATGACCTCGACCGCAAGCCGGCTCGCGACTTCGCCCGCCGCGGCTCCACCCATGCCATCGGCCACGAGCAACAGGCAGCCTCGCGCCTCCGCGGAATAGTCGCGCAGGATCATGCTGTCTTCGTTGTTGTTGCGAACACGCCCGACATCGCTCCGCCCGACCACATCGAGCCAGGCCTCGGCGTGTCCACCCATTCGCACCCGCAACGTCTGCGACTCGGCGGTGGCGACCGATGCGGGCAACTCGAGCACTGCGGGGTGGCGGGCAGGCGCCTCATCGGAAGTGACTATTGCATCGCGCTTCTCGGGCACTGGGTTCGCAACGCTGCGATGGGCGAGATACTCGGCCAGCGCACGTGAACTTCCCCTGCCGTTCTCGTACATCGCGAGCTGGTCCTCGGGGAAATCCGCGAAGAGTTCACCACTCGAATAGCGCTGGATCAGCGCCTCGACGGCCGCCGGATGGAATTGCGTGCCGGAATGCGCCAACAACTCCTCGATCGCCGCCTCCGGGGACAGGCCCTGCCGGTAGGGCCGGTCGGACGTCATGGCGTCGAACGCAGCCACGGCCATGAGAATCTTGCTGCCGAGCGGGATCTCATCGCCGGCGAGCCCGCGCGGGTAACCCTTACCATCGGGTTGCTCGTGGTGCGCGTGCACGATTTCCGCGGCCGCGCCGAACAGGTGGAAACCGTCCACGATGTCACGTCCGATCGTCGGGTGTGACAGCAGTGCCGAACGCTCGTTCGTCGACAGCTTGCCCGGCTTCGTGAGGACTTCGCGCAGGATCGCGGTGCGGCCGATGTCGTGCAACAGCGCCGCGTTTTCCAGGTCCTCGAGGTCCGGCTTCGACATGCCGAGTTTGCGGCCGACCGACACCGCCATGCGCGAAATGCGGTCGGAATGTCCCCAGGTCAGCGGATCGGCGGCGTCGACGGTGGCCATCATGGTGCGCATGATCGAGGAGAGGTGCCGCTTGGTGTCGATCCAGTGGTTGAAGTAGTAGCGGGCCAGCAGCAGCGGCACGAGGAATAATGCGACGCCGAGGGCTCCGACCGAGCTCTGCGTGTACGCCAGCAGCACCCCGAACGGCGTGATGATCAGGTCGCCCGGGAACGTGGTGACGAACCGGCGGAACACCGAATCACCCTTCGCGCGCCGCCATTGTTCCTGCAACAGGGCGATCGACAATCCGTGCTTGAGCAGCAGGTACACACCGCACGCACTGGGAATCGCAATCACCTGCCCGCGATCAACCACCAGCCCAGCACCCGTCTTCCCGCCGAGCGCCTGGTAGACGATACCCGTGACCCCAACGGCAAGCATGGCCTCGCCCAACCGGGAGATCCCAGGCAGCATCGGATTCCACCCCTCGACAGCGGACTGGATCAGCCGCGATAACGTCGCGATCCAGCAAGCGCCGGCCGGCCCGAACAGCAGCACCGCCGCGATGTCGAGCGCCGCGGTCAGGCTGAGCGTGCCGTCGCCGCGGCCCAGGGGCAGAGGGGACAACGCGCCGACCGCGATGAGTACGAGCCAGACCGCCAGCGCGGGGCCGGAAAAGCGGCCGATCTCGAATACCGTCGCGCTGTGGGTCAGGTAGAGCAGCAGGCTCGCGCCGGCCACGAAGGCGAAGCCGGCGGTGAGCGAATGACGCAATTGGATGGACTTCAACGCCGCTCCTTCGCTGAACTGCGGGGCGGAATTCGGTGACATGAACTGCCGGACGCAGCCCGTCTTCGTCGAGGTCAGTCCATAAGATATTCCTAACGTATTGTCGGCTGCCTGAGGACCCGAGTTGAGGGAAACCGGTAACGGTCAACGACTGCTCAAGGCGGGCACTTACACCGCCGATACCCCGCCCATGTCCATCGCCGAGCCGTCTGAATATACGGTCCTCCACTCCCGCTCGGTCACCGACCTGGAACGGGTGCAGGTGGACCTGATGGGCGCAGGGCTCAAGGAAGCTGATCTTTTCCTGAGCTTTGTGCGCGAGACGTCGCAACTCTCGCACGACGAGGAATCCCTCATTGCCAAGGTGAGGGAGTTCACGTTCCTCGCCTTCCCGCAGGCATCGCACCTGGCGATCGTCACGATAAACACCGCCGTGGACAAGACCATGGAGATGAACATCCTCGTTTCCGGCGACCGGGACGGCGATGTGCCCGCGATTCCGCTCAGCCGGACGCTCGTCAACAACGTCATTCGCGACGGCGTCGCCCTGCTCTACACGAACCACCCCGATGCCACCCTCGGTTCCGCGAGCCTGCAGCTGTCGCGCATCGAGGGCGCCATCTGCGCTCCGCTGTGGAACCGCGTGCGGTCGTTCGGCGTGATCCAGATCGATATCCGTCATCCCGCCAAGGGTGCGTTCACCCGCAAGGACGTCGACCGGCTCGCGCTGTTCGCGCACTACCTGGCACTCGGTCTCGATAACCTGCAGCTCTACCGGGACCAAACGAGCGCGTTCGAGTCCACGATCGAAGCGCTGATGCACACGCTGCTCCTGAAGGATCCCGAGACTGCCGCCCACTCCCGTCGGGTCCAGCAGTTGGCCCTGTACCTTGGACGCACGCTCAAACTCTCACGCAATCGCATCCAGGTGTTGAGCGTTGCCGCCCTGCTCCACGACATGGGCAAGCAGGGCGTGCGCGATGAACTGTTGTTCAAGCCGTCCAAGTTTTCCGCTGAAGAAAAGACCGAAATGGACCGGCACGCGAGCATGACCCAGGGCATCCTGGATCGCATCCGCTATCCCGCTCATCTACACCAGGTCCCCGAGATCGCCGCCTACCATCACGAAAAAATGGACGGTAGTGGCCCTTATGGGATCGCCGGGGACAAGATCCCGTTCGAGTCCCGGATCATCTCGGTCGCCGATTGTTTCGACGCGCTGATCTCCGCGCGCGCCTACAAGCAGCCGATGTCGCCGGCGCAGATCCAGAACATCCTGCAGCAAGGCAGGGGCGCCGAGTGGGACCCTGAAGTCATCGATGCGCTGCAGCGTGAAATGCCGGGCATCCTCGTGATGCTCTACGACGGACAGCAGCGGCAAGCCGCCTGACGCAGGGCGTGGCAAGGGTTACACGCCGCATCTCCCCTTAGCTTCACCGCTCGTTCGCGCTGGTAAAGATCCCGCTCAGGCCGCGGCGTCGCGCGCCAGCATGTCGAACTGCGAGGGATCCAACGCCAGCTCGATCGCTTCCTCGACCCCGATGACCTTGCGGCGGACCAGGTCCTTGAGCGCCGCATCGAGCGTCTGCATGCCGGCAGCTCCACCGGTCTGCATGACCGACTCGAGCTTGTGACTGTTGCCATTGCGGATCATCGTCGCCGCGGCATGCGTGTTCACCAGGATGTCGTGCGCCGCCACGCGGCCATGGCCCTCGATCGTGCGCGCGAGACGCTGCGAGATCACGAGGCGCAGGCTGTCGGCGAGCATGGAACGAATCTGGTCCTGCCGCCGTTCGGGAAACACATTGACGATGCGGTCGATCGTGCGCCGCGCGCTACCCGTATGCAGCGTGGCGAGCACCTGGATCCCCGTCTCCGCCGCCGTGAGGGCCAGCGAGATCGACTCGAGATCGCGCAACTCGCCCACGAGAATCACATCCGGGTCTTCGCGCACGGCGTCGCGCAGCGCTTCAGAGAAACTCTCGGCGTGGCTGCCGATTTCGCGCTGGGTGACGACGCACTTCTTGTAATCGTGGAAGAACTCGATCGGATCCTCGAGCGTGATGATATGCCCCTTGCGAGACGAATTGATCAGGTCGACGATGCCCGCGAGCGTGGTCGACTTGCCCGACCCCGTGGCCCCGGTGACGAGGATGAGCCCCTTGGGCTGCAGGACCAGCGACTTGATGCTCGCGGGAAGCCCCAGCGACTCGAACGAAGGCACCTTGGCCGGCACCACGCGAAGTGCTGCCGCGAGTCCGCTCGCGTGCCGGTAGGCATTGACGCGGAAGCGGCCCAGGCCATCGATGCTGTAGGCGAAGTCCGCGGAGCACTTTTCGTCCAACTGGCGGCGTTGCGCGTCGGTCATACACTCGTGCAAGAGGTCTTCGACGTCCTCGACCGAGAGTTCGCGGAAACGCACGGGCTGGAGCCGGCCGTGAATCCGGATGTGGGGGGTATGGCCGGAGACCAGGTGGAGGTCCGAGCCCCCTTGTTGGACCGCGAGCTCCAAGAACGCGTGAACGCGGGACTGTGTCATGCCGCCTCCCGCAACGGCCCGCCGGAGCCGCCCGAATCCGCCAGCGCCAGCAGGCCTGGGTCCGTGACGAAGAAGATGAACTCGCGCTTGTCGATCGCCTTGAGGAACGCTTCGTTCGGATCGATGTCACCCGACTGCACGAGCTTAAGCAAGGTTTGGTCGAGCAGTTGCATACCGAGCCTGCGCCCCGTTGCCATGGCGGTAGGGATCTGGTGCGACTTGCCCTCCCGGACCATCTGGGAAATCGCGGGCGTCATGACGAGAATCTCGGGCACCACGCGCCGGCCTCGCCCATCGAAATTCCGCACCAGTTCCTGGCTCACGACCGCGCGCAGGTTGTCGGCGAGCGTGTGGCGAATCTGCGCTTTTGACTCGGAGGGGAACGCGTCCACGATCCGATTGATCGTCTGGTGCGCGCCTCGGGTGTGCAGCGTCCCAAACACGAGGTGGCCGGTCTCGGAGGCTTCGATCGCCGCAGCGATCGTCTCGGCGTCGCGCATTTCACCGATGAGCATGACGTCAGGATCCTGCCGCAACGCCGAGCGCAGGCCCTCGTGGAAACTCCGCACCTGCCGCCCGATCTCCCGCTGGATCACGAGAGACTTCTTGGACGTGTGCAGCATTTCGACCGGGTCCTCGAGCGTCATCACGGTCAGGTGCTCGCGCTCGTTGATCTCATCAATCATGGCGGCCAGCGTCGTCGACTTGCCGGTGCCAGGGCCACCCGTCACGAGCACGAGCCCGGAGGGCAGCTTCGTGAATTCCGATACGATCGCGGGCAGTCCCAAGTCCGCAAGCTTTGGAACCTTGGCCGCAATGATCCGGCAGACCGCCCCCAACCCGCGCCGGTGGCGGAATACGTTCATGCGGAAGCGTCCAAATTCCTGCGTGGAGTAGGTGAAATCGGTCGCGCCCCGCCGGTTGAGCTCCGCCGTGGCCGCCTCGTCCATCACTTCGCGGAGCAGCGAGGTCAGTTCTTCTTCAGTCAGGTCGCGATACTTGAACGCGGTCATTTCACTATCGAGCCGTCCGAGCGGCGGAAGACCGACCGTCAGGTGAATATCCGAGCAACCCTGTTCACGGCCCATCTGGAGGAAGGCATCGAGACGCGACATGCTCAGGCCGCCTTCTCGAGCAGGACGCATTCCTCGAGCAGTCGGTCGTGCAGCACGGCCGCGCTTTCCGGCCGGTCCTCACGGTGGCGCGCCATCGTCGACATCGTCAGTGCGATCAGGCTGTCCGGCAGGTGCGGCGCGAGCGACGCCATGGGAGTCGCTTCGCCCTCGAGGTGGCGGAACAGCACCTTGACAGGGGTCTCAGCCGTGTACGGGCGGACACCCGTCAGCATTTCGTACATCACGATCCCCACCGAGTAGATGTCGCAACGATGATCGACTTCCTCGGACGAGATCTGTTCGGGGGCCATGTATTCCGGCGTCCCGATGAGCAGTCCGCTCTTCGTGAGCCGCGAGCCCGACTGCTGTCCCGCCGATGCGAGACCAAAATCCACGACGCGGGTCTCGTCATCCATGCCGACCAGAATATTCGGCGGCTTGATGTCGCGATGCACGACGCCCACCGCGTGCGCGGCGGCCAAGCCTTCGCACACCTGTGCGATCACGCGCAGGCTGCGGGCAGGATCGAGCGGGGATTCCTCGGCGAGCAACTTGCCGAGGTCGCGCCCCGGGAAGTACTCCATCGACACCGCGCGGGCACCGCCCAGATCGAGGAAGTCATAGATGCGAATCACGTTCCGGTGCGTGATCTTGCGCGTCACCTTCAATTCGAGCACGAAGCGCCGCTCGGCGCTCTCGTCGGCCGAGAATTGGGGATTGAGCACCTTGAGAATGATGTCCTCGCTGATCGCCTGGTCTTCCGCCAGGTAGACCGTGCCGAACCCACCTCGCCCAATCGCGCGAAGGATCCTGTAGCGGTCGAGCAGCGTCGTCCCCGCCTCGAGATTTGAGAAGTTCATGTTGAGCGCCGGCGTCGAGGACGGGCTCACGGGAGCAGGCGAAGCAGGTGTCGCAAGGCGCGGGGCGTCTTCCCCGCGCTCGGGGCGGGAATGCGCGCGCATCGGCCGGTGTGTGCCGCCACCGGACGGCGAATTCGAGCGGCCAATCAAGTCAGTGATGCCGGACTTCTGGGCGGCATCAAGGCCTTCCTGCGGGAACGACTTCAACGCTTCGATTGCCGCATTGCGCGTCTCTTCGTGGTCGGAACGGCCCGCCGCAAGCAAGGGATCCAGCGCGTCCACATGACCGATGGCGCCCAGGGCGCGCGCGCAGAACGCGCCGCATGCAGGGTCTTCGGTCATCAAACGCGCGAGCCGGTCGATCGCCCGCGGGTCACGCGTCTTGCCCAGTGCGTCGATCGCCCGTTCGCGCACCCACCAGTCCGAATCCATGAGCGATTCCATGAGCGGCTCCACCGCCAGCTTGTTCGGGACTGCGTTGAGCACCTCGATCGCGTGGCGGCGGATGAAGTCGTCCTCGTCGCGGAGCAAACCGATTACCGCCTGCACGACGCGCTCCCCACCAAGGGTTCCGAGCGCGTCGGCCGCGCGCACTCGCACCCACCAATCCTGGTCACGCAGCGCGCGCACGAGGTCCTGGATCGCCTCGGGAGTCGCAATGGCATTCAGCACCTCGACCGCGGCGCGGCGAGCGGTATCGACTTCGTCGGTCAGCACCGCGATCAGCAGCGGTACCGCGCGGTCGTCGGCGAGCGCGCACAACGCGTCGATCGCGGCGGTCTGGACCTTGAAGTCCCCGTCGCGGAGCAATGGAACCAGGTCCGGCACCGCCCCAGTGGACTTCCGGGCAATCAGGGCATTGACCGCTTCGAGTCGCACACCTTTGTTCGCGTCGCTCAGGAGTCCCCGCAGCGCACCCTCGGACACGGGCGACGGGAAGCGGGACAGGATGCGCGCGGCGCTGGCCCGAATGCGCACGTCTTCAGCGCGCGTCAGCGGCAGAATCGCGGCGCAGTGGGCTTCCGGCAGGCTGCGCTCGAACGCGCGCATCAGCATCGCCTGCGTTTCCCGCGAGTAGGCGTCCATCTCGGAGACGATGCGCTCGATGGGCAGGTTCTCCATCCGCGCCACCAGGATCGTCTCGAGCGTATTGCGTGAAACTCCCGGCTGCGAGAGCGCGGGCAACAGTGCCACCGCCGGACAATTCTTCGACTCGCAAAGTATGCGGCTGACCCCCGAAACGATCGCGGGATTCGGGGAGCCGAGTGCGCGAACGAACGTGTCCGCCGTCTCCGGCGACAGCAGGCGCTCGAGCACGGCGAGGGACGCGGGACGCGCCTCGCCATGACTCAGCGACTCGAGCAGCGCAGGAATTACGCTAGCGCCATGGGCGACCAGCTCATCCTGGATGCTTCGGAGCGTCGCCTCGTCCAAGGATTGGGCAGACTTGAGCCGCTGGACTCGTCGTTCGGCGAGAAAGTGACTCAGCAGTCCCATGGTCCGTCCTGGGGCTAGTGACCCCGGCCTACCACTTCAGGAGCCGGGAAATGAAGAACATCGCGGCAGCACCCACGATTGTTCCGGCGGCGAACACACCCATGGTGATCCAGCGTTGCCGGACCGCAGCGGCCTTCTCGGTCATCGCGGTGTAGGGATTGCTGACACCACCCTGCTTGCTGGCGGCGACCGATTCGGCTTCATGCGCCTTCGCGATCATCTTGTGCAGGTCGACCGTCGAGAGCACCATCGTGCCGTCCTCGATCGTTGGGAGCGCGCCCTTCTCGTCATCCGCCGAGCCGCGGCGGTCCGTTTCGTACGACACGTGCAAGCTGAACTTCCCGATCTGGATCACGTCCTGGTCGTTGATACGCGTGCTCGTGGCCGGCTGCTCATTGATCAGCGTGCCATTCGCGCTGCCGACGTCCTGCATGACGTAGTCGCCATTGCGGGACCGCTCAAGCTGGAGGTGGTCGCGCGACACGCCCGGGTTGTCGAGGAAGATGTCCGCTTCAGGGTTGCGCCCGATCTTCACGCGCTCCTGACTGAAGACGTACGAGCGGATCGGACGTCCCTTCAACGTGACGCGAACGCGCATGAGCACGTTGTCGGCTTCAGGCGCGTAGCGTGCGGCAATGTTGCCCATGGTAGAACCTCCGAGAACGGCGGTCGGTCGCAGGTGCGATCCCGAGAGTTATCGGAAGTTCCGGCCAATAGCTGAGGGAGCAGATTAGCGTGGGCATAAACGTATATTTGACATGTAATTACCGTTCCCAATACCGGCTCAAACGCGCGGACACGCTCTCAAGTGCACCCCCGCCAACACGGTGGTGTCCTGACATGCTACCGCGCTTCGTGACAAGCATTCCTGCGGGTTACCAGGATTGGGTATGGCAAAGAGCATGACGAACCCGAGGGCATTCCATGCCCTCCCCCGCGACCAGCCTCATTTCAGCCTTGTTCCCGGCCCTCCCCCAAGAGACACTTAAGGGTCTTCGCTTGTAGGTCGGAACGCCCAACGTCGACTCGGAGCTTTGCCCATGGCCGCTCACCCCTCACGCGCCACCCTGCTCGCCCTGTTGCTGGGGCTAGTTCTCGCCGTCCCTGCTTCCGCCACGGGTGTGATCTGCGGCACGGTGCGCGATGCGGTCACGGCGAACCCCATTGTCGCGGCGGGGATCTTCGTCCGGCAGACCACGGGGCAGTACACAGGCTACAACGGCGCCACCGATGCCACCGGCCACTACTGCATCGGCGCCATTCCGGCGGGCACCTACGACCTCGAGGTGCGCCTCGACGATTACCAGGTTGCCTATCGTCGCGGCATCGTCGTGACCAACGTGACGACCGGCGTTGATGTCGACGCGCGATTCCTCAAGAGCGCGCTGTTGCCGCCGTGGCCCAACCCGGGCAGAAGCAGCGTCAGTTTCCGCATGCGTATCCGTGACACGGGGCCTATCGCGCTCGAAGTCGTGGACGTAAACGGACGTTTGTTGATGGGCTGGACGGGACTCGCCGGAGCCGGCGAGGACCGAACCGTGAACTGGGACTTCCGCGACGCGACGGGGCGCACGCTGCCGGCGGGTCGATACTTCGTGAGATTGAGCGCCGGAGACCTCATGGTCGTGCGCTCGTTCGCGCGTCTTCCTTACTAGAGAGGCAGCTTCCCATGCGCCGTTCCCCTCGGACCTCGAATTCGCGCCGCTACGCGACACTCGCGTATTCGGCGGCGTTCACCCTGTTTATCCTGCTCGCATTTCAACTGGGGTGCGGCAACGCCAACCGGAGTGCATTCGCGCCGCTGCCCGCGCCTTCGTCCGGTGCGGTGATCGCGGGCTCCGCGCACGCGCAGGGTGGTGCGGCGCTGCAGGGAGTCGTCGTCACGCTCGAGGCGATCGACGGCGGCGTGTCGGCCAGCGTCTATCGTGCGATCCGCGGCCAGGCGCCAGCAGCCCGCGCGCAGAATTCCTCGAGCGGGAAGCCGCTCGCGAGCACACCGGCACGCATCGGTGATCGCCTCGCCAGCGCGGCACTCGCGAGCCCGAGCCGCTCCACGGTGACCGACATTCATGGCCGATTCGCCTTCACCGAAGTACCCGCGGGCGCGTACCTCCTGACCGGGATCGCGCAGAACCACATCGCGGGAATCGTGCGGGCGAACGTGAGGCCCTACTCGTCCACCGCGGCCGAGACGACGATCGTCGACATCGCGATGATGCCGACCGGCAAGTTCTACGGCAACGTCACGCTCGAGAACGCGACGAACCACCAGAGCACCGTCGTGTATGTGGACGGCAGCTCGTACGTCGCGGTCACCAATGCCGCCGGCAACTTTACGCTCGAGGGCGTGCCGGTCGGCAGCTGGGTCGTGCGCGGCACGCACCCCGGCTACCTCGATCGCTCGGTGTCTGGATCCATCACCGCCGCCGGGGACAGCCTCCCGCTCCCCTCCTTCCAGCTGCCGCTCAACTCGAACCTCCCGCCGACGGCGAGCCCGAGCCTGCCGACTTCGCCGGTTGCGCACACGCTCACGGGGCTGTCTGGGACGGGCAGCGACGCCGACGGCTCGATCGTCCGCTACGAATGGGACTTTACGAACGACGGCACGTTCGATTACTCGAGCGCCTCGACGGCGAGCACGACGCACGACTACGGCACGGCCGGAACCTACCTGGCCAAGCTGCGCGTGACCGACAACCAGGGCGCAATCGGACTCGCGGTCGTTAAAGTGAACGTGGTGGACGGCGTATTCATCTCGGCGAGCGGCAGCGACGCCAACCCCGGCACCTACGACCAGCCGGTCGCAACGCTGGGCAACGGCTTCACCCTCGCGTCGATCTTCAACCGCAAGTACATCTACGTCGCGACGGGCACGTACACGGAGACGCCGTTGTTCCCGGCGGCCGCGGAGGTGCGCGGCGGGATGACGACCGGCACCACGTGGACGCAGTCGCTGGGCAACTACAGCATCGTCAACGTCGGCACGTCGCCCGCCTTGATCAAGGACGCCACGACGGCGACCCTCGTCAGCGGCATGGACATCAGAGCGAGCAACCAGGTGACGCCGGGCGGCACGTCGATCGCGCTCAGCATCTCGAACAGCACGTCGGCGCTGCTGCTCACCGACTGCAAGTTCACCGCGGGCAACGGCGCGGGCGGTATTCCGAAGCCGCCGGGCGCCAGCGGCGGCCCCGCGTCGGGCGCTCCCGGCCAGGCCGGCGGAATCGGCGGCGCTCCGGGCGGCGGCAATGGCGGCACGGGCGGAGGCGGTGGTGGCGGCAACGGCGGCACGGGCGGCCCCAGCCTCGGCTGCAACGGCGGCGGCTTCGGCGGCAGTACCTTCCAGTGCTCCCCCGGCGGCGGCGGCCAGAACGGCTTCAACGCCTGCGCGCCCGGTGACGGCGCGAACGGTGCCAGCCTGGTGAACGGCGGCCAGACCGCAAGTGGGGTTTGGAATCCCGCGGCCGGCAACAATGGCGCCAACGGCGCTGGTGGCGCGGGCGGTGGCGGTGGAGGCGGCGGTGGGAATACGACGACGGGCTTCCTCTGCGGCAACACCGGCACCGGCGGCAACGGTGGTGGTGGTGGTGGCGGCGGCGGATACGGCACGGGCGGGGCCGGCGGCAACGGCGGCGGAGCCTCGTTCGCGGTGTACCTCTACAATGCCCTGCCCACGTTCAGCCTCTGCTACTTCACCTCGAAGAACGGTGGCAACGGTGGTAACGGCGGCAGCGGCGGCAACTTCGGCCTTGGCGCGGGCGGCGCGAGTGGATTGGCGGGCAGCGGGACACCTATCGCTGCCGGAACCGGAGGCACTGGAGCTGCCGGTCTTCGCGGCGGTGGCGCGGGTGGCATCAGCGCATGCGTCGCGAACGCCGGCGTGTCGGGCGGGAACTACGACAGCAACTCGTTCACCACCGGCCTGCCGGGCTTTGGCGGCACAGGTGGCACGCATCCGGTGACGTTCGTGGTCGCGCCGACCGGCCTGACCGGTAGCGCGTCACAGACGGTGACCCTGCCGGGGAATTAGGAGCGCGGATCGACGCTGCGCGCGAACCGACCGGATTGGGGATAGCGGGTTCGTCCTGCTACCCCCTTCCCACACCACCGGGCAAGCGGGGCTGCATCGGGCGGTTCGATTGCGAACCGAGGCGATGGGTCTCGCCTGCAACAGGTTCGCGTCGATTCAGGGTGCTGCGATCAAGGATGGTAGCGCTACGGGGATTCGAACCCCGGTTCGATGACTGAGAATCATCTGTCCTAGTCCCCTAGACGATAGCGCCACACGGGGTACAGCTTTGCCGCCAGAGGCTGATGGCAAATTATGCGCGCAGCGGCGCGTGGGTCAAGACGCGGCTCTGCTTGAAGATGGCTGCCCCGTAAGGATTCGAACCTTAACTAACTGGTCCAGAGCCAGCCGTGCTACCGTTACACCACGGGGCAGTGTATTGCGGTGGCGAAAGTTAGCAGAGCGTCGCTGCTGCATCAAGCGGGCCACCCAGCGCCCAGCCGTTTCGGAACCCACCTGCGCCAGGGCCCGCAACTGGCGATGGGACGGCGCTATGGACGGTGGCGAGCGGGATGCTGCGGGTGGTCCCATCGTCGCGCACGGCGTTTCGGCTGCGCCATTCACAGCCGAGCGCCCCGAAGCCTGCGCTGCTCGAGGCGGGCGGGACGCGTAGCATCTATAGGGAGTGGTGGTGCGGGACGAACCGGCGCCGTGCGTTCAGCCGGTGTCGAGAGCCAAGGGTGGTGACAGACTCAGCCGCAACCGGCGCACCAAATCGATGGCCGCCAACGGGCGATGGGTCCCGCGACGCAGATAGCGAAGCCGGTAGAGGCGCTCGAGCGTGAGCGCGAACATCACCAGCAGCCAGTTGATCAGCAGGCTCGCGGGACGATGATGGTGAACGTGCTCCAGGGCATGTTGGTTCTTGGCCTCGTTGAAGCCCTGGTTCTCGATCTCCCAGCGGCTCTTCGCCATAGCGTAGAGTGCCCGCGGTCCCACGCGCGCCGTCGGCCAATCGGTCAGCCAGTAGGCCTCGCATACCGTCCCATCGCGCCGGGTCTGCCGGTAGCGGATCACCCGCACCGTGGCCCATTCGAGCGATCCCCAGGGATCGAAGTCATCGGCATCCCAGAGTTCGACCCGGTCGCCGCCGCGCTCGAACATCTGGTGTGCCGGCGTGCCCTCGTACCGCTGGCGCGCCGCGTTCATCAACGTCGGCAAGTTGTCCTTCAGCCGCGCCACGACGCGCAACCCGTGCGCACCGGCGCGATGCAGGAACCGCGCGTGGGCATACAGCCCATCGACGACCACGTAGTCCGCGAAGCGGCGCCCCAGATGCTGGACCGCGCGCTCGAGCAGGCGTTCACTGGCACACAGTTCACTGTCGCCCGGCGCATACGGCTCCACATCGAACGGCAGCGACAGCCCCGCGCCGACCACACTGACTAGGCTCAGATGGTGCAGGTGACTCACCGTCGAACCCTCCGTATCGACGATCGGATGACACCATGCGCACGGATGCGCCAAGCCTGCCGCCGCACCCGTGCCGTCGAGCGCCAGCCCGATCCAGCGTGCACCCTCGAACGCCTTGTTGCGCTTGGCGAGCCGCACGACCCCCGCCAGGGCTACACGCATCGACCCGGCTGCCAGCCGCTCGGTGAAGTAGCTCAACGTGTCGTCGCCGAAGCGTCGCGTGACTCCGAGCGCACGGCGTGCCGAGGAACGCACCAGTGCTTCCACCGCGTGGTGACTCGGCTCGCGCAGCACCTGACCCGCCAGCAACGACCACAACAGATCGCGAGCGCTGATCTGAGGCGCTTGCCGCCCGTCGCCCGGATGATCCAGATACTCGGCCAGCCGCAGCCCCCGGAACACAAAGCGCCGGAACCGCGCAATCGCCGAGAGCGTTAGCGCGGCCGTTGCTGCCGCCACAGCACCAGCAACTCGGCGTTGGCGACGAACACCTCGCTGACCGCATCCTTGTACGCACGCCCCGCCTCGACGCGACGACGAACCTCCTCGACCCATTCGGCAGGGATGCGTTCCTGACGCTTGCGGCCCTCCACCGAGAAGCTCAGGTACCAGATCGGATGGCTCTCACCGCCCTTGGCGCAATGGCAGGTCGGCTTGCCACACCGCCGGTGGCTCAGCACCAGCGAACCCGGCAGCGGGTCCCCGGGAATGGCGAAGCGGCGGATCAGCGCGTACTTCCGCTGCCGCAGGCGCGCCGCTTCAGAACCTTTCGGAGTGATCTTCATCTGCAATCCATTATGGTTGCAGACGGCTCCTAACGCAAGCCCGTTCCATGAGTGCGAAAATAGCAGCCTGCTTGCCCCAGGGGCCAATACAGTCCAAACCCACTACAATCAGGGCTCAGAACGCAGGGGGCTCAAGGGGCTTCCGAAACTGCTGCTTCAATCATTCGGACGGCAGGCGATCCTGATATGTCCTTAACTGACATGAACTGCGGGATTTACGGCTGGGCAGCCCACCACGCCGCGACGCCGATGGCCGCCGTCTCGGCGCGTAGCCGGAAACTCGCCAGCGAAACCGCTTTGAATTG
>JANLOX010000348.1:0-12849 GCA_031366795.1 Candidatus Eiseniibacteriota bacterium | reverse complement strand
TTGGGGCAGTCCTGGCGGTGAATCGACACGCCGCGCCCCAGCGTCACGATGCCGATGACGGGATCGCCCGGCACCGGCTGGCAGCAGCGCGCGAAGCTCAGCATCACATTGTCGAGCCCCTGGATCCGCACCCCGCCCGTGGCGCGCTTCGTCAGCCCCAGCGCTTCGAGCGGAGCCTTGGTCAGGCGCTCGGCGAGCCCTTCCTTTTCGGGCAGGAACTTGCGCGCCACCGAGGTCAGCGACAACTGCCCCTCTCCCAACCGCGCGTACAACTGCTCGCTGTCGGTGAGCCCGAGCCCGAGTGCCACTTCGTTCACCTGCGCATCCGTGGGCTCGACGCGATGCCGCTTGAGCTCGCGCTCCAGCATCTCGCGGCCGAGGTGCTCGCTGTCCGCCTGGCGGCGCGACCGCAGCCAGTGGCGCACCTTGTTCTTGGCGCCCGCCGTGCGCAGGATCTGTAGCCAGCCCTCGTGCGGTTGCGCCTGCGGCGAAGTGATGATCTCGACCGTGTCGCCGTTGCGCAGTTCATAGCGCAGCGTCACCAGCTCGCCGTTGACGCGCGCGCCCACGGTGCGCTCTCCCACCTTCGTGTGCACGGCGAAGGCGAAGTCGAGGGCCGTGGCGCCCTTGGGCAAACGTTTGAGTTCGCGCCGCGGCGTGTAGACGAACACCTCTTCCTGGTAGAGCGCGGTGCGCAGGAAATCCATGTACTCGTCGTCGGTCGCGTTGCGCTGCCAATCCGCGGTCTGCGCCACGAAGTGCCCGAGCTTGGCGTCGAGCTCTTCATCGACTGGCCCGCCGCCCTGCTTGTAGACGTAGTGCGCCGCCACACCCGTCTCGGCGGTGCGGTGCATCTCACGCGTGCGGATCTGGATCTCGACCAGCCGGCCCTCGTCCGCGCTCACCGTGGTGTGCAGCGACTGGTAGAGGTTGCTCTTAGGGGTAGCGATGTAGTCCTTGAAGCGCTCGGCGACCGGCGTGAAACGGTCGTGCGCCACACCCAGCGCGCGATAACAGTCATTGCGCGTGTGCGTAATGATGCGCAGGCCGAACAAGTCGTAGATCGCCTCGAGCTCGCGGCCCGACTTCATCTTGTTGTAGATCGAGTAGAAGTGCTTGGGGCGGCCACTCACCTCGGCCTTGATCCCCGCCGCCTTGAGCCCTTCCTCGAGCCGCGCCTGCACACGGCTGAGAAATGCCTCGCGCTCCTCCTGTTTCGCCTGGATCCGCCGTGTCAAGTCGTCGAACGCCGCTGAGTCCAGCACCTTGAGGCTCAGGTCCTCGAGCTCGCGCTTGATGCGCGCCATCCCGAGCCGGTGCGCCAGCGGCGCGTAGATCTCGCGCGTCTCGAGGGCGATGCGCTGCTGTTTCTCGGGACGCAGGAAGTGAATCGTGCGCATGTTGTGCAGCCGGTCGGCGAGCTTGATGAAGATGACGCGCAGGTCGCGCGACATCGACAGCAGCATCTTGCGGAAGTTCTCCGCCTGCGCCGCTTCGCGATGCTCGAGGTGCATTCCCGACAGCTTGGTGACGCCTTCCACCAGCGTGGCGACCTCGTGACCGAAGCGCTTCTCGACATCCGCTTCGGTGACGTCCGTGTCTTCGACGACATCGTGCATCACCGCGGCGCACAGGATCGGTGTGTCGGCGCGCGTATCGAGCAACTCGACCAGCAGCAGCGCCACGGCCACCGCGTGCGCCATGTGGGGCTCGCCCGACTGGCGTACCTGCCCGCCATGCGCCTGGGCAGCGAAGTCGTAGCAGGCGGCGATGCGGTCGCGGTCGACCTTCGCATCGCGTTCATCGAGGGCAGCAAGCAGGGTGGCGCGAAGTTCGGGGTGCAGGGTCCCGCCTTCGTCAGGCATCATTGCGCGCGCAGGTCTTTCAGTCGCAGCTGCACCTGCGTCTCACCACGCCACTCGTTGCGTGAGGGCACGAACGCCACATCCACGATGCTGCCGGCCCGCACCCCCGCGGCGCGCTCCGCGAGGCC
Organism: Candidatus Eiseniibacteriota bacterium; assembly: GCA_031366795.1. Classification (GTDB taxonomy): domain Bacteria; phylum Eisenbacteria; class RBG-16-71-46; order RBG-16-71-46; family RBG-16-71-46; genus JANLWK01. The sequence goes on along the minus strand of JANLOX010000348.1, from coordinate 10,856 downwards.
AAAGCCGATCGCCTCGGCGACGCCGGTGGCATCGCGCAGCCGGACCTTCAGGTGCTTGCCGCCGCCGACGGTCGTTAGGTTTTCGAGCGTCACCCCGCGGGCAGCGAACACCGGCTCGGGATTGTCGAGCCCGTGCGGCGACATGCGCTCGAGGCATTGGATCAGCGGCATGTTGCACTCGCCGAGCCGCGCCTCAGCATCGATCATCAGCCGCGGCACGAAGCGGTCTGCGGAAAGTTGCTCGCGCACCAGCGCCTCGAGGCGCTCGCGCAATGCCGGCAGGCGGTCCGGGCGCACAGTGAGCCCGGCCGCGAAGGCGTGGCCGCCATGTGCATCGAGCAGGTCGGAGCACTGCGTGAGCAGCGCGTTCAGGTCGAGCCCCGGCAGACTACGGCCGGAGCCGCGACCGCGTTCACCCTGGATCGCCACCAGCACGGTCGGGCGCTGGTAGCGTTCAACCAGGCGCGAGGCGACGATGCCGATTACGCCGGGATGCCAGCGGTCCGACCACAATAGAATTGAGGAGCAGTCCGGCCAGTGGAGTTCGCGCGTCACCAGGTCCGAGGCTTCGATCAGCACCTGCTCATCGGCCTCACGGCGGCGCTGGTTGTCCTCTTCGAGACTCTCGGCACAGGCACGCGCCTCATCAGCCTCGCGCGATAACAGCAGGTGCATGCCCTGCTCGGCGTTGCCCATCCGTCCGGCGGCGTTGATGCGTGGCGCCAGCACGAACGCCACATGTGCGCTGGTGATCTCGCGGCCGCTCAAGCCCGCGACTTCAATGAGTGCGCGCAAGCCCAGCCGCGGCGTGCCTGCGATGCGCGCAAGACCCGCGCGCGCCAGAATGCGGTTCTCGCCCACCAGCGGTACGACGTCGGCGATCGTGCCGATCGCCACGATGTCGAGATAGTCCGTCGCCTTGGGACTCGTCCCGCCGCGCAACAACGCCTGCACGAGCTTGTAGGTGACGCCCACACCCGCGAGTTGCTTGAACGGGTAGTTGCAATCCGGCTGGTGCGGGTTGACGATGGCGCGCGCTTCGGGCAACACCGCGGCGGGTTCGTGATGGTCCGTGATCACGGTGTCGATGCCCAGCTCGAGTGCCCTGCGCACCGGCTCGACCGCGGTGATGCCGCAATCGACCGTCACGACCAGCTTGGTCCCCGCCGCATGCGCCTTGTCGATCGCTTCGATCGACAGGCCGTAGCCGTCCCGCGTGCGGTGCGGAATCCGGTACTCGGCGCGCGCGCCGAGCGAGCGCAGCACGCTCGTCAGCAAGTACGTCGAAGTGATGCCGTCCACGTCGTAGTCCCCGAAGATCAGCACCGGCTCCTGGTCGCGAATCGCGCGCTCGATGCGCTCCACCGCGAGATCCAGGCCTTTAAGCAGGAACGGGTCGTGCAGCTGGTCGAGCGAGGGATCGAGAAACAGCCGCGCGCTTTCGGTGTCCGTCACGCCGCGGGTCACCAGCGACTGCGCCGCCAGCAGCGGGATGCCCAACTCGACGCCCAGGGCCTTCGCCCGTTCGATGTCGGCGCGCGGGTGAACCACCCACTGCGGCGCTATAAATGGAGCGATCAATAGCTTCTCCTTGGGGCTCCGTGAGGCGGGATGGCGGGGCGGCCGGCGCGTGCTCGGCGCCGGCCGCCCGATGATGCTCCGATGATGCTCCGAGTCTTCCGTAAGCCGAATTTTGTCGGATTGCTCCGTGGTGATCATTTGTCTGGGGCGAGCGTCTCCGCTCGCCTCGATGCGACCGACCCTGGGGTAATAACGAGGCGGGACACACCTCTTCCCCTCTACGCGGTCTTGCTCCAGGTGGGGTTTACCGAGCCGGCCACGTCGCCGTGACCGCTGGTGCGCTCTTACCGCACCGTTTCACCCTTGCCCGCTGCGCGCACTCTTGCGAATGCCCGCCCGCTGGCGGTCTGCTCTCTGTTGCACTTTCCGTAGGCTCGCGCCCCCTGGGTGTTACCCAGCACCTTGCCCTGTGGAGTTCGGACTTTCCTCGGCGGGCCCGTTTGCACGGGTTCCGCCGCGATCACCTGGAAGACTCGGATTCCCTCGCGCGGTCCAGTGTCTCGTTGACCAACTGGTCCGCGTGCGTGTTCTTTTCGCGCCGCACCGCGTGGTAGTCGACGCGCTTGATCCGCGCCGCCTCGCGACGCGCTTCCTCATGCAGGGGTTTGAGTCCCGCATTCTTCACCCGGTACTCGCCGAGCATCTGGCGGATGACGAGTTCCGAGTCCATGTACACTTTGAGCGCCGGCGCGCCATGCTGGATCGCGGCGCGCAGGCCACCGATCAGGGCGCGGTACTCGGCGACGTTGTTGGTGACGGCGCCAAGATATTCGCCGCGGGCTTCCGCCTCGGCGCCCTGCGGATCGAGCAGCACGTAGGCCGCAGCACCTGGCCCGGGATTACCGCGCGAACCGCCGTCGCAATGCACGCTCCATGCTGGAATGGTGTCCATCCGCCCACCATAAGGCAGCGATCACACCCCACTCAAGCGTGGCGATTCAGCGCCGCGACCTAAGCCGGCCCCAACTCCTCCGGCGCCAGCACCATGATCCGGCCGCAACCCTCGCACAGCAGCACACGATCGGCGCGCCGCAGTTGCTGCAAGACCTGCGGCGGCTGGCCGCGGTAACACCCCCCACACGCGTTCTTGATCACCGGCACGACGGCGCGCCCCTCGCGGGACACCAGGATCCGCTCATAGCGCGACCTGGTCGCCGGCGGCAGGGCATTCAGCTCGACCAAACGCTCGGTCTCGATGCTTGTGAGGCGCGCGGTCGCCTGCGCTTCATCGGCCTCGATCTGTTTGAGCCGCTCGGCGCGCTCGGCCTCGGCCTCCTTGAGCGCCTGCTCGAGCAACGGCTTCTGCTTGGACAGCGCCTCTTCTTCCTCGAAGCGCACCAGCACTTGCGTCTCGAGCTCGGAGCGCTTGCTCTTGCACACCCCGACTTCGAGGTTCAAGGCTCGGAATTCTTCGTTCGTCTTGACGGAGGGCTGACGGCTCTCGAACTGCCGCTGCTGCACCGTCACCGCCTCAATGTCCTGCTCGAGCTTGCGCCGCGCCTTGAGCAACTCGTCGGCGGTCTTCGCGTGCGTCGCGAGCCGCGCCTTCTCGGCGCTCACCTTGCCCTCGAGCGAACCCTTCTGCTCGGGATACTTCGCCAGCGCGGCCTTGGCCGACACCGCGACTTCATCGAGGTCGCGAAGCTTCCACAGCCGTTGCAGTTCGTCGATCACCGCTTGATCCCCCCACGAAAACGGGGGCGTCCGTTAGGACGCCCCCGCTCGGGAAGCCTGCCCGTGACACTCGCGGGCCGCTGCGCCGCATTGGCGCAGCGCAACGTTCGCATCCCCGCGGGTCGGACCATGTTCTGGACTCCAATGACAGCGGTCACAAACCGCCGTTACCGAAATGGTGGGCGAAACAGGGCTCGAACCTGTGACCCCCTGGTTGTGATCCAGGTGCTCTACCAGCTGAGCTATTCGCCCAAAACGATTGCGATGCCGCCTGTTCGACCCCACCCTCCTGGTTCAAGAAAGTGTGGGCCCACCTGGATTCGAACCAGGGTCTTACCGGTTATGAGCCGGCTGCTCTGGACCGCTGAGCTATGGGCCCAGCGACAGGCACTGGCCCTGTACGGCCGAAGAAGAAACTCTGTATCACTGCGCCGGAAGTGGTGTCAAGCCAACGGCCTGACACCGCTTGGCGTTACAACAACTCGGTATAGGCCTTCAGCCGCCGGCTGCGCGTGGGGTGACGCAGCTTGCGCAACGCCTTCGCTTCGATCTGGCGAATACGCTCGCGCGTGACGTTGAAGAATGCGCCGACCTCTTCGAGCGTGCGCTGGGCGCCGTCCTCGGTGAGACCAAAGCGCAGACGGATCACCTTGGCTTCACGCGGGGTAAGCGTCTTCAGCACGTCGCTCACTTCGTCGCGCAGCATCGCCGAGGCCGCCGAATGCGCCGGGCTCACCACACTCGTGTCTTCGATGAAGTCGCCGAGGTTCGAGTCATCGTCCTCGCCGATCGGACGGTCCAGCGAGATCGGTTCCTGCGCCGCCTTGAGGATGCTCTTCACCTTGTCGACTGGCAGCTCCAACCGCTCCGCGATCTCTTCCGGCGTCGGTTCGCGCCCGAGTTCCTGCACCAGCCGGCGTGAGACGCGCACCACACGATTGATGTGCTCGATCATGTGCACCGGCACACGGATCGTGCGGGCCTGGTCGGCGATGGCGCGCGTGATGGCCTGGCGGATCCACCACGTGGCGTACGTCGAGAACTTGTAGCCCTTGGTGTAGTCGAACTTGTCCACCGCGCGCATCAGTCCCGAATTGCCTTCCTGGATCAGGTCGAGGAATTCGAGACCGCGATTGGTGTAGCGCTTGGCGATCGAAATCACGAGCCGCACGTTCGCCTCGATCATCTCCTTCTTCGCCTGTCCGGTGGCGCGGCCGCCGTCGGTGAGCTGGCGATAGAGTTCGAGCAGGTGCTCGCGGCTCATGCGGCACTCGGTCTCGAGTTCCTTCTGGCGCTTTTTCAAGTTGCGCAGCTGCTCGAGGAACTCGGCGACCTGCGCCGGCTCGAGCCCCGACTCCCGCTTCACCGCGCGCAATTCCTTCGGCCCCTTCTTGAGCCGGCGGGAGAACGCGTTGATGTCCTCGACGGCATGCCCGTACTGGCGTTCGAGTCCGTCGACCTCCTCGTCGATCTGCAGCATGTGCTCCGCCGACGCCCGCAGCGGCACGGCAAGCCGCTCGACGGTGCGCGGGTTGATCGACAGCTTGTTGAGCTCCTGTTGCAGCTCGGCCTCGACCTTCGCGAAGTTGGCCTGGAAGTTATTGCGCAGCTTCTCGGCCATGCGGGCCGCCTGCTTGTCGACCTGGTCGTTGTGCCGCTTCTGCAGCACGAACACGCGCTCGAGGATGCGCACCGCGCGCTGGCGTTCCTTCTTGAGCGCCTGCTCAGTGACGGCGAGCTCGTCGATCTTGATGAAGTCCTCGACCTTGAGCAGGCCTTCCTTCAACTGCTTGAGCATGCCGCGAATCTCGCGCACCGCGGGCTCGGCCTTGAACAGCGCCGAGACGACCTGGCGCTCACCGGCTTCGATACGCCGCGCGATTTCGACTTCGCCTTCGCGCGTGAGCAGCGGCACCTTGCCCATTTCGCGCAGGTACATGCGCACGGGATCGTCGTAGCGGACCGGCTGGGCCACCGTCGGCTTCTGCGACACGCTCGACTTCTTGTCCTCGAGCTTGCGCAGCTTCTTCAACCGCTCGTGCGCCTCTTCCTCGCTGGCGAACACCTCGATGTGCATGGTGCTGAGCATGCCGTGGATTTCGTCCATCTGCTCGACCTGGAGTTCGGGATCGAGATCCTCGTCGAGCAGGAACATGACCTGGTCCTCGGTCACATAGCCCTGCCGGATCGCCAGCGTCTTGATTTCATCGAGACGGCGGCGCTGCTCCAACTTGTCCTTCTTGAGGTTCGCCTTAACTTTGCTCGTCGCAGCCACCATGTATGGTGTCTCTCCCTCAGTTGGGGGGAAGCACATCCTTAGGTCCCGGCATCGCTTCGCCGCGATCCAGGGTCCGAATCTCCAGCGTCAACCGTTGGTACTCGTTCATCAAGTCCTGCATGTCCGCCGTCTCACCCGGCCGGTCTCTCTGCACACGCTGCAGCCGCAGCTGGACTTCACGCCGCCGGCGTTCGAGCCGGCGCACGATCATCCGCCGCAATGCGCCGGTCACCACGGCCGGCCAATCCAAACCTTCCTCGGCAACCGACAATAGTTCACGGTCGAGCGACTGCGACGCAACGCTGCCGGGCTCCTCGCCCTGCCACGCCGCTTCCGCCAGTTCCCGGCACACCGGGTCCTGGAACTCATCAGGCGTTAGATGCGGCCGCACCGCTTCGAGATGCTCGGGCGCCATCCGCAGTGCCTGCAAGAGTTGCCGCTCGACATAGGTATCGCTGGTGGACTGTACGCGAATTGCGGCCTGAACGGGTGCTTCGGATCGCTGGCCCGATCGCTTGAGCGACGCCGCCCGCACCAAAACCTCTTCAGGCACCCCAAAAACACGCGATCCGCGCTCCAAAAACAGCCGGAGCCGCATGGGGTCGGCGATCTGCTGCGCCAGCTCCACCACCAGGTTCAGGCCGCGTTCGCGCGCATCTCCGGGTCCCCCGCGGCGCACGCCGTGCCGCTGCACAAAGTCGATCGGGTCGAGCGCTTCGGCGCGCACGGCGTCCCACGCCGGGGCGCCGCGCCGGCGGATCAGCACGTCCGGATCCTCGCCCTCGGGCATCGCCGCGATGCGCACTTCTAGGCCTGCCGAGAGCAGCGTGCCGAGTGAGCGCAGCATGGCGTCCTGCCCCGCCGAGTCCCCGTCGAACGTCAGCACCACGCTCGGCACCATGCGTTGCAGCAACTTCGCGTGCTCGGGCGTCAGGGCGGTGCCGGAGGTGGCGACGACATTGCGGACTCCGGCCTGGTGCATCGATATCACGTCGAAATAGCCCTCGACCAGAATGAGTTCCCCCTCGCGGGGCGTGAAGCGTCGCGCCTGCTCATAGCCGAACAGGAACGCCCGCTTGTGGTAGACCGTCGACTCCGCGGAATTCAGGTACTTGGGTTCCTGGCCGGGTTGCAACGACCGCGCGCCGAATCCCACCACGTCTCCGCCGGGAGCGATAAGCGGCACCATCAACCGATTGCGGAACCTATCGTACACGCCTTTGCCCGTATCGCGTCGAGCCGCCAGCCCCGCCTCGACGAGCACGTCGATCCCGAAGCGTTCACCGAGGCGACGCGACAGGGGCTCCCAAGCATCCGGGGAGACCCCCAGACGGTACTCGCGAATCGTCTCGGCAGAGACACCGCGCTCGTTTAAATAGTGTCGTGCTCCCGCACCCTCCGTGGGATCTGCCAGCCATTGCTCGTAGGCGGAGGCCGCCGAGTCGAGCGCCTCGAACAAAGGGCGCCGGGCCTTACCCTCGCCCCGCCGCTCGGGCACGGCAATGCCGGCGCGCCGGCTCAGCAGCTCGACCGCCTCGATGAATCCCACGCGCTCAGTCTCCTGCACGTAGCGGAACACATCGCCGCCGGCCTTGCAGCTGAAGCAGTGGTAGAACTGCCGCTCGGGATTGACCGAGAACGAGCCGGTCTTCTCCTGGTGGAACGGGCAGAGGCCGACCCTATTGCGGCCGACACGCTTGAGCGCCACCTGCTCGCCCACGATCTCGACGATATCGCTTGCGGCGCGCACGCGCTCCACCCAGTCGTCCGCTTCGCGCGAGCCGTGCGGGCCTGAGTCCAGGGCTCCGGTCCTCATCGCAGTTTCGCCACCGTGACGCCGCCGCCACCTTCGCGCGATTCGCCGACGCGCGTCGAGGCCACCTGCGGATGCGCGCGCAGGTGCCGGTCGATCGCGGTCTTGAGGACACCCTTGCCGTAGCCGTGGATCAACCGCACTTCGGACAGCCCCGACATGATGCCGCGATCGAGGCCCTGGTCGACGGCCATGATCGCTTCGTCCACCGTCATGCCGCGCAGATTGACGTCGAGTGGTGCCGCCTCGTCCGGCGCGCTCCAGGAAGCATGAACCGCGGGAGCGCTCGAGGCGGCGCTCTTCGACGTCGCCCGTTCCGTGCGTGAGGGTCCCGGCGTACTCGCTGGCAGGGGCGCGAGCTTGCTGATGTGGCTCTGGATCGTCCAACCGCCGCGCCGCAGCTGCACCTTGCCTTCCGCATCCGGTCCATCGATGATCTCTGCTTCGACACCGAGGTCACGCACCTGCACACGCGCGCCACGGACAATGACGAGCGGCGCCCTCACGATCGGGTCGGCGCCACCCAGCTCCACACGCGCGCGCTCCGCCGCGGTCCCCAGCGCATCGGTACCGCGTTCGATCGCGGTCATTTCCTCGCGCAACGCCTGCGTCGCCTCGCGCGTGGCTCCCGACTTGCGCGATTCGCGATGCATCGTCTGCCACAGCTCGCGCGCGCGCGCCAGCAACGCATCGCTCTCACGCGTCAAGTTCTTGCGCATGTCGCCCAGCGACTCGCGCGCCGCGGTCTCGGCGGCGCGCAGCTCGCCCTCCGCCGCCTCGGCGCGCTGGCGCGCAACACCCAGCTCCGCGCGTTCCTGCTCCATCTGGTCGCGCACACGCTCCAGCGAGAGCAGCAGGTTCTCGACCGCGCGCGTCGTCTCGGGCGTCACGGCGCGCGCGCGCGCGACGAGCTGGGCGTCGAAGCCCAAGCGTTCCGCCATCGCCAGCGCACGGCTCGCGCCCGGCATCCCCGCGCGCAGGCGGTAGCGCGGACCCAATCCATCCGCGTCGAACTCCATCGCCGCATTGGCAACACCGGTCATCGCACCCACGGCGCGCTTGAGCGAACCGAGATGGGTCGTCAGCACGCCCCACGTGCCGCGCACTACAAAGTGTTCGATCAGCGCCTGACCTAGTGCGGCGCCTTCGTCGGGGTCGGTGCCCGCACCCAGCTCATCGCACAACACCAGCGCTTTCGGTCCCGCATCGCGCGCCATCATTCCCAGCGTGCGCAGGTGAGCCGCAAAGGTCGAGAGCCCCTGCGAAATCGACTGCTCGTCGCCGAGATCCACGTGAATCGTTTCGAGCTCGGGCACGCGGCTGCCCTCGCCCACCGGCACCGGGAGCGCGGCGTGCGCGAGTGCGGCGGCGAGCCCCGTCAGCTTGAGCCCGACCGTCTTGCCGCCCATGTTCGGCCCGCTCACCAACAGCAGTCGCGCGCCGCCTTCGAGCCGCAAGTCGAGCGGCACGACCTTTTCAAATCCCAGCGCTTCGATCAACAAGGGATGCCGCGCCTGGTTGAGGATCAGGGCATCGCCACCCGGGTCCAGTGCCCGGCCCCCGTGGTCCAACGCCCAACGCGCGCGCGCCGACAGCGTGTCGAGATGGGCGAGCGCCGCCGCCAGCAGGTCCAACTCAAGCCGCGCAGCCTTCACGGCGGCCTCCAGCGCGCGCAGGATGCGGCGCTCTTCTTCGAGTGCCACCGCGCGCTGCTCGAGCAGGCGATTGTTGGCCTCGCACATCTCGAGCGGCTCGACGAACAACGAATGTCCCGTCGCCGAAACGTCATGCACGATGCCCAACTTGCGCGAGAACCCCGCGGCCGGCACCAGCGCCACGAAGCGGTCGGCGTGGCGGGTGACATAAGTGCCCTCGCCGAAGCCGCGCGCCCATCGCTCGAGCTGGCGTTCGAGCCCGCGCTCGCCCTCGCGAAGCGCTGCGCGCGCCTTGCGCAGGACGGGCGAGGCCTCGTCGCGCACTTGGCCCTCGTCATCGAGCGCGTCGACGAGTTCGCGCTCCAGCGCGTCGATGCGCGGCAGGCCATCGACGGTGCTCGCGAGAGCGGGGTAGCGCTCACGAATCTCGCGCGTCCACGCCAGGTGCGTCAGCCGCGAAGCCTCGAGCCAGCTGGCCACCTTACGCAACGCCGGTCCGTCGAGCACCTCGGCCGGGTCATCGCTCAAGCCCAGCATCGTTTCGAGATCACCGCGACCGTGGAACAACCACTCGCCCGGCTCGGCGGCGCGACGAATCGCTTCGGCGAGGCGCGCGTTCTCGAGCGTGCGTTCCTGGCGCACGGCGATGGGACGCCAGGACGACAATCTCCGCTGGCCGGCGGGCGATGTGGCACGATCCGCGATCGATCCGGTAACGCGATCGAACTCGAGTAATTTGAGTGCGTGATCGTCCACGATGGTCCGCCTTCCAACGGCGCGCGGCGGCGCGCCCCTGTTACGCTTGGATTACAGGCGACTCGCGGACCCACTTGCGGTGCGCGAACGCGAATTCCTTCTTCAACCCGCGCGCACCTGGGAATCGCGAGAACCGCACGCAGGCGGCTTCACCACCTTCGAGCAACGGACGCGGCGCGCGCGCCGCATACATCGAATGCTCGACGAACGCCCCCATCGGCAATCGCGCCGCGGCCAACACCATGAAGCTCGCGAAGACCACGCCGAGTGCGGCGCCCGCGACGATCCCCAGTCCGCGATCGAGCCACCCGAGCGGCCCCGACTGGAAGGCCTGCCCCAGCTTGTCGCCCAGCACGTTGACGAGCGAGATCACCGTGAGGGCCGCGAGCACGGTCACCACCCAGGCGAGTGCCCAAAAAACTACAGTGGGGTGGGCGCCATGCCAATGGCTACCCACCCACTGTTTGACTACGGCGCCGACCCAGACCCCGCCCACGATGGCAGCGACTGACGCCAATTGCGCGACCAGTCCGCGAAACCATCCGAGGATGGCGAGGACGACGACCAGGACGATCAGCGTCCCGTCGACCCAGCTGATACTGGAGAGGTGCAGCTCGGTCAGGCCTCTAGCTGGCGCCGCGCGATATTCTTGCGCTTGGCCGCGTTCATTTTGCGCTTGCGTCGTTCACTGGGCTTCTCGAAGTGCTGATGGCGACGAAGATCCGAGAGGATGCCGGCCTTCTCACACTTTTTCTTGAAGCGACGCAGGGCGCTTTCGAAGGATTCTCCATCCTTCACCCTGATGCCGGGCAAAAACTTCCCCCCTCTCGTACCGTATAGACAGTTATGCGACGCCACGTCACCCGGACTCAAACGCAAAAGTGCCGTGCAGGCGCGAAGATTCAACCGGCAGTCTAGGGTCGCATCCGCGAAACGTCAAGACGGCGGCTTCAATCAATCGGACGGCAGGCGATCCTGATATGTCCTTAACTGACATGAACTGCGGGATTTACGGCTGGGCAGCCCACCACGCCGCGACGCCGATGGCCGCCGTCTCGGCGCGTAGCCGGAAACTCGCCAGCGAAACCGCTTTGAATTG
>JANLOX010000321.1:0-2040 GCA_031366795.1 Candidatus Eiseniibacteriota bacterium | reverse complement strand
AGATATCGCCCTTGCCGGTCTTGTAGAGCGCGGTGCCGTCGGCATTGTAGTAGATCGCGCCGGTGCCGGTTGCGCCGGTGACGGTTCCGGCGGCCAATTCCAGATAAACCTAGATCCGGGAGTTGCCTGAGGGCGTGCGGGGAGAGAATCGTGCATTTTCGTGGACATGACACACGATTCTACGCCGATGAGACTTCACCCGCCGGGTGATCAACTGCCGGTTGAGCCGAGACCTCCGGCAGGCCCCCAGACGCTGGACACGTTCGCCGGTCCGGTGAAGGTCGAATGGGACGCGTCGAGCCCGCTGACGCCGCTCGGACAGCTCGTCTATTTCGCCGAGTACCTGAAGGTGTCGGGGCGCTTCGACGCCGCCGTCGACGCGTGCCCGCTCAGCTACACCAGCCCGAACGCTCCGGCCGTTCGAGACGTGGTCGGAACATGGGCGCTGGCGGTGCTCGCCGGCCACAAGCGTTACGCCCACGTCACCGCGTTGCGCTCCGACCAGGTGCTGCCGGAGCTGCTCGGCATGAACAAGATCGTCAGCGAGGACAGCTTGCGCCGCGCGCTCTCCGCGATGCCCGGGCAGGCGGGGCTCGACTGGCTGCAGCATCAGATCAACGCGACCGTCCGCCCACTGCTCGCCGAGCCGCACATCATCGACATCGATACGACCGTGAAGCCGCTGTACGGGCATCAGGAAGGCGCGGTCGTCGGCTACAATCCGAAGAAGCCGGGACGGCCGAGCCACGTGCACCACACCTATATGCTCGCCGGATTGCGGCTGGTGATGGGCGTCGAGACCGCGCCGGGCGTCGCGCTGGAAGCGCGCCTCCGGCGCGACGAGCACACCGGCGCACACTCCGCACCCGGATTATGGGCGCTGATCGACAGCACGCCGCGCGACTGTTGGCCGACGCTCCTGCGCGGCGACAGCGGCATCGGGAGCGAAGGCGTGATGCGCGAGGCCGAGCAGCGCTGCATCGCCTACCTGTTCAAGCTGCGCCTGACCAAGAACGTGAAACGCCTTGTGCAGCGCGCGTTTGCGAAGGGCGGCTGGCAGGACGCGGGACAAGGCTGGCAGGGCCAGGCGGCCGAGTTGCGGCTGACCGGATGGAGCCGCCAGCGCCGCGTGGTCGTGTTGCGGCGCAAGCTGAAGAGTGGCGTGATGGCGAGCACGCGCGACGGCTCCGACCAGATCCGCCTGAGCTTCGCCGAGGTCGAGGACGATACCGAGCTGTGGGAGCACGCGGTGCTCGTCACGTCGCTCGACATGACGCAGGTCGGCGCGGCGCCCGAGAACGAGGTGCTCTCGATCGCGCAGCTCTACCGCGACCGCGCCGACTGCGAGAACGTGTTCGACGAGCTGAAGAACCAATGGGGCTGGGGCGGCTTCACGACCCATGATCTGGCGCGCTGCCGGCTCACCGCGCGGATGGTGGCGCTGGTCTACAACTGGTGGAACATCTTTGTACGCTTGGCCGAGCCCGACAAGCATCTGGAGGCGATCACCAGCCGTCCCCTGCTGCTCGCCGGCATCGCCGAACGGACCCGTCACGGCCGGCAGACGACGCTGCGCATCGCCTCGACCCACGGCAACGCCCGATGGGCCGAGCGCGTGCTGACCGGCGTCGCCCGTTTCCTGCGTGGACTGACGGAAACCGCGGAGCAGTTGACCACCGAGGTCAGATGGTCGCGAATCCTGGCCCACGCGATGAGATCATGGCTCAAGGGCCGCCAACTGCGCGCGCCACCCCGACTCGCAGCACCGGCCTGACGCCGGCCGCCACACCAAAAAGTTGAACCGCCGCCTCAAAAATGCGAGGCCACGGTGATCAACTGCTAGGATCATCCGTCCCCCTCGATGTCGATGCGCCAACGCATCCTCGCCAGCGGCCGCCCGTTCACACGATCGGCCTCGGATGTCGCCCCCGACGCAGCCCTCGTTTCCAACCAGGGCTTGGATAAGGGCAATAATTCAAACATATATTTGAATAAAGAGGCGGCTTTGGATGCCCTGTTGGTAGATCGAGCATCGGATGG
>JANLOX010000312.1:0-2496 GCA_031366795.1 Candidatus Eiseniibacteriota bacterium | reverse complement strand
GCATTGTCCCTGATTCGTGCGCAAGTTAGCACAAGCCGGCCGCAATGGAGCGGCGGAATCCGCAGTCGCCACAAACTTTTTCGCGCCCCTGACGAAACCCGGAGCGCGCTGCTTCCGGGTCCCCGCCTGCGGGCGTGGCCGAGGCTCGCCGCTGGCGATGCGAGCGCCCTCCAAGTTAGGATCATTCGCACATGACCAACGTCTCGTCGGACCGGCTCGCGTCCCAGGGCGGCACGCCCGTGCGCGGGAAATTCCTGCCGCTCGCCATCCCCAATATCGGCGCGAGAGAGAAGGCGTTGGTGATGGAAGCGCTGGACTCGGGCTGGATCACCACGGGCCCGAAGGCGCTGGCACTGGGCAATGCGATTGCGGAGCTTGCGGGTGCGAAATATGGGCTCGCCGTGAGCTCCGCGACCGCCGCGCTGCATCTGGGGCTGGTGGCCACGGGCGTGAAACCCGGCGATGAAGTCATCGTCCCCACCAACACCTTCGTGGCCTGCGCCAACGTGGTCGAGCACTGCGGCGCGCGCCCCGTCCTCGTCGACATCGAGGCCGATACGCTGTGCGTTAGCCCTGCCTCCGTCGAGGCCGCGCTGACCGCGCGCACCAAGGCCATCATGCCCGTCGACCTGGGCGGCCATCCCTCGGATATGGACGCGCTGGAAGCGCTCGCGAACCCGCGCGGAATCCCGCTGATCGAGGACGCCGCGCATTCATTAGGCGCTGCGTGGGGCGATCGCCCCGTCGGCTCGCGCGCGACCGCGACCGCGTTCTCGTTCTACGCCACCAAGAACCTGACCACCGGCGAAGGCGGCGCCATCGTCACCAACGATGAGGCGCTGCTCGAGCAGATGCGCTCGCTGTCGTTGCACGGCATGAGCCGTGACGCGTGGCTGCGCTACACCGACAAGGGCTCGTGGTACTACGAGATCACGGCACCGGGCTACAAGTACAACCTGAGCGACGTGCTGGCCGCGATCGGCTTAGGCCAGCTCGAGCGCTTCGCCGAAATGCAGAAGCGCCGTCACGAGATCGCCGGGCTGTACGACCGCCTGCTCGCAGACCTCCCCGAAATCGGCCGCCCCACGACGCGCCCCGGGATCACGCATGCGCGCCACCTGTATGCGATTGCGCTCGACCTGGACCGCTTGAGCGTCGACCGCAGCGGCTTCATCCGCGAGTTGCGCGCCGAGAACGTCGGGAGCTCCGTCCACTTCATCCCGATCCACCTGCACCCGCACTTCCGGGACAGCCTCGGCTACGCCCCGGGAGCATTCCCCGTCGCCGAGCGCGCCTACGAACGCACGATCTCGCTGCCCATGTTCCCGGGGTTGAGCGACGGCGACGTGGCGGACGTGTGCACGGCCGTGCGCAAGATCGTCGCGAACTTCAGGCGGTAGTGGGGCTCGTTCAGGCGCGCCATTCGCAGACGCCGTAGCACTCCGCGGACGCACCCGACGCTGACTTACGCCCCAGCGCCCTCATCGGCATGCGTGATCGCGTTGAGCGACAGGCCCTCGTGCCGCAGGCACCAGAACCCGACCACGGTCACCGGAATCCACTGCCCCGCCCAGTAGAACCACGAGAACGGAATCGCAACTTGCTTCGTGATCCCGAATAGGGCGAGCCCCGCGACGCACGCGATATTGAGCGTTCCGATGTAGCCCGGGGCTGCGGGGACCATGATGCCGATGGCGGTAATCACCAGCATGATCAGGCCGCCATACCAGGGCAGATCGATATGCATCGACCACATGCTCACGGTGAGGCATAGCGCGAACAGGCCGAAGGTGATGAACGAGAGCAGGAACACCCACAGCAGGCGCGGAACGTCACGGAACAAGCCCAAGCCCCTCACGAAATGAGTGAGGCCCTCGGTGATCTTTGGCCGGACCGACTCGGGGAAGCGCGAGGTCAGCGTGTGGATCATGCGCGTCATCAATTTGGGCGTGCGCTCGATCACCACGAGCACCGCCGTCAACCCGATGCAGCCGCTCAACAGCACGGCGGCGCCGGCGTTGGTGAGGCGGCCCGCGGCGCTGGCTGAGGAGATGGGATGCACCCACAGCGCGAGCCCGAAGATCACCAGCAGCGTGATCATGTCGACGACGCGCTCGACGACAATGCTGGCGAACAGCGTGGACTTGGACAGCTTCTCGCGACGGCTCAACACCATCGGGCGCACGAATTCGCCGAGCCGGAACGGCAACAGGTTGTTGGCCATGAAGCCGACCATGGTGGCGCTGAAGAGGTTGCGAGCAGGCACCTTGTGCTGGGCCTGGATCAACCAGCGCCAGCGGTAGGAGCGCACCCAGAAGGCGACGAGCGTGACGCCCATCAGCAGCAAGAATCCCATGCCGCGCGATTCGCGCAGCGCGCCGATGATAACGGAGGGATTGACCTCTTTCAGCTCCCAATAGACGCAGATGGCCGAGATCAGGAACCCCAGCGCGAATAGCAGCCGCTTATCCTTCATCATCGCGCCGCCTCCCCGCC
>JANLOX010000275.1:0-18443 GCA_031366795.1 Candidatus Eiseniibacteriota bacterium | reverse complement strand
CAATCCAACTGGGGCACGCAGGGGATTTCGCTCGGCACCTACAAGGGTGAACCGCTCACGCTCAATCGCCTGACGGTCTCGTTCGAGGGCTCGCTGCTGTTCGTCGCGGCGGGCGCCATCATGGGTTTTCGCCAGGCGTGGAGCCTGATGCTCGGCGCCATGGTCAACTACCTCGTGCTGGCGCCAATGATGCTCAACTCGGGCGTGATCGAGGCCGCATCGTTCCGCAAGATTTCGGCGTGGAGCCTGTGGATCGGCGTGCCCATGATGGTGACCTCGGGGCTACTGCTGTTCTTCATGCAGTGGAAGTCCGTGCTGCGCGCCTTCGGCACCATCACCTCGTTCTTCGGGCGTTCCCCGAACGCCACCGCGGATCCGATGGAGCGCATCGAGGTGCCAGGTTCATGGTTCGTCACCGGCTTCCTGTTCTTCGGCCTCGGCGCGATCGTGCTGGGCAATCTCGTTTTCCACATCCACTGGTGGATGGGCGCGATTGCCGTGCTGGCGACGTTCCTGCTCGTAGTCGTCGCGGCGCGCACGGTGGGCGAGACCGACGTCACGCCGACGGGGCCCTTGAGCAAGATTACGCAGCTGACCTTCGGCGCCATCGCGCCCGGCAACATCACGACCAACCTGATGACGGCGAACATCAGCGCCGGTTCGTGCAGCCACGCGGGTGACCTGCTGACGGACTTGAAGAGTGGTTACCTGCTGGGCGCCAACCCGCGCCAGCAGTTCCTCGCGCAGTTCTTCGGCGTGCTGGCAGGCGGCCTGATCGTGATCCCGGCGTTCTACATCCTGATCCCCGACGTCAGCGTGCTGGGCGGCGAGAAGTGGCCGGCGCCCGCCGCACTCGTGTGGAAGGGTGTCGCGGAGTTGCTCGCCAAGGGGGTGGGGGCCTTGCCGCCCACGGCGCGGATCGGGCTGGTGGTGGGCGCGCTGCTCGGCATCATCATCCCGCTGCTCGAGCTGCGCTTCCCCAAGCAAAAGAAGTTCATCCCTTCGGCGACGGGACTTGGCCTTGCGTTCACGATCAACGGTTACAACTCGATCATGATGTTCATCGGCGCATTGCTCGCGCTGTGGTTCTCGAAGTGGCGGCCGAAGTTGCACGAGCAATACACCGTGCCCGTGTCATCGGGGATCATCGCGGGCGAGAGCCTGATGGGCGTGGCGATTGCCTTCCTGACCATCTACTACTCGCAGCACCCCTGAGCGCCGAGCGCGATGACGACCCCCGCACCCCAGATGCCGAAGCCGCGGCATGACCGCACGCTGGTCATCGTCTCGACGCACGGTTCCTTGCGCAACTGGGCCGAGAAGCGGCTGTATGAGCCGCTGGTCGGCACGCACAATATCGAGCTGATCTTCTGGGACCGCACGAACATCATTGGGCCGCCGGGCTGGGCCGAAGCCGAGCGTTATTCGCTCGGTTGTCACGCCTACGAGGGCGGGCCGTGGGGCATGAAGGAGCTGTTCCGCTACTTCGGCTACATCATGCGCGAGCTGGATGCGATCCACGCGGCGATGGGGCTCGATGTCGTGGTGGCGTGCGACACCGACGTGATGCCCGGCATCGTGTGGCACCGCATCCGCCGCCGGCTCAAGTACCGCATCTTCCGCGAGGAAGTCGACTACTACGCCGGCAGCCGCCATCGCGGCAAGAGCCTCAGGGCTCGCTTCATGCGCTGGGTGTTCGATGCGATCGAAGCGGTGCTCCACACGCAAGCCGACGTGATCTTCACGCTCAACCGCTATGCCGCCAGGCGCATCACGTCGTGGGGGATCCCGGCGAGCAAGGTGAAGGTGACGGGGCTGTGGAAGGCCGACGAGTTTTACGCCGAGGACCACGAGGCGTGGAAAGTGAAGCTGCGCGACGAGGGCGCGCTGACGCCCGCGCAGTTCGAGCAGTTGAAGGGCAAGGTGGTGATCTCGTTCTTGGGGTTCTTCTACGAATTTACCCACCTGCGCGAGTTGCTTGAGGCCGTCGAGCAGTTCCCCAACGACTTCGCCCTGATCCTCGCCGGCCGCGGCAAGGACCAGCCGGTGGTCGAGGAGTTCGCCCGCCGCTGCCCGAACATCATGTTTCTCGGCTGGAAGCAGGAGACCGAGCTGCAGGCGCTCTACAAGATCACCGACATCGTCTACCAGCCGCTCGACCCTGAAGAGAACATCAACTGGCGCTACTTCGGCTCCACCAACAAGACCTTCGAAACACTCGCGGCGGGCTGCATGTTCATCGGCTCGGCGATTAACGAGCGCATCGACCTGAACAACGAGGCCGACTACGCGATCATGATCGACTTCAAGCGCGATGTTCGCGCGCAGATCGAAGAGGTGTTCCGCGCCATCGGCAAGGATCGCACCGAGCTGACCCGCCGCCAGGCGAATTCGCGCAAACTCTATGGCCGCTACAACTACCAAGAGCACGCGAAGCGCTGGCGGGCGATGGTGGACGGCACGGATTGACCACGGGCGCATGAATCAATAGCTTGACGCGCGAATCGTGCTCAGGGAATGCCTGGGCTCTTCCCCAAAAAGTCCGAGGGCCAACATGCGTCGCGTGCTGATCACCGGGGTCACCGGGTTCGCCGGCAGCCACCTCGCGGACTACTTGCTGTCGCGCAACGATTGCGAGATCTACGGCATCCAGCGCTGGCGGAGCCGCACCGAGAACGTCGAGCACTTCCTCGACAAGATCACCATGCTCGAGTGCGAACTGCGCGACGCCACCTCGACGCGGGACACGCTCGAGAAGGTGAAGCCCGATTGGATCTTCCACCTGGCGGCGCAGTCGTTTGTGCCGACGTCCTGGACCGCGCCGACCGAGGCGCTGACGACGAATGTGCTGGCGCAGCTCAACATCTTCGAGGCCGTGCGCCACATCGGGCTCAAGTGCCGCATCCAGCTCGCGTGCTCGAGCGAGGAGTACGGCATGGTGTTCCCCGACGAGGTGCCGATCCGCGAGACGAACCCGCTGCGCCCGCTGTCGCCCTACGCGGTCAGCAAAGTCGCGCAGGACATGCTCGGCTACCAGTACTGGATGTCGCACCAGGTCGACAGCGTACGCACCCGCGGCTTCAACCACGAGGGGCCGCGCCGCGGGCCGGTGTTCGTGGCTTCCGATTTCGCCAAGCAGGTCGCCGATATCGAGAAGGGCCGCAAGCAGCCGGTGGTCAATGTCGGCAACCTCGAAGCGCTGCGCGACTTCACCGACGTGCGCGACATGGTGAAGGCCTACGTGCTGGCGCTCGAGAAGTGCGAGCCGGGCGAGGTCTACAACATCTGCAGCGGCAAGGCGTGGCGCATCAAGGACATGCTCGACCTGCTGCTGAGCATGTCGAAGGTGAAGATCGAGGTGCGCGAAGACCCGGCCCGGCTGCGTCCGAGCGACGTGCCGATCCTGCTCGGCGACTACTCGAAGTTCCATGCGGTTACCGGCTGGAAGCCGACGATTCCCTTCGAGCAGACTCTGGCGGACATGCTGGAGTACTGGCGCGCGCACTGATGCGGGGCTTCAGGGCTGTGGCGCCGCTAAAGCCTTCCCGAATGAGTCATCGTTGAGCGACCTCGCGGGGAAGACCGTCCTGGTCACCGGGGCGTCCGGGTTCGTCGGCTGCCATCTGGTGCGCGAGTTGGCCTTATGCGGCGCGCGCGTTCACGGACTGGGGATCGAGGCGCCGCGCGCAACGCTGCCGCTCGAGCAGTGGCACATGGCCGATATCGCGGATGCCGGCGCACTTGGGCTCGCGGTCGTGGCTGCGCGGCCGGACATCGTCGTCCATCTGGCAGGGCAGGCGAGTGCGGGGAAGTCGTTCGAGTTCCCGGTTGAGACCTTTCGCGCGAATGCTCACGGAACATGGCAGCTGATGCTGGCCGTGCGCGCGGCGGCACCCCAGGCGCGCGTACTGGCGATCGGCACCGGCGAGATCTATGGCCCGCAGCCGGCGGGTTCGCGCGCGGACGAGGACACGCCGCTGCGTCCCGTGAGCCCCTACGCATTGTCGAAGGCCGCAGCGGATCTCTACGCGCAGATGGCCGCGGCCGATGGGCTCGACGTGGTGCGCACGCGCTCGTTCGCGCACGCGGGCGCGGGCCAGGACCCGCGCTTCGCGGTGCCGTCCTGGGCACGGCAGATCGCGGCGATCGAACGCGGCGCGGCGCCGCCCGTGCTGCGTGTGGGCAACCTCGACATCACGCGTGACCTGTGTGACGTTCGCGACGTCGCCCGCGCGTACGTGGCCCTGCTGCTGCGGGGCACTTCCGGCAAGGCCTACAACGTGTGCCGTGGCGAGGGCATTACCCTGGCCCGGCTGCTCGAAAGTCTCCAGTCGATGGCGCAGGTGCCCTTGAGGCTCGAGGTCGACGCCGCACGCCTGCGGCCAGCCGATGTTCCCTACCTCGTGGGCGATCCCGCGCGCATTCACGCCGACACGGGCTGGCGCGCGGAAACGCCATTGGACAACACGCTCGAGGCCGTTCTCGACGACGCGCGAGCCAGCCTCATCTCGCCGTGAGTTCCGGCGAGATGAGGCTGGCCCTTCAGGCGCGTTGCGCGGGATCCCGGGATGGGATCATTCGCCGTCCCACCAGCAATGCCCGGTTCAGGATTCGTTGCGCCGTCTCGGTTAGCGTGAGCGCCGGATAGGACACGCCTTCGCCCGGGTGGATATACACCGCCTCGCGAAACGTGGCGCGAAGCCGCCGGTGTGTGCGCATGTAAGCATCGACGCGCTGCTCGAAGATCGGCGCGATGTGCGAGAGCGGGTAACGCAGTGACGCCACGCATCGTTCGCGGTAGATGGGGCGGGCGAGGTCGGCGCGGCGGACCAGAAACGCCTGGTCGCTGAATCCGTAACCGAGAGCGAAGCCACCGGATGTTTCAATCGTCTCGCGCTCCAGCGTTCCGCTCTGCCAATTGGGGTTCGCGGTCATGATGCGAAGATCGCGCTCCATCAGCGCGATGGCCGGTTCGATCCAGTTGGCCGGCTCGCGCATACGGATGTCGGCGTCCCAGCACAACAGCCACGGGCTTCCCCGCAGGCACACCGCCACGATTGCCCAGTCGGTGTAGTACGGGATACGGCCGAGGTCGCGCCGGGTAAGTCCCACGTGTTCAAGCGCGCGGTCGAGGTGGTCGGCAACGAACTCGAAATGGTCGATCTCGCCTCGACGGACAAGATCCTCGGCGTGTGCCTTTGCATCGGCCCGGGACTCGACGTTGTTGATCACCGCGATCCGGCTCGCGAAGCGGTAACGATGTTGCGCTTCGATCTGGGGGAAAAAACCCGGCGCGAGCACTGACCGGTAACTACGCTCGAAGGTGTTGACGGCGAGATCGACGAGTGGGGTCATCGTAGCCGATGACCATAGCCCACGATTCTTGCGGCCGCAATCGCGACGCTCTGATCGACGTTCGCATCCCGCGACAGTGTTGGAGTCGATGGAACGCGTGAGCCGGCTTGACCTGGCCCGAACGAACCACGGAATGGGCAGTGCGAACGAGCGTTCATGAATTGACTTGAGGGCGCCGGGCCCCCTAGACTACTTCGCTGTCTTCCATGCTCACCACCGCGACGGATTGAGCGCTCACGATTCGCAAGGGGCACATCGCATGTATCATATCACCGTCGTGGGGACCGGCTATGTCGGCCTCGTGTCGGGTGCATGTTTGGCGGATTTCGGTAATCGTGTCACCTGCGTCGACAACGATCCCACAAAGATTGAACGGCTCCGCCAGGGGGTCATTCCGTTCTTCGAGCCGGGGCTCGAGGAACTCGTTTCGCGCAACGTTCAGGAAGGGCGGTTGCGTTTCGACACCGACTTGGTGCGGGCGATCAAGGGCTCGAAGGTCGTGTTCATCACGGTCGGCACGCCGCCCCGTCCGGATGGTAGCGCGGATACCTCGGGAATCTATTCGGTCGCGAAGACCGTCGCGCGCCACATGGACGGTTACCTGCTGGTTATCCAGAAGAGCACCGCCCCGGTGGGCACTGCCCGCGACCTGGGCCGGGTGATCGCGCGGCACGCCAAGCGCAATGCGGAGTTCGACGTTGCCTCGAATCCTGAGTTCCTCCGCGAGGGTTCCGCCATCGAGACGTTCATGCGGCCAGACCGCGTCGTCATCGGCACCGAGACGGCGCGCGCCACACGCATCCTCAAGGAAATCCATAAGCCCCTGTTCCTGCTCGAGACGCCGATGGTCGTCACCACGCTCGAAACGGCCGAATTAATCAAGTACGCGGCGAATGCCTTCCTCGCCACGAAGATATCGTTCATCAACGAGGTCGCGAACGTCTGCGAAGCGCTCGGCGCCGATGTGCAGGACGTGGCGAAGGGAATCGGCATGGATCGCCGCGTCGGCTCGAAGTTCCTGCACGCGGGACCGGGCTATGGCGGATCGTGCTTCCCGAAGGACACGCAGGCGCTGTCTGCGTTCGCGCGCAAGGCGAAGGTGACGACGGGCATTGTTGATGCTGCAGTCAAGGCCAACGATCGCCAGATGCAGCTGATGGTTGAAAAGATCTGGCGCGCCGTCGGGAAGCGCAAAGGCGCCCGGGTCGGCGTCCTGGGGCTGGCCTTCAAGCCCAACACCGACGACCTCCGGGCGGCCCCGGCACTGACGATCATCAGGGGCCTGCGGCGCCGCGGCGTCCAGATCGCCGCTTTCGACCCGGTCGCCATGGGGGCGACCAAGGGCGTCGCGGAACTGAAGGGCGTCACCATGTCTGCCGATGCCTATGACGCCGCGAATGGCGCAGACGCCCTGGCGATCCTGACCGAGTGGAACGAGTTTCGTGGCATGAACCTTTCTCGATTGAAGCGCATCATGCGCCGGCCCGTGCTGTGCGACCTTCGCAACATCTACGATCCGCAAACGGTGGAGGCGGCCGGGCTCACGCACATCGGTGTGGGGCGAGGCCGGGTAGCGCGCACCCCGGTCGAACTTAAACGTCCAAGCTCGAAGAAGCGGAGGAAGGCTTCATGATCGACGGAGTCGTAATCAAGCGTCTGAAGGTGATTCCCGACGAGCGCGGATTGCTGATGGAAATGATGCGCGACGACGACCCATTCTTCCAGAAGTTCGGTCAAGTGTACCTGTCGGTCGTCTATCCCGGCGTGGTGAAGGGCTGGCACTACCACAAGAAGCAGACCGACCACTTCGTGTTCGTGAAGGGCATGTCGAAGGTCGTCCTTTATGACGGACGCGAAGGGAGCAAGACGCACGGCGAAGTGAACGAGTTCTTCATGGGAGAGCAGAATCCGATGCTCCTCGTGATCCCGCCGCTCGTTCTGCACGGCATGAAGGGGATCGGCACGGAACCGGCCTACCTGATCAACGTGCCTACATACAGCTATGTCTACGATCAGCCCGACGAATACCGTACCGATCCGCACAGTCCCGACGTGCCCTACGACTGGGGGCGTAAGGATGGGTGAGGTTAGTTCAGACAGAGGATCGCGATCATGAGCACGCCGCGGTCCCTGAACGGCGCGCGTGTGCTCGTTACCGGCGGCGCGGGCTTCATCGGCGCGAATTTCGTGCACCGCTGTCTCGAACGATTTCCCGATGCCCACATCGTCGTGCTCGATGCCCTGACCTATGCCGGGCGGCGTGAGAATCTCGACGGGTTGCCGACGCGGTCCCTGACCTTCGTTCACGGGGACATTCGCGATCCCGAAGCTGTGGCGACCTCCATGAAGGGCTGCGATTTCGTCCTCAATTTCGCCGCCGAATCGCATGTCGACCGCTCTATCGAGGCGCCGGGGGAATTCATCCAAACCGACGTCTATGGCGTGTTCGTGCTATGCGAGGAGGCGCGACGCCAGCAGTTGACGCGATTCGTGCAGGTATCCACCGATGAAGTCTACGGCGAAGTCCTTGAAGGCCATGCCACCGAAGAGTGGCCGTTGAAGCCGCGCAGCCCTTATGCCGCCAGCAAGGCGGGTGGCGACCGGCTCGCGCACGCCTATCACGAAACTTACGGCGTGCCGATCGTGATCACGCGCTGCTCCAACAACTATGGCCCGCGGCAATACCCTGAGAAGTTGGTGCCGTTATTCATCACCAATGCCATCGATCGCGAACCCTTGCCGGTGTACGGGACGGGTCTCAATCGCCGTGACTGGTTGCACGTTCGCGATCACTGCGACGCGCTGCTCACGGTGCTGCAGCACCCGGACATCAATGGCCAGACCTTTAACATCGGCGGTGTTCACGAGCATGACGTTCTCACGGTCACCGCTAACATCTTGCGCTTGCTGGAGCGGCCGAAGTCGCTGATCCGGCACGTGGAAGACCGGCCCGGGCACGATCGCCGCTATGCGGTAGACTCGGGCAAACTGACCCGGCTTACAGGATGGCTTCCGCAGGTTTCCTTCGAGGATGGCATCCGCGAAACCGTGGAATGGTTTCGCGACCACGAGACGTGGTGGCGCCCCATCAAGCAGGGTGAATTCCGCCAGTACTACGAGCGGATGTACGGTAAACGGAAGATCCTGAAAGAGGTCCAAGAGTGATGTGTCGATTGCTGTCCGCGGTGGCCGTCTTGGCCGCGCTGTCCGTTCTGGCCAGCCCTCCCTGCGCTGCCCAAGCCGACAATGTCCCCGGCGAAATGGACCTCCAACAGTTCAGGCAGTACGCGGGGTCCGGAGCGAGGCCGAGCGATACGCCTGGTCCCGGCAGGATCGTCCAGGGCGGAGCGGTGGACCCCACGACTTACCTGCTCGGTCCCGGCGACGGCCTCGAACTCAACCTGTGGGGCAGGCTCAGCAAGACCATTCCCTTGACCGTCAATCCCGAGGGCGAGGTGTTCGTCCCTGGCCGCGGCTCGATCAACCTCAATGGTAAGACGCTGGGCTGGGCCCGGGAGCGCATCCTGAAGACGGTGGCGGATCAATATGTTGGTGTTCACGGCGACGTGCAACTCGTCCAACTTCGCTCGTTCAAGGTCTTCGTCACCGGTGAGATCAAGAAAGCGGGTGCGGTTGAGGCGAATTCCGCGACGCGCGCGAGTGAGGCGATCGGCGATGCCGGGCTGCTCGATGGTTCGTCGCGACGCAACATCACCCTGCGTCACTTGGATGGATCCCGTGTGCGCGTCGATCTCGATCAGTTCGAGCGCTCAGGCCGCCAGAACTTGAACCCGCTGCTCAGCGACGGTGACGTGCTTGTGGTTCCGAGCGCCCGGGAGTTCATCGAGGCGACCGGTGCCGTCGCGCGACCCTCCCGCTACGAACTGGCGCCCGGAGACAGCCTCAGCACGCTGCTCTCGCTCGCGGGCGGACTGCTTCCTGCGGCCAGTCCCGAGCAGGCATTGGTGGTCCGATTCACCTCGGCCACTGAGCGGGAGTCGCTGCTGGCGAACCTCGGGGATCCCGCCGCACTGAGCACGCAGCTGCGCGACGGCGATCACCTATTCGTACATTACCTGCCCGAATTCCACCGGTTGCGGTCTGTCACGATCATCGGTGAGATGGTGCGCCCCGGCAGTTTCCCGATCGTTCCCGGACGCGACCGCCTCAGTGACCTGGTGGGCTGGGCCGCGGGATTCTCGCCCCAAGCCAACCGCGAGGCACTCCATCTCGTGCGCGAAACCGCAGCGATCGGGGAGGCCAACCCTGAATTCGACCGCCTGGTACGCCTGTCGCGCACCGAGATGACAGAATCCGAATATGCCAAACTCGAAACGAATCTGGCGGAGCGCAAGAACAGCTTTCGTGTCGACTGGACCCGCCTGCGTGCCGGCAGCTCGACGGACCCGCTGCTCGCTGATGGTGACGTGATTCGTGTCGAACGTTTCGTACCGACGGTGCGAATCGAAGGGCAGGTCAAGCGCCCAGGTTTCGTCGACTACTCGGCGGGGCGCAGTCTCCAAGACTATGTCCAGCTTGCAGGGGGCTTCACCGAAAGAGCAGCGCGTACCTCCGTGCGGGTATCCCGTTCGATGTCGGGCCAGATCATTTCCGCGCGCAGCCTCAGGAGCGTGCAGCCGGGCGACTTCATCTGGGTGCCCGAACGGAGCGACGTCGACGCATGGAGCGTGCTCCGTGACCTCGTTACCGTGACCGGACAGGTCGCGGTCATCATCTTCACCTTAAGCCACCGATAGCCATGGAACGCACCGTCGAACTCTCCAGTCTGATGAACCGCTTGCTGGTTTTCCGCCGCCCTATTGCGATGTTCGTGGTCGTCGCGACGCTGCTGACTGCGGTCGTCGCGTTCATGCTTCCGCCGTGGTTCGAATCGACCGCCACGTTGTTGCCTCCGGGGGAGGACGACTCGAGCTTCGGTATTGCCACTCTCCTCAAGGGTGTCGCCGTTCCGGGGATTCGCATCCCGACGCAGGCCACGCCCGCGGACGTGTTCCTCGCGGTGCTGGAGAGCCGGCGAATTCGTGAAGAACTCGTCACGCGATTCGACTTGAAGAAGGCGTACAAGAAGCAGTTGATGGAGGGTGCGCTCAAGGAGATCAAGCAGCACGTCAAGTTCAAGCTGACCGACGCGGGTACGATCGACATGCAGTTCGAGGACACCAATCCGCAGCGGGCGCAGCAGGTGCTCGGCGCCTACATCGAATTGCTCGACCGTTTCAATCGTGAGGTGCGCACCACCAAGAGCCGCCGCACCCGCAAGTTCGTCGAGGAGCGGCTGGTCGACAACAAGCTGGAACTGTCGCAGGCCGAGGGCGCGCTCATGAATTACCAGGTCACGCACAAGGCGGCGATCATCACGCCCGAAATGTCGACCGCTGCCCAGACCGCCGCGCAGATCTATTCGCAACGGACCGCGCTGCAGGTGCGGCTCGGAGTCATTCGGAGCTACTCGGCGCCAGGCTCCCAGGAGGAGCAGCAGATCCTGAACCAACTCGATGAGTTGGAGAAGCAGATGCGGACGATGCCGGGCACGGGGCTCGAACTGGCGCGGCTCTTGCGCGATGTCAAGAAATACGAGCAGATCTATATCCTGCTGACGGCGCAATACGAGCAGGCGCGCATCGACGAGGCGCGTGATGTCGTGACCGTCGATGTGCTCGATCCGCCGTCGCTACCGGAGCGCAAGGTGCGTCCGCACCGCACGCTGCTGATCGCGGTCGGGTTCCTGCTGAGTCTTGCCGTAGGGGTGGCCTACGCGCTGTTCCAGGGAGACAGGATTCCTGCGGCTCCCCCGGCAGCCCCGGCACGCTGACCGCGTTTCATGAATAGTCCGGGCTAGGTTCATCATGTCCGAAGCACGCGGCGCTGACCCCGGATTGCTGCGCCGGAATGCCATCTCCAATGTGGTTGGCCGTAGCGCGTCGGTACTGTTGTGGGTACTGGTCACGCCCGTCGTGCTGTCCCGGCTCGGCCCGGAGCGATTCGCCGTGTGGTCTTTGTTCCTGGGGCTCGGTGGCAATGTGGCCACGCTCGATTTCGGGATGGGCAACGCGGTGGCGCGCCACATGGCTTTGTCGGCCGCGCACGGCGACCGGCCAAACCTGCGCTTGGTGCTGCGTCGCTCCCTTGCTTTGAGCGCCGGGATCGGCCTGCTGTGGTGCCTTGCCTCCATGGCGGGCCGCGGCGTGCTGATCAGGGCGTTCCACGTACCCCTCCCACTCCAACCCGAGGTATCGCGGAGCCTGTTGCTGTTCGCGGTCTCCATGTTTGTGTTCTCGGTAACCCAGGTGCTTACCGGTGCCCTGGTCGGGCTGCAACGGCTCGATCTCCAGAATCTATGCTTCCTGTCCGGCCTCGCACTTCACGCCACGGTTTTGCTCGTGGGGCTTTCGCTTGGGATGGGGCTCATCGCCATCGCGTTCGCGGCGATCAGCGGGCACATGCTGTCGGGTACGCTGGCCGCACTGCTGGTGCGGCGCTCGATGCGCAATCTGCACACTGGCCCACCTCGCGAGCGCGTGACGTGGCGTGAGATGCTGAATTTCGGCGGTGCCGTACAGGGAACGGCTGTTTGCGCAGTTGGCCAGCAACAGGCGTGGAGCTACCTGCTCGGCGCGCTGGGCCAGCTGAGATGGGTGACGGAGTTCTCGCTCGGCTACCGGGTCGCGAATGCGGTGTGGTCGTTGCCGACGCTTGTTCAGGGCGCGGTGATTCCGGCGGCGGCGCACGCTTCGGCCAGTGGCGACCACGATCGCGTTCGCACCGTCTACGCATGGGCCTGCCGTTGGATCTTCGCGCTGGGCGGCCTCGTGCTCGGGGGGCTGTGGCTGACCGCGCCTGCCGTCGGCGTGTTGTGGCTGGGGCCGCAGCAGGTGTTGGCCATGGCCGGTTCGGTCACCGTGGTCCGGCTGCTGGCGATCGCGTTCGCGGTGGCGACCATTTCAGGTCCAGCGACCGCCGTGGCGCGCGGCGGCGGATGGCCGCTGCTCGAGACACTCAACTTCGCCATCGCACTGGCGATCAACGTGCTGATGAGCGTGTGGCTGGTGCCCCGGATGGGACCGGCTGGGGCGGCTATCGCAATGGGCGTCTCGTACGGTCTGGCCGGTGCTTGGTTGTTTGTGACGATGCATCGGGTGTTGAATGTGGCGACCGGCCGCTGGCTCTGGACGCTCGTGCTGCCGCGCTTCGCCTTGCCAGCCCTGGCGGCTGGGACACTGCACATGCTCTGGCCCATGGCGTTGCCGGGGAGCCGGATGGACGCCTTGCGCATCCTGCTGCTGCAGGGCGGAGCCTACACACTTATCACCGCCGCGTTGCTGTGGCCAACCGGTGACCCCGCGGTGCTGTTGTCGCGATTGGGCGCCGGTCACCGGACGAGCTCGCGCGATGTTCCGGGGGAGGGCCATTCGTGAGCGCGACGCGGCTCGACACGGCACGCCTGCCCTCGGCGACGCCACCACTGCACTGGTGGCTGCTGCTGCTGTCGCTCCTGGCGGTCGGCGTCTTCGTGAACTGGATTGCTGCAATCGCGATTCTCGTCTTTGCCCTCATCCAGCGAGCGCGGCCGCTGGATTTCTTGACGTCGTACCTGCTGGTCGTGGTGGCGGGATCCTTCATCAACTACGGCAATCACCAGCTCACCTACCAGTTGTCCCTGCTCACCCCGCTGATCGCGTTCTCATTGTACTGCTACCTGCTGGCGCGCCGCTGGGATGCTCTGGTGATCCCCCGCACGCCAGCCACGTTGCCGCTACTGTTGTATGGCGGACTGACGTTCATCAACTTTGCGCGCGGCCTCGCCATAGGCAATTCGCCGCGCTATGCGGGCCTCGAGATCCTCGCGTGTCTGGCCCTGCTGAGCTGCCTGCTGGTCGCCAACAAGCGCCCGAGCCCCCGTGAACAACGCGAGTTGATGACGTGGCTGTGGGTGATTGCGTTCGCGCACTTTGTGCTCGGCGCCTATGTATTCTCCACGATCCACACCCGCACCATCGGCGTGTTCTTCGCTCCCGTGCCCGGCGTCGTCGCGATGATGCTGTTTAATTTCGCGCTACGCGCCCAGACGCGCTCGAAGATGATGCTGTGGCTATTGTCCATGGGGCCGGCGCTTGCCCAGCAGTTCCTGTCGTTCACGCGCGGGTTCTGGCTCGCACTCATCGCGGGCATCGTATTCTCGCTCGTGGTGTATGTCGGTAAGAGCGAGGGGGCAGGCGCGCGCGCTCGGCGCTCGGCTGTGGCGCTCTCCATGGTCGCCGGAATCTGCCTGCTTGGCATCATCATCCTGGGCAGCACGCTGGGGATCGGCAACGTACTCGAGCTCGCGGGCAGCCGCTTCGCGTCGTCGGCGGGAACCAAGTTCACCGAGGAGTCCTCCTCGAACATCGTGCGGCTCGTGGAGTATTTCCACGTGCTCGATCTCATCGCCGACCAGCCAATCTTCGGGCACGGTCTTGGTTACTACTTTGTGGTGCGTGAGCCGATCCACTGGACGCTCATCGAGCAATGGTTTGTGCACCAGAACTATCTGCTCGTCACGCTCAAGCAGGGACTCATCGGACTCGCGCTGTGGGTCTGGATGTTGATTGCGCTCATCCGGGTGGGAGTCAATGGCCGGCGCCTCAACGACCTCTACGAGCAATCGTGGTGCACCGGCGCGGCGGCGGTGGTCGTATACTGCATGGTATACAGCCTCGTCCACTTCCCGCTGGCCGAGACCAACACCACGTTCACGTTCGCGCTGTGCATCGGCGTGGCGATGCGGCTTACCGCGACTGACGTCTATGCGCTGCGCTGGAAGGGCCGTCGCACGCTCGCCCCAGATGCAGATTGACCGCTGCGTGACGTGCGGGGCAGGGCTCAGCCGACGTCTCCAGTGTTGCCGCGCGCCCATCGAGTTCCCCTCCCAAATCGGTTAGGCTGGCGGCGTGCTGGCCCGTCACCGACAATTGTTCTCCACCGCCGTGTTCGCGCTCGACGCGCTGTTGCTGGTGCTCGCCTGGTTCGGCGCGTACTTCGTGCGGTTCCACACGCCGGGCTGGACCGCGCCGTTGGGCGTGCCGCCGCTCGCGTTCTATGCGTGGACCTGCGCCGTCATCACGCCCGTCGGGTTGATCGTGCTGCGCAGCTTCCAACTCTACCGCTCCGCGCGCACCGCCCGGTTGGGCGAAGAGTTGATGGCGCTCACGCAGGGCGTGGTGATCATCACCGCACTCGCGGGTCTCGCCTCGTTCTTCGCGCGCGGCGAACTGTCGCGCTCGATGCTGCTGTTGTTCGCAGGAATCGCGCTGTTCGGTTTGTGCGGCAGCCGTCTCGTGATCCGCTGGTCGCTGCGCCAGATGCGCCGCCACGGCCGCAACCTTCGCTACTGCCTTGTCGTGGGCACGGGTCCGCTGGCCGAGACGGTGGTGCGCAAGGTCCAGTCGCACGCCGACTACGGTCTGGTCGTTAGTGGTGTCGTGGCTCCTGATTCCACAACGGCTCCCGCGAATGTCGCGGGACTGCCGGTGCTCGGCGTCGTCAGTGAGCTGCCGCAACTTGTCGAGCGTCACCACATCGACCTCGTCTATCTCGCGCTCGCGCGCGCCGAGTTCGCGGCCGAGGAAGCAGCACTCGCGCAGCTCAGCGATTCGACCGCCGCAGTGCGGCTGGTTCCCGACCTGGCGCGCGCCTTCACGCTCAACGCCAGCGTCGAGGAATTCGACGGACTGCCCGTGGTGCTCGTCACCGAGAGCCCCGGGCAGGGGTGGAACGCCTTGCTCAAGCGCTGCTTCGACCTGGTGTTCTCAGCGGTGGGGCTGGTGGTGTTGTGCCCGCTGTTGCTGGCGATCGCGGTGTGGATCAAGCTCGATTCGCGCGGGCCCGTGTTCTACGCCCAGGAGCGTATCGGGCTCAACGGCTTGCGCTTCAAGATGCTGAAATTCCGCACCATGCGCACGGACGCGGAGGCCCAAGGGGCCGGTTGGACCGTCCCCGGCGACCCGCGCCGCACGCGCGCCGGGCGGGTGTTGCGCCCCACCTCGATGGACGAGCTGCCCCAACTCGTCAATGTGCTGGTAGGAGAGATGAGCCTCGTCGGACCGCGTCCCGAGCGGCCGGTGTACGTGGACCAGTTCCGCGCTTCGATCCCGCGGTACATGCTGCGCCATCACGTGAAGGCGGGGATCACTGGGTGGGCGCAGGTGCACGGACTGCGCGGCGATACGCCACTGGACGAACGCGTCGAATACGACCTGTTCTACATCAGGAACTGGTCACTGGCGCTCGACATCCGGATCCTGCTCAAGACCTTGGTCCGCGTGTTCAAGGACGCCAGCGCGCACTGAGCCAGTGTCCCGGTTTATGGGGGTCAAACCCGTCCTAGATACTGCGTAACTTGCATGCTAACCTCATGTCTCCCGGCGACCCCTCGCGCTCATAATGCATCTCGGATCGAGAGCTCCCACCGCTATGATCTCATTGCCTTCGCTCCGGCGCGCCTTAGCTACAGCATTGTTTTGCAGCGGGTTAGCCGCTTTTTTCACATCCGGCGCTCACGCCGCCGTCCAGCTCCCCACGGGGTTCCAGGACCAGGTGCTGGCATCGGGCCTCGACTGGCCCACCGGCATCGCCTTCCTGCCCGACGGACGGCTCTTGGTGTGCGAGTTGCAGTCGGGCAGGCTGCGCATGATCGTCAACGGCGAGCTGGCCGCGATCGATCCGATCGGCATCGTCGACAGCATCGCGACCGCCGGGGGCGAGCAGGGTCTCCTCGGCGTGGTCGCCGATCCGCGCTGGCCGTCCAAGCCTTTCATCTACACGCTGTCCGCGGCGCTCGACTCGACGCTGCGCATCTCGCGCTTCACCGCCGCCGGCGACCTGAGTGATGGCACCAGCGGGAACCTCGCGATCGTGGCCGGTTCGCGCCGCGAATTGATTCGCGACATCGCGAGCGTGACCGATGTGCACAGCGGCGGTACCCTGCGCTTCGGTCCCGACTCGCTGCTCTACGTGAGCCTCGGTGAAGATGCAATCGCCTGCACCGCCACCGACACCACCAAGCTCAACGGCGTCATCCTGCGCCTCGACGTGCGCGGCTTGCCCGATACGCCCGGTCCGCCCAACAAGCCATTGCTCGCCGCGGCCGGCAATCCCTGGGGGACCAGTGCGAACGTCAACCGGCGCCTGGTGTGGGAGCGGGGCTTGAGGAATCCATTCCGCTTCTCGATCGACAAGCCAACCGGACGGCTGTTTATCGCCGATGTCGGCTTCGCCAAGTATGAGGAACTCGACGTGACCTCGACTGGCGGGCTCAACTTTGGCTGGCCCTATCTCGAGGGCACCGCGCCATTCGTGACCAACGAGTGCGGCATTCCGGCACCATCCGGGCTCGTCGGACCGTCGTTCCAGTACGACCGCGCCGAGTACTGCGCCAATAATTGCTCGGCCACGATCATCGGTGGCGTCGTGCTGCGCTCCGTCCCCAACTCCACCGTGACCTTCCCGGCGTCGTACGACGGGCGGTATTTGTTCAGCGACTACTACACCGGCTTCATCTGGATGCTGCGCGACAGCTCCGGCACATGGGTGAAGGCGCCCGTGGTACCGGGACAGCCGAGCACCGCGGATTGGGCGCGCGGCTACACGCAGGCCAGCGACTACGTGCTGGGCCCCGATGGCGCCGTTTACTACGCACTCAATGGCTATGACTTCGCCTCGGGTTCAGGCGAGGTGCGGCGCATCGCGCATGACAACGGAAATGTGGGCGTTGAGAGTCGTGCTGCAGCGCGTGTCGAGTTCGCCCCGGTGTACCCGTCGCCCTCGCGTGGCTCCGCGAGTCTTCGCTATGTGTTGCCGCGCGCCGCGCGTGCGCGGTTGGCGATCTACGACGCGCTCGGCCGCCGCGTGCGTGAGCTGCAGCCCGAGACCTCGCTCGCCGCGGGCGAACATCTCGCGCTGTGGGACGGCCGCGACGAATCCGGCCGCAACGTTCCGCCCGGCGTCTACATGGCGCGCCTGGGTGTCGATGGCGCGAGCTTCACGAGGCGGATTCCGCTGGTGAGGTAGAGGGTGGCGGGCGGGGTCCTGAGCCGTTCGGCTGATCCCCTGCCACAGGAATCCGACCAATAATTTGTGGACTCCATTTCTCGGGCGAGGGATACTCATTTCACGATGATCTTTCGAATCGAGCTGGAGCAGGAAGCAGACGGACGATGGATCGCCGAGGTGCTTGAGCTTTCAGGCGCCATGGTCTATGGGGTCTCGCGCGAGGAGGCCACCTCGAAGGCGAAGGCGTTGGCGCTGCGTGCCATGGCGGAGCGACTTGAACACGGAGAGGCCGGTCCAGACCTTGAGGACATCGCCTTCCGCGCCGCGTGACGATCTGGCCGAGTTCGCGCGCGCGGCAGGTTTTGGCTGCGCTTGAGCGCGTGGGATGGACGACCAAGAGACAATCGGGTTCGCACCGGACCATGGAACGACCGGGCTGGCCCGATTTTGTTTTTGCCTTTCATGACGGTGAGGAGATTGGACCAAGAATGTTGGCCCGGATCTCGAAGCGCACGGGGCTCAGACCGCAGGACCTTTGAGCGCAGCAAAGTCGATATCACTCAACACAGCTCGTTCCAGAACGAGTTGGCATCTTGGCGCCCGAACGGTGCCCCCGAGCCCCACCTCCAGAACTCCCGCCGCCGTGCCGATGCCTCCTGCCTACCGGAGGTACCCCATGAAGCTGACGACCCTCGTGTTCTGCTGCCTGATGGCTGCGTTGTGCGGTTGTTCCTCGAAGTCCAGCGACCCGACCGTGTGAGCGGTCACCGTGCTGGATGGCTCGGGCGCAACGCTCGCCACGGGAACAATGTCCCCGGTCGCAGTCGCGTCCTATCTCCAGGGCACCGGCAAGCTGAGCGATCCCTGCAATGGTCTGTTCACGCTGCGTCTGTCGACCGTGTCGTCGACGCAGGACGTGTTCTGCACCTTCCTCAACGGGGCAGTGCTGTTCTCCTCGTTCAAGTGTCCGCTGCCGCTCGATCCAGGTAATGCCTACGAGTACTTCTATGGGTGCGGGCTGAAGTAATTCTGGGACCGAA
>JANLOX010000241.1:0-7674 GCA_031366795.1 Candidatus Eiseniibacteriota bacterium | reverse complement strand
ACGCTGGTCAGCCAGTCGCTGCCGGCGGGACGCCACAGCTTCTCGTGGTCGGCGCCGACGGCGTCCGCCATGCCCAACGGCGTATACTTCCTCGAGCTGAACGCGCAGGGCGCCCGCCAGACGCGCCGTTTCGCGCTGTTGCGCTAGTTACACCGCGCACTCAAGTATCGGCCAACGGGGGGCTCGCCATCGCGGGCTCCCCGTTGCTGCGTTTGCGCGGGGCGCGCGCGGGGGGACACGCGGGCGTCTGCGCGGGCGGCGCGTATGCGCTCGAGATGGCCAACACAGTGAAGCTCAGTTGCACTTCATGAATCGCGACACGTCAACGCCTCCTGCATGGGAACGTCTCCCCGGTCGGGTCCCACGCAGGATAGTCGCTCGCGGCGGCGGGTGACAGGGGCGGCGCCCTCAGCGTTCGGCGGAGCCGTCGTCCGCGAGCACTTCCAGCCGCACGCGCGCTGTGCCTTCGCGCACGAATCCCAGCTCGCTCGCGGCGCGCTTCGAGACATCGATCACGCGCCCGCGCTTGAACGGGCCACGATCGATGATCGTGACGACGACGCTGCGGCCGTTGGCGGCGTTCGTCACACGCACGCGCGTCCCGAACGGCAGCGTGCGGTGGGCGGCTGTGAGACGCCGCTCGTTGTAGCGTTCACCGCTCGCGGTCGGGTGCCCGTCGTAGCGACTGGCGAAGTAGGACGCCACGCCCGTGTCGTCCGTCCGTCGCGCCATGCCCGGAGTGAGGCCAGTCGTCGCGCAACCGGCGACACCGGCGAGCAGTAGCAGGAGGAGGGCGAAGGGGCGCATGGCTACCTTTGATATCGGCAAGGCTGCCCCTCAGCCTGAGCCTCGCCGGGCGTTCCTCGCGCAGTGTAGAGTGGGCGCGTGGCGTAATCCGTTCCACCGCCTTAGCCTTGTGCCCATTGGGTGAGGATCACCAATCGATGATTCCAGCACGCGAAGCGCTGCACCGGCTGCAGGAAGGCAATCGCAAGTTCGTCTCGCACATCGAGGGGGCGGAAGTGCTGCTGGGTCCTTCGCGGCCGGCGGAACTGCCGATGGAGCAGAAGCCGTTCGCCATCATCCTCGGCTGCGCCGATGCCCGCGTGCCTGCTGAGATCGTGTTCGACCAGGGACTCGGCGACCTGTTCGTCATCCGCGTCGCCGGCAACATCGTGGCGCCCTCGCAGGTTGGCAGCGTCGAGTTCGCAGCCTCGCGGTTCGACACGCGACTCGTGGTGGTGCTCGGCCACTCGCAGTGCGGAGCGATTCTGGCGACGCTCGAGGAGCTCGGCGGCCGACCGAGAACCAATCGCGCAACCTGCGCTCGATCGTCGACCGGATCAGGCCTTCCGTCGAGATGCTGCTGAAGACCGACCTGCGCCACGACGAGGACGCGCTGGTTCGCCAGGCGGTGCGCGCGAATGTTACGTCGGCGGTGGATCACTTGCGTCACGGCTCGGAAGTGCTGGAGCAGTTGATCCACGATGAGGGATTGCGCATCGTGGGCGCCGAGTACTCGTTGGAGACCGGTGTGGTCGATTTTTTCGATGGCGTCGCGGAAGTCGACTAGACGCGGGCGTTACTCAAGCGAAGGGAAGTGTCATGGGAGAACGCCAAAGACTGTTGGACCTCGTGGATCGCGCCTATCGTGAACAGGCGTGGCATGGTCCCTCGCTGCTGGAAACGCTCGAGGGCCTCGGTGCCGCGGCGGCGGCGAAGAGGCAGCTCAAGCGCGTCCACTCGATCTGGGAACTCGTCGAACACATCGCGAGCTGGAACGAGATCGTGGCGCGACGGCTGGCGGGCAAGCCGATGCTGGTGACCGCCGAGCTGAATTTTCCGCCCGTCACTAAGACCACGCCGGCCGCTTGGAAGCTGACGCTGCGAAGGCTCGCGCGTACGCAGATGTCGTTCCGGCGCGAAGTCGCGCGATTTCCGGTGGCGCAGTTGGGCCGCAAGCGGCCGGGGGTGGAACAGACGTGGAATGTGCTGATCCATGGCCAGATCCAGCATGCGCTCTACCACGCGGGCCAGATCGCCATGTTGCGCCGCGCGATGGGCAAGCCTGTTCCGCCTCACTAGGAATCACGCGGGGCAGTATCGCGAGCCCAACAGCGTTCGCGGTTCACTGATAGGTCTGGAGGGGATGTGGATTCGATGGACCCCGAATCGCAGGGCCAGCGCCCGGAGCCGGAAGACCTCGGGTTCGGGCGCGTGCTCGCCGAGCAGGTGCGCGGGCGGTTCCTCAACAAGGACGGCACGCCCAACAGCCGAAAGTACGGGGTGGGATCGCAGGTGTGGCAGCGGCTGCAATTGCGCGCGCTGTACGCCAGTTGGACCGCCTTCGTGGCCTGGCTGTTCGGCTTGCTGCTGCTGGTCAACGGCGTCTTCGCACTCGCCTACATGAGTCTCGGCCCCGCCAGTCTGGCGGGTGTCGAGGCGCTGCAATTGCCGGACGCCTTCACGCGCGCATTCGCTTTCAGTGTCGGCGTGTTCAGCACCGTGGGCACCGGGCCACTCCACGCGGTGGGTTCCACCGCGAATTGGCTGGTCACCATCGAATCGTTGCTCGGCCCCATGCTGCTGCTCGGGGCGGGCGGGTTCCTGATCGCGCGCCTCAGCCGCCCGCGTGCCAGCATCCGCTTTACGCACTCCGCCGTGGTGGCGCCTTACCAGGGTGGCCGCGGCCTCATGTTCCGGCTCATCAACGTGCGGCCGAGCGAGTTGATCGATGTCGAGGCGCGCGTGAGCCTGGCGTGGTACGAGTTGGAGGGGGCCAAGCGCAAGCGCAGGTTTCACCCCCTCAAGCTCGACCGCCGCAGCGTCGAGTTCTTCACGCTGCACTGGACGGTGGTGCACCCGATCACGGCGGACAGCCCGCTGGCAGGCGTGACGCGTGAGCAGCTGCGCGAGGCGGAAGCGGAGTTCCTCGTTTCGATCGCCGGGCTCGAGGAAGCGTTCTCGACGCGCGTTCACGCGCGCACGTCCTATACCGCCGATGAGGTCCGCTGGGACGCCAAGTTCGCCGACATGTTCATGTCTTCGCCCGACGGCATCATGACCGTGGACGCCGAGCGCCTCGACCGTTTCGATCGATTACCCGAGGGAACGACCGCGACGCCTGCGGCGCTCGAGCGATACGGGGCTCAAGCGGCGGAGCAGGCCGCGCTACCGGGCTTCCCCCTCGCCGATCCTCATCGCTTCTAAGTCGAGCTCGCGCTCGAGGTGATGCAGCACATCGTCGGAGATTGCGCCTTCGTTGCGCAGACGGATCAATGATCGCCGTTCGGCGCGCAACACCTCGGCGCGCAGGCGTCGCCGCGCGTGCATGTGCTCGGCGTTGCCGTTGGCCACAGCGACGTGGCTGCGGGCCTGCCGTTGGTATTCCTCGCGCAACTGCGTGATGTCTTCGGCCCGGGCCCATGGTTCGTCGGACAAGTCGTCGAGTTTTTCCAGCGCATGACGGATGGCCTCGCGCCGCGCCAGCACTTCCTCATCGCGTTCCGACACGTCACCGGGAAATTTGAGCCAGCGAATCATTGGTGTCAGCGTGAGTCCCTGTGCCACCAGCGTGATGACGATCACGCACATGGTGATCAGCACGATCTGGGCGCGATAGGGAAACGGCTGGCCGTTGTCGAGCACCAGTGGCAATGACATCGCAGAGGCGAGCGAGACGATGCCGCGCATGCTCGTCCAGCCGACGAGGAACACGCCCTTGACCGTGGGCGCTTTCTCGCGCCGCCGGACGTCGGCGCTGAGCCAGCGTGGCAGCCACGTGCCAAGGGGCACCCACGCTAACCGGATGGCGATCGCCAGAGCGCTGATGATGAGCCCGGCGCGCACGATGAGTCCCATCATTTCGCCGGGCACCGCCCGCATGAGCCCGCCAAACTGCACGCCGAGTAACAGGAAGATCAGCGCGTTCAGGATGAAGATCACGAGATCCCACACCGCGCGCGTCTGCATGCGCGAGGCGGAGGACACCGCACTCGAGAAATGCTGACGTACATAGAGTCCGCCGGCAACACAGGCGAGCACTGCCGAAACGTGGAACGACTCGGCAATGACCCACGCCATGTTGGGGCCGAGCAATGACAGGATGGCCTCGGCGAGCGAGTCGCGCGTGACGCGAGCCAGGCGGATCAACAGCCATGCCACAGCGAGCCCGATCAAGACGCCGACCGTGGCATCGACGAAGAAACGCACGATCGTCTCGCCGAGGCTGAAGTAGCCCGACACTGCTGCGACCACGGCGGTGCGGTACAGCACGAGCGCGGAAGCGTCGTTCACGAGGCTCTCGCCCTGCAGGATCACGACGATCCGGCGCGGCACGGGTAGTCGCTTGAGGATCGCCTCGGCGGCGACCGCGTCGGGCGGCGACACGATGGCGCCGAGTGCGACCGCCGCGGCCCACGGGATTCCGGGGAGCAGCACGTGCGCCACCAGCGCCACAGCACCAGTCGTTGCGATCACCAGGCCGATGGCGAGCAAGCCGATGGGCCGCAGGTTGGCGCGGAAGTCGCGGAACGAGGTGAAGAACGCGGCGGACCACAACACCGGCGGCAGGAACACGAAGAACACCACGCTCGGCTCGAGCCTGAATGCGCCGGCGCCGGGAGCGAGCCCTACCAGTAGTCCCGCGATGACCTGAAGAATTGGCGTGGGCACGGGCAACCGCCGGCCGAGCGCCGTCACGGCGAGGACGATCAGGGCCAGGGCGATCGCCGGCACCACGGGGGCTATGACGTGCTCCATGCTGGGGAATCTAGCGCGTGCCGCGCTGCGGCCGCTACTTCCGCGCTGCGGCGCTGCTCTTAAACGGGTGTCGTCAAGCCGCACAAATCGCCCCCCGCGCACGAAGCACCGGAGTCAGGTATGCTGTGCAGTCCGCCTCCTAGGGACGGTGCGTGTCCGCACCTGCCGGCGGCATCGATTTTTCGCGCCGCGTCACGACGGGTCCCTCAAACAGCACGCGTGCGCCGACACCGTTCAACAGGGAGTTTCATGCAAGAATCCGTGCTGGCCAGTCTCAGTCCCGCCCATTGGGAAGCGCTGGCCGACGCGCTCGCCGAATTTCCCGCGGTGATGCGCGAACGAGGACGCAGCTACGCCGAACGCGGCTGCGTCGGTCCATTGAGCTTCGGTTCCGATGCCGTGGGCGCGCTGGTGCGTGGCAGCGAAGTCTACCGTGTCTGGTGGATCTGGAACGGCGAGGACTGGGAGTCGACCTGCACCTGCCCCGTGGGCCGCGCGTGCAAGCACCAGTACGCGGTGGGTTGTTGCATCGCGCTCGAAGCGCGCGACCGTCAGCTGGTTTCGGACCGCCGCTTCGCGCGCTTGTTGCCGGAACAAGCCGTGGCCAATGCGCGTCTGGGCGCTCCCGATCCGCCGCCCACCGACGGCGTTGAAGCGTCCCCCGCGGGCGCGGCGCCGGGCGGTGAATCCGATCTTTACGGCCTGCGCAATGCGCGCGACATCTGGGGACGCGTCACGGCCGTCCAGCAATTGCTGAGCGATGGGCCGCCGACCTCGATCCGCCTGTTCGCGCCGCCGTTCCGCGATGCGCTCGAGGAGCGCGACTTCGATGTGATGTGCTGGCACCTCGCGCGGCTGCTGCCAGAATGGACAATGGGTTGGTTGCCGCCCGCGCTCGAGCCCTACCGCAAGCGCGAGGATCTCGAGCGCCGTCATATGACCGCACTTCGCAAGGCGCTGGCCAGCCGTCTCGAGGATTGGTCGACCGACGGATCGCAGCTGCCTGAACGCAGCCTGCGCCTGCTCGTCGGACTGCACCGGCGGCCCGGGGACACGCCGCTGATTTCCGTCGAACCGTTGCTCTCGGCGCGGCGTCTCGACGACGACTTGCGCTCCACCTCGCAATTGCGGCACCTGCTCGGCGAGGCGCAGCGGAATCCCGCCATCATCGCGCCGGAGCAACTCGCGGTGCTCGAGTGCTACCTCGAGAACCTGACGGGTTGGACGAACGAAGGCGAAGCGCGCGCCGCCACGATCACGACGGCGGCCCTGCGCCGGCTCGCAGAAATCAACGCGGGCGGCAGCACGCTGCAGTGGCGTTATGATCTCGATGCCGAACTGGTGAGCCGCGGCGGCCTCGCCGGGGGGACGCCGGTGCGCGCCAATCCGCGCCCCGCCAGCCTCGTGCCGCGATGTTCGCTCGAGGGCGAAGCGATGACGATGGGCCTTCACTTCTCGTGGCCGGACGGCACGACGCGCCCGATGACCGGCGCCGTGCTGCTCCGCCATACGACCGAGGGTTCGCCGCGCATGCCGAGTCTCGTGATTTGCGATGGCGCCGTCAGCACGCTGGTGGACCAGCCGCCGGAGGACATCGTCGAGCAATTCACCGCGACCCAAGGCCTGCCGCTCGCGCGCGCCGAGCACCGCACGCTGCTGCAATCGATGGCGCAGCGCTGGCCGTCGGTGCGCGCCTCGTTGGCGCCGGTGACGCGCGTGATCAAGGTGACGCCGGCCGTGGCGATCGACCTGCGCGATGAGTGGGTGCACATTCGTGTGTTCGCGAGTGATCCCGCAGGCGAGTGGAAGCCGCTCGATACCGTGGTGACCGGGCAAACCGTGTATGAGTATGGCCCCGAGCGCGCCTGGGCGCCGTTCGTCGCCGAGGGCCGCAAGTCCGCGCGGCCAGCGTTCGCGGGCGAAATGGTCCCCGTCAATGGCGTCGCTGCTGCGCCGGCGTCCGCCGCGCCCGGGCACGCGTCCACCGCGCCTGCCGCCGTCGACGAAATTTCCGCGTGGCTCGAACGCCTCGATGATGAAGCGCTGGCCCCGGTGATCGAGTGGTTGCGTAATAGCGGTGCCCAGGGCAGCGACCATCGCGTGCCCGGCGGAAAACTCGCCGCGGCGCCCGATCGCACGCGCGGCTGGTGGGTGAAGCTGGACGCACGTTGGATGCGCGCCTTCGACATCGCATGGGGCGAACGTCCCACGAGCGTGCGCTGGTACGTCACGCCCGACATGAAGCGCATGTTGTCCGACGGGCCGCGCGCGCGCGCCCGCGTCCACGTGAAGTCGCACGGCGTCGATTGGTTCACCGTCTCCGCGGAATGGGAGGCCGAGGGCCTGAGCCTCACCGAAGAGGACATGTCGGTATTGCGTCGCGCGACGGGGCCGTTCGTGCGCGTGTCATCCGGCTGGGTGCGCCGTGAATCGCAGGAGGCGCTCGACGAAGCATCCGGAATTCTCGCGGACTTAGGGGTAGAGCCGGGCGCGGGCGAACAACAGCTGAGCGTGTGGCAGCTCTCGCAGGTCGATCCCGACTCGCTGCGCGCCTTCGAGGCGTTCGGCGCCGACCCTGAAACACTCGCCGGGATCGAAGCGCTGCGTGAGCGCGTCGCCGCGTTCACGGGTATCCCTAAGATCGATCCGCCTCCGGGCTTGACCGGGACACTGCGTCCCTACCAGCAGGAAGGGCTCGAGTTCCTCGCGCACACGACGGATCTGGGACTCGGCACCATTCTCGCCGACGACATGGGACTGGGTAAGACGATTCAGGCGCTGGCGTGGCTGCTGTGGCTGCGCGCGCGTGATCCGAATCTTGGTCCCGCACTCGTGGTGTGTCCCGCGTCCGTCGTGCACAACTGGGAGCGCGAGGCCGCGCAGTTCGCGCCCGGGCTGCGCGTCGCGCTGCTC
>JANLOX010000124.1:0-58137 GCA_031366795.1 Candidatus Eiseniibacteriota bacterium | reverse complement strand
TCGGTCGAGCGGCGAATCCCTCCGGCATCCGAGGTCGAGGCGTCGTAGCAGGTCTGGGTCCGCATTCGCTGAAAATCGCGACTGCGGACCTGATCGCAGCGAAGTGCCGCAGTGAGTGTGGCTTCCCGCTGTGTCTCCGCCGCGCAACCCACGCCACAATCATTCACGATGACAATTTGCGTGTTCACATCTGCCAACATGATGTTCGTGACACGTGACACGTGCCCCAAAATAGTTTCCGCCGCGCATCATTCTTTCTTGCGCCGAGTTGACCGAAATTGCTTTGCGCGCGAGGGGCGACAGGCTATCGTGCGCGATTAGTAAAACGGTTCACGCCCGCTTCAGGCGACGCACTCTGTGGTGCGGCCTGGCCGGTCGTCACGACGGATCCCGGAATCATTAGTCGCGGCGATTGTATCCCCCAAATTTTCATCAGGCTTGCGTCTGGGTGGGCGGCGAATACATGAAGTTTGGCCGCTGCGTCGGGTTGGCCTTCGCGTCGATCGGCGGTTCGGCCGGAAAAGGATTTCCCGCCGCCCACTTGGTTCCCGTTGAGCCTGGGAGCCACACGGGTGACGAAGGTGTGGTGGTATGAGCATTCAAGCGCGTCCGCAAAGCCTGCAGTTAATCACCGACGAGTCGCTGCGCGGCATCCTCGCGCTGGGACTGCTCGAAGCGGATGGGCTTTCGGGGGATCCGTTGCCGCCCGCATTTCTCGCGGAGCGCGACAAGATCGTTGCGCGCTGGCTGTCGGCGCATGGCGGTCGCCAGCCCTCCGACGTTCCCGGGGTCGCCGAGACCCGCGCGTTGTTCCACAAGCTGTCGATCGACCCCACAAAGCACCGCCCGAGCAGCGAAGCGCTGTTGCGGCGCGTGC
Source organism: Candidatus Eiseniibacteriota bacterium (assembly GCA_031366795.1). Lineage (GTDB taxonomy): Bacteria > Eisenbacteria > RBG-16-71-46 > RBG-16-71-46 > RBG-16-71-46 > JANLWK01. The sequence goes on along the minus strand of JANLOX010000124.1, from coordinate 57,260 downwards.
TGCAGGGCCGCGGCCTGCCCGAGTTGAGTCCCGTCGTCGACGCCTGCAACCTCGCTTCGCTCGAGCACCAGCTGCCGCTCGGGCTGTACGACCGCGACAAAGTGCGCGGGATCGTCGCGGTGCGTGTAGGCAGCGAAGGCGAGGGCTACGAAGGCATCCGCAACCAGCACGTGAACCTGCATGCGCGCCTGCTGCTCGCCGATGAAGAGGGCCCCTTCGGAGCGCCGACCTCCGATTCGCTGCGCACGTCCGTCACGGCAGCCACCCGCAATGTCGCGGTGGTGCTGTTCTGCCCCTCGAATCGCGCCACGCAAAGCCTGAGCACGGCACTCGAGCGGGTCTCCGACCTGCTCACCCGCCACTGCGCCGCCACGGTCACCACCGTGCGACTCCTGCAGTAGCGGCGGCGTCCGAGCAGGGACACCGCCGCGCACGAACGACTGCTGTGGCGTGATGCTAGTTCAGCACCTTCACCTTGATCGAGCCGACGATCGTGAGGTCGAAACGGATCTCCCAGGTGAAACTGGTCGAGAGTCCTGTTGGGGTGCTGATGCCGTTCACGTGGTAGTTGATGAGCGAGTTTGCCACGGGCGTCCCGGACTTGGCGGAAGCGAGCATGTCCGTGAGCAGCCCGTTGATCACTGTCACCCCGGCGGAATCCAGCGGCGCCTTCGTCCAACCCGAAACGGTGTCGACGTTCTGGCTGAAGCTGGAGATCAGCAGCTGCGACGTGCCCGGGGGGCGCTGCGCCCTGACCGTGGCGCCCGTGATCGTGCGCCCTGAATTCGGGTCGGGCACGGTGACTCGGTATGAGATGCCCGATAGCTTGATGTCCTTGGCGTCGGCAAGATCGACACCCGCGTCGCTCAGAGTCTTGTTGAGATTGAAGTCGAGTGCGAGATCGTACGGGGCATCCTGGTTGTAGACGTTGACCACACCGGCGGCGGGAATGCTGACGGTGGTCGAGGCACCCAACGCCAGTTCAACAACACGGTCTTCGATCTTCGGCACGGTCGGGCAGCCGGCGCCAAGCGACAGGCCGGCGAAGGCGACGAGAGCGAGTGGAATGATATGGCGCATTTTCATGGCGATCTCCTAGTTCCCGAGCCCGAAGCGGAGCCCTATCGCGGCGCCCGTCTCGGCCCCTTGATCGACCTGTGCATGCAGCTTGACCATGGGGAATCCGAGCAGCAGACCCACCGTGCCATGGAATGAGTTCTGGTCGTCGAACATCACGTTGAGGGACTGGTTCGAACCCCCGACGGTCTGGTCGTAGTTGACCTCCATCTTGAACGTGTCGTAACCGACGCCCACGTACGGCTGGAAGAACAGGCCGACCTTCTTGCTCGCGGTGATCTCACCATGCATGGCCTTGGTGTCGATCAGCTTGTCGTTGCCCAGGCTAAAGGTCTGGTACATCGCCCCCGCCGCGACATCGAAGGGCAACCCTTGGATGTAGCGGTTCAGCGAGTGCTGCACACCGATGCCGAGCAGCTTGATCTTGCCGAGTTCGGAGTTGCCGGCGTCGAACTGGACCCAGCGCAGCACAGCGCGCGTGCCCATGACCGAGCCGATCGAAACCTGGGGCACCGCGATCACGAACTGCGAGATGTCGAAGCCGCCGGGGTGAAACAGTGTCGTGCCGCCCTGGCCCGGCTGCTGCACGGACAGGACATCGCCGATCACGGTCGGAGCCGCCACGGAGGCGGTGCTGGTGAAGCCCGACGGATCCTTGGGCGAGTACGTGCGGTCCTTGTCGGCGAACGTGACGCCCATGGCCTCGATCCCCACCGTCAGGTTGAAGCCCGCGAGGGGGATCTTGGCCGAGGTGAATTCGGCCATGTTGAGCGTGGAGGAGAGCGCCTTCGGCAACGGGTCCAGGTAGCCCTTCACGTTATCCGGCGTCAGCGCGCCGAGATTCGCGGACAACTGGGCGTAACTGGGGGCCGCGAGCGCCAGTGTGAGCGCGCCAGCAGCCATGACGGTTCGAAGCATGCGCGACAGCATGCGCGACAGCATGCGCGACAGCATGGGCGGATCCCTCCGTGGAATGAGCATGTCGAGCGCTGAGCGCGCGACGGGTGAAGACTGCGGGAGCCTACGGAGCCGATCGCGGCAGTGTCAATGCAAAGCACCGCGCCTGGTAGCTGTTCACACGACGCAGACCGCGGTCGAATTGAACGTTACGCCTCGTGGTGAACTCGAGTCCGGGCTAGTCCGACCAGCGGTTCGTGATCGGCAGCCGGCGGTCCTTGCCGAACGCGCGCGGCGAGATCTTGACGCCGGGCGGCGTCTGGCGGCGCTTGTACTCGGCGAGATCCACCATGTGCAGCACGCGATGGACCAGGCCTAAGTCGAAGCCCAGCTCGGCGATCTCGCTGCTGGAGCGGTCTTCCTCGACGTAGAAGCGCAGGATCGGATCGAGCACCTCGTACGGCGGCAGCGTGTCCTGGTCCGTCTGGTCCGGCTTGAGCTCGGCGCTCGGCGGCCGCGTCAGGATGCGCTCAGGAATCACCACGCCGCGCTCGTTGCGTAACCGCGCCAGCGGGTAGACCTGCGTCTTGTACACGTCCTTGAGCACCGCGAAGCCGCCCGCGGTGTCACCGTACAGTGTGCTGTAGCCCACCGAGGTCTCGCTCTTGTTGCCGGTGGTGAGCACCAGCCAGCCGAACTTGTTCGACAACGCCATCAGCGTGTTGCCGCGAATGCGCGCCTGGAGATTTTCCTCCGCGCTGCCCACGGCGGTGCCCTCGAACGCGGGCTTCAACGCCGCGAGCTGGGCGTCGAACACATCGTCGATGGGAATGACCTGGTAGCGGATGCCCAGCGCCTTCGAGCACGCCTCGGCGTCTTCGAGCGAGATCTTCGAGGTGTAGCGCGTGGGCATCATCACGGCGACGACGTTCGCCGCACCCACGGCATCCACGGCGATGCAGGCGGTGAGCGCGGAATCGACGCCGCCCGACATGCCCAGCACCACGGTCTTGAAGCCGTTCTTGGCCGCGTAGTCACGCGTCCCGACGATCAGGGCCTGGTAGACCTCTTCGTCGAGCCCGGGAGTATCGAGCGCCACCGGCAGCGGCAGTGCAGGCTTCGCCACCGCGGGTATCGTCGCGGCGGGTGTCGTCGCTGCGGCCGGAGTGCGCAGTTCGATGCGGGGCGCCGCCTCGCCGCCATCGAGCGCCCTGCCCTTGCGCAATCGGGGGTCGTGCAGGCGCGCGCTGAACACCGCCTCGAGATCGACGTCCGCGAGCACCAGGTCTTCCTCGAACATACGGCCCTCGGCGAGCACATTGCCCTGCTCGTCGACGATGACGCTGCCGCCGTCGTAAACGATCTCGTCCTGCGCACCGACCAAATTCACGTAGCAGACGATCGCGACGTTATCCGCCGCGCGCGTGCACAGCATGCGCTTGCGGGTCAGGGCCTTGCCGGCGTGGTAGGGCGAGGCCGACACGTTGACGATCACCTCGGCGCCGCCGCGCAGCACCTGCTCCTCGACCGGGCCACCCGGGTACCAAATGTCCTCGCACACATTCACGCCGATCACCGTGGCACCACGCACGAACACTGGGCTCTTGCTGCCGGGCATGAAGTAGCGGTTCTCGTCGAACACGCCATAGTTCGGCAGGAAACGCTTGCGGTAGGTGCCCGCCCATTCACCGTCGTGCAGCACGGCCGCGGCGTCATAAAGGTCGAAGTCGCGGTCCACGGTGCCCACCACGACGGTGATTCCGGAGGTAAGTTCCGCGAGCCGGCGCGTCGCCTCGATGGCGCTCTCGATGAACGAGGGCTTGAGCAGCAGGTCTTCAGGCGGGTAGCCGGTGATCGCCATCTCGGGGAAGGCCAGCACGTCGACCCCCATGCCCCGCGCTACGGCGATGCGCTCGGCGATGCGCGCGGCGTTGCCGGCGACGTCTCCGACGGTGGCATTGATCTGGGCGAGGCCGATCCTGAGCAGGCGCATGGACAGCGGATATTGGGGCCCAAACGCCGGACTGGCAAACGGCGGGCCTGGGGTGGCGTCGCGAGCGAGGCCGTCACGGCCGCGGGCTTCCCCCGACGGCCGCAACGCGTTCGCCACCAAACGAAAGCGCCCGGCCATGAACCGGGCGAATCCGTCACATCGGAAGCCATTTGATTCAAGAGAGAGAGGAGGCCTCTGGCGCTTGGTGCCTAATCCTTCCCCTCCGCCCTCCGTGTCCGGGGGTCTGCTTGTGACCCTGGTCTTTACCTGGACGAGCGCAGGCTCTTGAAAAACTTCCGGGCGGTGGTTACCCAGTAACCGCCGTCCACGCTTGAGGAACGCAATTCCCATACCTCAACAGGCAACCGCACTCACCAAACGCCTAAGCAATTGTCGCAACGTCTGAAGCAGAAGCCAAGGGGTTTTTAGACCCGCCATTGGGATGCTGGATTTCGTCAAAGGAGTGCGCATCTTGCGACACGGTGAGGCAAGAATTCGTGCAGTCCGCCGCGGCGCTAGGGGAATCTCCCGTAAAGGCTTGCGATTAAATTGCTTTGGGACCATCCTAGAATCAGCGTCCACGCTCCGCTCACCCTCGCGCGCCCTTAAGGGCCTGATGCCCGACCGATACACAAACTTCGCCGAGCTGGTGGCAAACACCACCGAAGGGCGCGACTTCCGGGTCCGCTGGCGAAAGGGGACCTCGGGGCTGGTGGTGATTGCTCCGCATGGGGGGGGGATTGAGCCCGGCACCTCCGAATTGGCGGACGCTGTGGCGGGGAGCGATCACTCGCTCTATGTATTCGAGGGGTTACGATCCTCTGGAAGCAACTCCCTGCACATTACTAGTACCCGGTTCGATGATCCTCACTGCCTCGCACTGCTGGCAGGAGCCGATCAGGTTCTGGCACTCCACGGCGAGTCCTCGGAGCCTCAATGCGCATTTATGGGCGGTCTCGATTCCGGGTTTGCGGATCGAATCTCCCGTGCGCTGGCGGCGGTAACAACGGTCAATGTGCACCCGCAATGGACCGGCATGGATCCTGCCAACATCTGTAACCGTGCACGTTCGGGTCGAGGGGTCCAAGTGGAGCTGTCGCGGGGGCTCAGGGCTTCGTTCTTCGCCTCCTTGAAACGCGACGGACGCCGCTTTGCGACCCCTCGCTTCGCGGCCTTCGTGGCGGCCATGCGCTCCGCACTCGGGTAGTTGCATATCACCATTCCGGCAACACAAAGTCGTACCTGTCTGGCGGGCCCGCCCCGCCTCCTGTGGGCCAGGGGAAGGTCAGGAGATTCACCCGTAATGAATCGCGTAAAAGGCCTTACCCCTTGAGTGTGATACCGTTGTGTCCCCTTCGGCGCAGCACTGCCATTCGCGCCGCCCCATCCCGGCATGGATCGCCCCTCACGCCCTCGGTTTGCCAACTCGCGCTGAACTCGCCGCTGGAGGCTCCGTTGAATTCGAAGCTGGTCCGTCTGGCAATACGATGCACAGTCGCCCTGTTGTCTGTCGTTGCCATGACCGCATTGCTCGCCGGCCACGCTTCGGCCGGCGCGCGTGTCTGGACGGGAACCGGCCCCCGCGCAAGGAGCATCGAGGACGTGGTCAGGGATCCCTTGAATCCATCCAGGATGTGGGCGGCGTCCTTCGGCGCCGGTGTCTACCGATCGCTCGACAACGGATCTACGTGGACGGCGTACCGCACGGGGCTGGTTAACACTTACGTGCGCTCGCTCGCTGTGAACCCCCACCATCCGGACTCGCTCTTCTGCGGAACGAACGACGGCGTTTACTCGAGCGTCGATGGTGGCGTGACGTGGTCCCTGGTCCGAAGCAGCACGAGTTCGGTCCGCTCCATCACGATTCACCCCATTCGCACCGCGGTGATCTATGCGTCCACCTATGGCGCAGGGATCTTCAAGTCACTCAACGGTGGCAAGAACTGGAGCACGATCAATCTCGGGCTGGTCAATACGAATGTGCGCGATGTGGAGCTGCTGCCCTCGAAGCCGGATACGCTATTTGCTGCGACGGGCACCGGCGGCGGTGTGCACCGCAGTTTCAACGGCGGCCTCACCTGGACCCAGGTGCCCGACACCACGGCGACACTCGGGGCCGCCGAGCAGATCCGCATCGACCCGCTCAACTCGAGCCGCATTTACGTCGCGGAGCTGGACCGCGGTGTATTGAAGAGCGCGGACGGAGGCACCAGCTGGACGCGCATCAATCGTGGATTGCCCACGTTGCGATCGCGTTCGATTGCGATCGTCGATACCCTTCGCTACCTGGGGACCGATGGTCAGGGTGTCTACTTTACTTCGCTCAACGATTCCATCTGGCATGCAGCGAACGCCGGTGTGCCCTCAACCTCGATCGTCGATGCGCTGCTCGGGTCCGTACTGGGCGCCCCGGTGCTCGCGGGAACCGACGGGGATGGACTGTTCCGGACCACGGCGCCGGATACTCACTGGACTCAACTCGATGGCGGGTTGCTCGCGACCTATGGATTCGCGCTCACGGTGCGGCCGGCCGACCACGTGGTATTCGACGGCACAGGATTCGGGGACCAATTCTGGCGGAGTACGACCCAGGGCGTCAGTTGGCAGCGCGCCAACTTCCTGTTTTCCCGCGACTCCGAGCGCGGCATTGCCTTGGACCCCTTGTTGCCCAACACGCTTTACTTGTCTCTCTATGGTGGTGGTGTCTATCGAAGCAGCGACGGCGGCGTCACCTGGGACAATCCGGATTCGCTGAGTCTTACGCTGACGAACAAGTTCGTGAGGCCAGTCGTCGCGATGCCCGGGGTTTCCGGTCACCTGTTCGTGGGTACCGGCATCGGCGTATTTGAATCAGGCGACGGCGCGACGACGTGGGCACCGGTTTCAAACGGTTTGCCGGCGTCATTCAGCGTGCGTTCGCTGGCGCTGGTCCCCGGCGCGCCATTGCGCTTGTTTGCCGGCTCCGATTCGGCGGGCGTTTACCGCTCCGACACGGGCGGCAACAGTTGGGCCGTGAAGACCAGCGGCCTCGCCAGTCTGTTCGTGCACGCGATCGTCGTCGACTCGAGCACCCCGCTCACGGTGTACGCCGCAACGGATTCAGGAGTCTTCAAGAGCCTGAATGCGGGAGACTCGTGGGTGCCTGCACGGACCGGGTTGCCGGGGGCGGCTTCAGTGCGGGCGCTGATCCAGGATCCCTCCCACCCTGCGGCGTTGTTCTGCGGCGTCTGGGGCGCAGGCGTCTTCGAGAGCCTCGATGGGGGCGCCTCGTGGTGGCCGGTCTACGCCCAGGCCGGATTGCCCAGCCTCAACGTATTCTCGCTCGCCATTGATGGCCCTCTCGGCATCCTCTACGCGGGCACGGAAGCTGGCGTGTCGGAAATGTCCGGCTACTACACGGCCCTGTCGGTTCCGCAATCGCCCAGCAATGCGCTGTCGCTGGCGCTGTCGGCCTGGCCCAATCCGCTGGCGCAGGGCCCAGCGCACGTGCGCTTCACGCTGCCCGGAAGCACGCGTGTTCGCGTTGGGGTGTTCGCGCTGAACGGCGCGCGCGTGCGGAATCTCGTCGACTCGACAAACCTGACGGCTGGGACGCATGATGCGGTCTGGGACGGCAAGGACCTCCGAGGGCATGCAACGGCTCCCGGACTGTTTTTTGTCCAGTTGGAAACCACATTCGGAACGCGCACCGCGAGTCTTGTCCGCATCCGCCCGTGAGGCCGCCATGGCCATCGTTCCCGCAATCCTGACGGCTGGACTTTCGTTATACGGTGTCGTTGAGATGCGACGCCACCAGCGCAACTTGTTGCAGATCCCCATCCGTGTGCACGTCAACGGCACACGGGGCAAGTCCTCGGTGACCCGGCTGATTGCCGGCGGATTACGCGAGGGGGGGATCCGCACGTTTGCGAAAACGACCGGCACGATGGCGCGCATCATCCGCCCCGACGGCTCTGAAACCGACGTGTACCGCGTCGGCCATCCCAACCTGGTCGAGCAAACACGCATCGTGCGGCGCGCCGTCGAGGCTCGCGCCGAGGCGCTCGTGATCGAGTGCATGGCGGTGGCGCCTGAGCTCCAGCCGATCTCGGAGTTGCGCTTGATTCGCAGCACGGTCGGCGTACTGACCAACGTGCGCGCGGACCACCTGGATGTCATGGGGCCCACGGTCGATGACGCCGCGCGAGCCCTCGCGCAGACGATGCCGGTGCGGGGCCATGCCTTCACCGCCGAGCGCGAACGCGCCCATATCGTGGCCGAAGTGGCGCGCAAGCGCGGCAGCACGCTACAGGTCACGACCGACGAAGGCGTCACCCCGGAAGACCTCTCGGGATTCACGTATTTCGAGCACGCCGAGAATGTTTCGCTGGCACTGGCGGTGTGCGCGCATCTCGGCGTGGACCGCGCCACGGCATTGCGCGGCATGCATGCGGCGACACCCGACCCGGGCGCGCTGCGACGGTATACCGTCAAGTCCGGCCACAATACCGTCACCTTCGTCAACGCGTTTGCCGCGAACGACCCCGACTCGACGCTGCTAATCTGGCAACGGCTCGGCCTCGAGCACCCGGAGCCGGGAGCGAAGCGCATCGTCCTCGCGAATTGCCGGGACGACCGGCTGCAGCGCTCGGGCCAAATCGCGGAGTTGATCGCAAAACGCCTGACGGTCGATCACGCAGTGCTGACCGGCCTGGGAACGGATCTTGTTGCCTTCCAGGCGGCGCGTTACGGATTGGACGAGTCACGGCTGAGCAATCTGGGCGGCATGGAGGCGGAGCGGGTTTATGAGCATGTGCTCGGCATCGCTGACGGGCGGGCCACAGTGGTCGGCATCGGTAATATTGTGGGACTCGGGGAGGAAATCGTGCTCCACTTCAAGAACCGGGCGGTAGATGATGATTGAAGAGGCCATCGGTCTCGGTCTGGTCACCAGCCTCATCTTCTCCGAAACGCTGGGGCTCGCAGCAGGTGGCATGGTGGTGCCCGGGTACCTCGCTCTGATGATCCACGAGCCGTTCCGCATTCTGGGCACGATCGTCGCGGCATTGTTGACCTTCGGCACGCTCAAGCTCATGTCGCGCTATATGTTGATCTACGGCCGCCGTCGCATCGTCGTCTCGGTGCTCGTTGGGTTCGTGTTCGGCGCGGCTTCACGCGACCTGCTGGTGTTGCAGTTGCACGACGCGCCGCTGGACCTGAGCACGATCGGCTACGTGATCCCCGGGCTGATCGCCAATTGGATGGAGCGCCAAGGCGTCGTGCAGACGTTGTGCGTGATGACCACGACGGCGGTGCTCGTCCGCTTGCTGCTCATGCTGCTCAACGGTGGAGTCTTGATCCGATGAGCCTCTCGCGCGCTTCCACGGCGGCCCTTGCCGGTCTGGCCTGTTTTGCCATCGTCGTCTATGCCTTTGCTGAGAAATCCGTCACCCCAGTGCACGCAGAGGCCTATCGCATGAAGCTGAAGGCCGTGCAGATCATGGAGCGCGGCGAACGCGCGATCGCCGCGGCCAAGCACGAACGCGGCGTCGATGTAGACTCCCGCAACGACCCCTATGGCTACGGGGTCATCGGGCCTCAATTCTCATTGATCACAACGGACCGCGGATCCCAGCGCGCCAAGATGCTGGCGGCACACCCGAATTTCGCCGCGGGGATCACACAACTCATTCTGCAAGCAGGCGTGCACGCAGGCGACGTCGTCGCTGTTGGCGTCACCGGCTCGCTGCCCGGGCTCAACCTCGCGGTGTATTCGGCATGCCAGGCCATTGGAGCGCGGCCGGTCGTGATCACGTCGGTGGGCGCTTCGATGTTCGGGGCGAACGATCCGGAGTTGACCTGGCTCGACATGGAAACCGTGCTGTCCGAGCATTCGATCACACCCTTTCACTCACTCGCCGCATCGCTCGGCGGCGGCGGGGACGTCGGACGCGGGCTTTCACCCTCTGGCCGCCAGTTGATCCTCGATGCGATCGAACGCAATCACGTCCGCTATCTCGATGCGACCAACCTGTTGGAAGCAGTGCGCGAGCGCGTGGCGTTGTACGACTCGGTGGCAAACTCTCTCGGCAAACCCATCAAGCTCTACATCAACGTCGGCGGCGGGCTTGCGAGCCTGGGCGGCGCCCAGAATGGCCGCCTGATCCCCGCCGGTCTGACCCATCGTCTCGCCGCGCGGAACTACCCGAACCGCGGCGTCATCAATGTCATGGCGGAGCGGCGGATCCCCGTGATCCACCTCCTCCAGGTCAACAAACTCGCCCGCGAATTCGACATGGGCGACGGCACCACGACCCCGACGCCAGTGGGCAAGGGCCTGTTGTTCATTCGCTATCGCTACAACCTGTGGATCGTTGGCGCCGCCGCGATGCTCGTGCTCCTGTTCAACCTGTTCGTCCTGCGGCTGGATCTCCGCCAGCGATTGCTGGGACGTCCCCACCCTGAAAGAATGCCATCCGCATGAACCCTTCGCTCCGGAATACGTCCGTTCTTACCGCGATTCTCGTGGGAATCACGATGGCCGCCACACCATCCTTCGCGGCGACACACTGGGAATCGGTCGAATCGTTGCCGGGCCATCCCGGCGTGACCGTGCTCGTGAACGACAACCCGCGCGTCTACTTTCGCATCACTCCCAAGTCCCCCTTGGTGATCCCTGTCGATGGCCCCGCAGTGCTCCGCGTGGTGTCGCGCGCTGAGCTGCCGGCGGGATCCTCAAAGGTCGTCAGCTATCACTTGCGCGCGACCGAGAACGGCAAGGTGCTGGACCGTGAAGACACCGAGACCTCGGCAGCCGATCGCGTTCACATCAAGGACCTGCGCGGCGCCGTGGGCAAGAGTCGCAGATGGAGCATCGACATCCCCAACGGCCGCCACTCCATCACGCTCGATCTTCAGGGCGTAGAGTCCGTGCTGCTGCGGTTACAAACCGGAACCGCCGGCGCCGCGAATGCCAAGGTTCCGATGGTGACACTCACGCCGGTCGACGCACCGCGCAGTGTGAACGTGGTCGAAGGCGAGAAGTCCATCGCCTACTACACGGCGATGCCCGGCAAGCCGGTGCGGTACCATGTGGTAGGGCCCGTGGTGCTCGACCTGACGAGCCGCCTCGATTTCGACGCCAGCATGCGCGGCGAGCAGCACTACGCCATTCGCGTGCGCGAGGGCACGCGAACAATTCGCGACTTCGATTTCAAGACGACCAAGGCGATCGCCGCCACGTACTCGAATCTTCCCGATCGCACACCTTCGAAGTTTGATCGCGGACGAGTCGAGATCCCGGCGGGCGCCCACGAAATCCTGGTCGATTTGCTGCGGCCCCTGCGGGGTGCCGCCGAAATACATGCCGCGATACCGCAACCGATGATTGGCGGGGAGGAATAACCGAAATTGACCCCTTCACGCGGAAGTGTCCATCTCGCCGGGTTGGCGCTCGCCGCGGTCGCGCTCGTCGGTCCCGTGTCCGCAGCGCCTGCCGCTGGCCCGCATCTGGAGATGTCCGTTGGAATCGCCGGAAATTACGACAATAATCTCCTGCAGTACTCCGACGACCAACTTCGTCTGTTCGAGGCGGGTACGCGGCCGGACGAGTTTTCGATTCGCACGCGGGACGACTTCATCGCCAACCCATACGCCACGCTCAACCTCGAGCAACGGCGGCCCGGGGGCCGCAGGCGCGCCCTCCGGCTCCACGCGGAGGGCAACTTTCATTCCAAGAATGGCACGGCCGATGCCCACGCCATGAGCATCGGCTGGCGAGAGGGCTTTGGTGAGGGCCGGCGGTTCGCGGCCACCTATTATCTCCTGCCACGCTACTATCTCCGGCAATTGTTCGACCCGAACGCCGTGGTCGCGTTCCGCGGCTTGTCGAAGTACCGGCGCGCGGAATTCAAGTTGCAGATCACGACACTCGGGTGGACGCAGCGGCTCCGCCGCAACCTCACCGGCAACGCCGAGTATCGCTACGAAGCCCGCGGCTACAACCCTGAATTCGAGGAGCGTTCATCCGCAACGCACCAGGGGCAGGGACAGCTCACGCTCGGTCACTTGCCCCGTCGCGGAAGTGTGAATCTGGGGGCAGGCTATCGCGTGAGCCGCGCGCAGGCAGGAAGCTTTGTTGATGTCGCCACGGGCAACGTGACTCCGTTGTCCGACGTGAGCTATCACGGCCTGGTCTCCCACCTGGAAGGCGGCGCCGAACTGGCGCGGGGCCGCCGGTGGCGGCTCGCCACGTCCGCTCGCTACGAGTTCGAAACGCGCGCATTCACTTCAGATCGCGCAACGGATCGCTTCCACTTCGGCCGCAAGGACGTGCTGAACGCCGGCGAGCTGGACGTGCGGCTCGGCGTCGGCCACCACTGGTCGGCGGTGGCGAGTGGCCGCACCGAATTCAATCACGCCCGCCTCGGCGCCTCGTCCTCGACGAGCACGACCGGAGATTCAGGCAGCTATCGTGATTACCTCGCGGGGTTGGCAATCGAGTGGACGGGTGACGTGTGGCGAGGCGGTCGCGGTGCGGCCGCGGACGAGGAACAGTGAGCTGCCGCCGCCGTCCCGGCATCCTGCTGGCCTGCTCGATCCTGACGGGCGCCTTGGGGTTGGTCGCCGGATGCCACGCGGCGCGCGTGCTGGCGCCACCACCTACCCTCCGCGCCGCATCCGCCAGCGACTTCGCGGTCGACGTGGAGTTCGCTGAGCCGCTGGATCGCGCGAGCGCCGAGACGCTGACGCACTACCGCGTGTATCCGTTCAACCACCCGGAAGCCGCCATCAGCCTGTTCAGTTCCACACTGATCGACACGATCAACGGGCGAGTCGTGCAATTGCTCTTGTCCGGCGGACCGCTTTCGGACTCCAGTCTCTACACCGTCCGCGCGGACAACGTGCGCTCCCTCGCGGGCGGCCTGACCGGCGACCGTAATGCGATTTTTACCGCAGGGCTCGGCTACGGCAGGGACATCGCCCCGCTGATGGCCACGCACTGCAACCGCTGCCATGCTGCGGCACAGCCAGGGGGGCAGTACCGCACCGACAGCTACGCCGCGTTGTTCGGTGCGGGCAGCGATGGTTCGCGGGCAAACATCATCGCCGGGGACCCCAGCAGTCTGTGCATCAAACGCTCAAAACCCCTGAACTCCATGTACAACCTCGGAGCGATGAGCTTCTTGGACTTCGAGATCCTCTACAACTGGGTCGTGAGCTACGGCGCAAGGCGTTAGGCCCCGGGATGCCAGCGGGCAGACCGGACTAGGCCTGCCGCAGCCACCTGAGGATTTCGGGCAGGTTTGGCGCCTTTCCGTACATCAGCATGCCGATGCGGAACAGCTTGGCGGACAGCACCAGCACCCCCGCCGCCGAAGCGGCCAGGATCGACAGCGATAGCGCGATCTCCCAGCCGGGAACGTGCGACCCGGAGGCCGCGAGCCGAAGCATCGAGGAGACTGGCGCCGTGAACGGGATCATCGACATCGCCACGGCGAGCTTCGAGTCCGGGTGGCCGAGCAGGATCGACAGCATGTAGAACGGGATGAAGTTCATCATCGTGAACGCCATCGAGAACTGCTGCGCCTCGCGCATGCTGCTCGCCATGGCGCCGATGCCGATCATAAGACTGCCGTAGAACAGGTAGCCCAGCATGAAGTAGGCGATCATGACGGCGATGACCATGGGCGGCAGCGAGACATGCAACAGCCCCATCGCCGGTGCCACCGAGCCCATCGCGCCGGTCATCAGCAGGATCCAGCCGCCCACCAGCGTCAGGCCGGCGCCACCCAACCCGAGCAACTTGCCCGCCAGCAATTCCTCGGGGCTGACGGTGCACAGCATGGATTCGAGGATGCGCGACTCCTTCTCCTCGCTGATGCCCTGGAGCAGGTACTGACCGCCGATCAGGATCGACAACCCCAGCAACATCCCCAGCGCCAGGGGCAGCAGCAGATCGAGCGTCTCGCGCGCCTCGTCCTTCTCCTCGAAGACGCCGTCGCGGTTGGGCGCATACAGCGCCTCGCGCGCCAGCGGTTGCGTGAGCAGTTCGACCCGCGTGGAATCCATCGGGTGCAGGAGCCCCTGCACGATCCAGCGGCTCACGACGCGCTGGTCGCTGGCGGTGAACAGGTTGTCGGTCCGCGCGTAGCGCCGCAGCGCCCCGGTGTGCTCGTAGTCCTTGGGCACCACGATCAATTGGTGCACCGTGCTGTCGCGCAGCGCCGCCTGGCCCGCGGCCTCGCCACTGAACTGCCGCACCGTCGTGTGAAAGCGCTCGGTCTTCTTCTTGCCATCCTTTTTCGCGAATGGATTGGTGGGGGACGCCTCGATCCAGACTTCGCTCGGCGCAGCACTGAACAGCCCCGAGGAATCGACCACCCCCAGTGCGTCGAAGGCGCGCAGGGCGCCCAGCCGTTCGGAGGCCTGGGGCTTGAGCACGAGCGTGAACAGCACCGCGTACAGCAACGGCATGCCGATCAAGGTGAAGGCGAACGCCCGGCGCCGCACCGTGTAGAGATAGTCGCGTCGCGCGACGGTCTTGATGCGCTGCATGGACAGGCTCATCGTGCGCCTCCCGTGGCGAGCGCCGCGGCGGCGGTGTCGCTCTTGCCGTGATCGAGCCCGAGCCCTTCGCGGACGACCTTCACGAACACGTCCTCGAGCGGCAAGGTCGCCACGCTGTAAGACTCCGGTTCGACTCCCGCGGCCAGCAATTCCCGTAACACTGAGGTCGGGGTCGCCATCGGCTCCAGGGCCAGTTTGTAGCCATCGTCGTGCGCCGCGATCGCGGTCACGCCGGCCACGCGCGGCGGCGCGGACGCGGCGCGCAGGAGGACCGCGTGGTCCGCATGCTGGCGCCGCAGCTCCTTCACGGCTCCGTACAACACCATGTGGCCGTGATTGATCATCAGGGCGCGGTCGCACAACTGCTCGACCTTGTTCATCTGGTGCGTCGACAACAGCACGGTGGCGCCGGCGGCGCGAACCTCGTGCAGGATCTCCTCGAGCAACAGAACGTTGAGCGGGTCGAGACCGCTGAAAGGCTCGTCGAGGATCAACAGCTTCGGCCCGCCGATCAGCACGGTGCACAGTTGGACCTTTTGCTGCATGCCCTTCGACAGCGCCTGTACCTGCTTGTCGCCCCATTCCGAAAGCTCGACGCGCTTCAGCAACTGCGTGGCTTCGGCGCGTGAATCCGCGCTGCTCATGCCCTTCAACTCGCCATAATAGGCGATGGTGTCGATCACCGGGGTGCGGCGGTACAGCCCGCGTTCCTCGGGCAGGTAGGCCACGTGCTGGGCGCCGCGTTCCCGCGCCGGGCGGCCGTCCCAGAGAATGTCGCCCGAATCGGGGCGCAGGATGTCGGTGATCATGCGAATCAGCGTGGTCTTGCCGGCGCCGTTGGGGCCCAGCAGGGCGAAGATCTCGCCGGCCTGGACCTCAAACGCCACCTTGTTGACAACCACGCGTCCGTCGTAGCTTTTGACGACATCTCGAACCTGGAGCATGAAGATCCCCGGGGAAATTGCATGCCAGCCACCCGCCCCTTAAGCGCAGGGGCGCTGCGTGATGCGGTGCGCTGGGCGCGGTCCGCCACGGGCCGGACGTTCGCGCGGACAGTAGGGAAACCCCTTGCGGCACTCAAGCCCCGCCCTCAAAGTGCCGAAAACACGGTGTTGGGCGGGCTCATGCCTCCCGGTCCTCCTTTTGAGGTCCGGCGAACAGGGTTCGCCCCGGCGAGGCGGACCCCGGGAACGGCCGCTGTTCGCCCAATCGACTCCTTAGTCCCCGTGGAAGGCCCGTTCATGAGCGTTCGCCGTCTGCTCGCAACCGCAGGGTTCCTGGCTGTCGTGGCAGGTTGTAGCGCTGGTAGTTCGGTGGCCCCGATTCCGTCGGTCCCGCTGTCATCGCTCACGCTGCTGCCCGGCGCCGACACATTGCTCGTGGGCGGCGGCGCCTCGTTCACAGTCGTCGCCGTCGATACGCACAGCGTGGTCGTCGCGAACCCGGTGCTCACCTGGAGCAGCAGCAACTCCGCCGTGTTCCAAGTCTCCAATACGGGTGCGGTTACCGCCGTCGGCGAAGGCAGCGCGACACTCAGTGTCAGTTCGGGCGGCAAGACGGCGGCGGCCAACCTGTTGGTGCTGCCGACGCAGCGCGGCTGGTTCACGCAGCCGAGCAGTGTGCTGGAAGACTTGAGCAGCGTGTTCTTCACCGCGGACGGCAATCATGGTTGGGCAGTGGGTGCGGCGGGCAAAATCGTCGCCACGTCCAATGCGGGCACATCGTGGGTCACGCAGCCGAGCAGCGTGAGCAATACGCTCACCTCCGTGTGGTTCACCAGCAGCACCGAAGGCTGGGTGACGGGTGGAGGAGGACGCATCTTGCACACCACCAACCAGGGGGCGGTGTGGGCTGTGGTTGCCAGCGGCACGACAGACAACCTCAATGGCATCACCTTCGCCACGCCCGACACGGGCTGGGCGGTAGGCGCCAACGGCACCATTCTACGCACCGTCAATCACGGTGCGACGTGGACGCGCCTGATGCCGGGCATCACCGCGGTCACACTGCGTAGCGTGTCGTTCGCCGGCACGCGTGACGGCTGGACGGTCGGCGACAACGGCACCATCGTCGGCACGCACGATCGCGGCCTGACGTGGTTCGTGGTGCAACCGTCGGTCACCTCGCTGACGCTGTACGGCGTCGCGCGCAGCTCCATCGCGAGCACGCACGCCGTCGGCACAAGTGGCGCGACACCGCGCACCACCGTGACGCCCGACTCGGTCGCATGGGAAATTCGCAATGCGGGTGCCCTGAACGACCTGCGCGCGGTAGCGTTCACCGACGCACTACACGGCTGGGCGGTCGGCCGCAATGGCACGAGTCTCGTGCTGGTCACTACGGATGGCGGCGTCACCTGGAATTCGCAGGCCACCTCTCCTGCGGCGCTACTGACCGGCGTCCATTTCATCGATGGGTTGCGCGGCTGGGCGGTCGGCGAGAACGGCACCGTCTTGCATACCGTGACGGGCGGCACGCCCTAGCGCGGCGCGGTCATCCGGCGCGGCGGGGCAACGGCCCGGCGTCGCCGACAGCCATCGGCAGCGCCCCGGGGCGCGGATCGGTCTCCCGGTCCGCGCCTCGGAGTTTTGGGGCCAACGCGATACAGTTGTGCGTCGCGGGTTGACCTGCCGGCACCCGGCGCTCCCCCGACTGAGAGGCCCCATGTCCGAAGCACGCCTGATCGTCATCGACGGCTATAACGTCATCCACCGCGCTCCCGAACTGCGTCCCGGACCTGACCGTACGCTGCGGCAGTCGCGCGAGAAGCTGCTCAGCCTGCTGGCGTGGGCGGTCGGCAACCACGACTCGCGCTTCCTCGTGGTGTTCGACGGCACCGAAGGCGGCAATCGCGACGGCAGCACCGGACGCATCGAGATCCGCTATTCGCGGCTTCCCGAGAAGGCGGACGACCTGATCAGGCGAATCGTCGAAGACCAGGTCGACCGCGTCGAGCGGCTGACCGTGGTGACCTCCGACATCGAAGTTGCGCGCCACGCCCGCCAGGCCGGCGCGGACATCTCCATCGCCGACCTGTTCCTCGCGAGCGCGCTGGGGCCGGTGCGTCAGGCGGATCCGAACGAGAAGCCCTCGACCATCTCGCGCAAGGAACTCGAGGAGTGGGCAGAGGTGTTTGCGCGCCATCGCGCCAAACCCGAAGACGAGGACGACGACGACGGCGAAGCCGCCGGGGACACGCCTCCCGAGGGCGAGACGCATCACTAGTCCTGACTCTATGGAAGCGCGGCCTGCGACGGCCCTTTTGGGCGGGCCGGCGCGCCCACGCGATGCCTTGGGATTGCGGGGCAAGGAACCCCCGGCACCCTGCCGATAACACCTTGACCGCCCCGGGATACCCCGGTGCCCTAGACTATTCCAGGGAGGAATCGTGCGTAGTTACGACCTGATCGTGATCGGCAGTGGACCTGCCGGCCAGCGCGCCGCCGTGCAGGCCGCAAAACTCGGCAAGAGTGTCGTGGTGATCGACAAGCATCGCGATCTCGGCGGTGTGGCGATCAACACCGGCACCATTCCGAGCAAGACCATGCGCGAGGCCGCTCTCGACCTGTCGGGCTTGCGTAATCGCGGGCAGTACCGCGAGCACGACGAACACCACGCCGTGACAGTGGAAGACCTGCTGGCGCGCACCAGCCAGGTAATGCAGCGCGAACGCGACGTGATTCGCGACCAGCTGCAACGCAACAACATTCAACTCATCGCCGGCACCGCGCGGTTCACCGGCCCGCACGACATCTGCGTCGTCAGTGGCGACGAGACCACGCTGATGCGCGGCGAGCACATCCTGATCGCCGTCGGCACCACGCCGGGCCTGCCGATGGACCTGGTCGTCGACCACGAATTGATCCTGACCAGCGACGACGTGCTGTCGCTCAAACGGCTGCCGCGACAGATGGTGATCGTGGGCGGCGGCGTCATCGGCGTCGAGTACGCCACCATCTTCGCGGCCGTCGGCGTGAAGGTGACTCTGCTCGACAAACGTGACCGCCTGCTCGAGATGGTCGACAGCGAGATCGTCGATTCGTTCCAGGTGTACGCGCGCGAGCTGGGCGTCACGCTGCGGCTGGGCGAGGAAGTCGCCATGGTCGAAGCCGTGGGCCAGCAGGCCATCGTCACCATGAAGAGCGGGAAGCGCATCGCGACCGAACTGGTGATGGTGTCGGCAGGACGCATCGGCGCCACGACGGATCTCGGGCTCGAGTGCGCCGGCCTGACCGCCGACGATCGCGGCCGCCTGAAGGTCAATGAGCACTACCAGACGCCCGTGCCGCACATTTACGCCGCCGGCGATTGCATCGGCTTCCCGGCACTCGCCTCCACGAGCGCCGAGCAGGGCCGCCTCGCAGCACTTCACGCCTTCGACATGCCGGGCACGTCGATTCCCGAACTGTTCCCGTTTGGGATCTACGCCATCCCCGAGATCTCGTGGGTGGGCCGCAACGAACGCGACCTGACCGCAGCCGGAGTCCCGTTCGAGACGGGTGTGGCGCGCTACCGCGAGATCGCGCGCGGCCACATTCTGGGCGACGAACACGGCATGCTGAAGCTCATCTTCCACATCGACACGCACAAGATCCTCGGCGTGTGGGCGATGGGTACCCAGGCCACCGAGCTCGTGCACATCGGGCAGGCCGTCATGGCGCTCGACGGCACGCTCGAGTTTTTCGTGCGCACGGTGTTCAACTACCCCACGCTCGCCGAGTGCTACAAGGTCGCCGCGCTCGAGGGCTTCAACAAGCTGCAAACGCTCGGACTGTTGTCGAACATGCACTCGAACGAACTCAAGGCGATCGCGCCGGAGCTGCCGAGGGCGGTGTAGCGGCGGGCGACGCCGCTCAACGCATCGCGAGCGGCGCCCTCGAGTGCCGCCCCCGCGAATCGATACGTGAGCGAGAGACGGGAACCGAGCGAACGCCAGTACGTGCCCGCGAGGCGCGGTGCCGGCTTACGTCACCCCGGTCATTGCGTCAGGTATTGCGGACCTGAATGGCGACCGGCGAGACGGTAGGTGAGACGGCAGCGTGCCAAGAAGGAGCTTTGGAAGGAACTCTGGGCGTGCCTGCGCTCTTGCTTCTCGGAGAGGTCCACCTGAAATTCCAGCCGGTCTTCGACATACCGGGTAAGCGAGGCGCCGTACCCGACACTCCAGTAGTCCAAATCCACTGGGGCGCCGGGCCCTCCATGCCGGAGGATCACGCGTTGATGATTCCCATAACCCTCCCCGACCCAGCGGTCGGCCACGACGGCGACCAGACGCACTTCAGATTGGGTCGAGAATCCATCACGGTGCCTTCGCAGCGGGAAGGCGATCTCGTTTGTGGCATCGAATTGCCAGCGAAGCCCTAGGGGGCGGTAATATTCGATTCGTGATCCCGCAAGGACATCGTCAGCCGCGCCTTGATTGCGTGCAAAGGAGCTAGACGCCCGCTCGAACAGCGTCGAATCATTGTGCGAAAACGCACTCTCGAAATGTCCGTTTCTACGATCGATATCGCTTCGATGCTCGCCCCTTGCCAGAAACCCGACGAACGACCCCGCCATGCGGGCCACCGGTGAGGCGGCGAAGGGAAACCCTGCCGCTCCGCGAGCGGCGCCGATGAATGGCTCCCTCGCCC
Source organism: Candidatus Eiseniibacteriota bacterium (assembly GCA_031366795.1). GTDB lineage: Bacteria > Eisenbacteria > RBG-16-71-46 > RBG-16-71-46 > RBG-16-71-46 > JANLWK01. The sequence goes on along the minus strand of JANLOX010000124.1, from coordinate 37,112 downwards.
GTTCGGCGCCCACGACGCCGATCACGCTGTCCGCAAGGGCACCGTCTTCGCGAAGCACAGCCTCAACTGCCTGCCACAGGGATTTCGCTGGACGATCGCGCACTTGCCTCATGTCGCCCACGGTGTAGGCAATGTCCACAAGCTGTTGCCGGGCCCGGGGCGACAGCTCTCGAGACAGGACTCGCGCTCGCCGGAGCCGTTCCTCGAACACGCGCACCTCGAATACGCCGGTCGCATCACGGACCCTGCCATAGCCTATGCGGAGCGATGCGTTGGCGCGATAGCCATAGGTCCAGTCGACCGATTGCTGCAGCTGGTGCTCGTGGTTCACTCCGTTCGTGTCCGTAAAATACTGCTCGTGCGCGTGATGCAACCACGACTGGCTGTAACTACCCCCACCTGCAAGGCTCAACTGATAGCCGACTGGAACACGCCAAGGATAGTCACGTCGCCCGAGCGACAGGCTCCAGCCTTCCTCCGCCGCTGAATTGCGTTGCTGGTCGAATACCCGAACGGAGCCGCCGCTGTACAACGTCGTGGGCTCGCTCCGCGAACGCCGGGCGAAGCCTGCCGAGCGCGCTTGCACGGCCAGCTGCGTTTGCGACGCATCCGAATCATGGAACCACAGCAGGTCGCTCGAACCCGTGGCATTGTTGTCGCTGTTCGAATACGGATTGCCCGGGTCGGAACCCCGTAGATCCTGGAGGCCTGACGACAACGATCCCGTCCAAGAGAACAGCCGATGGTCCGGGATCCGGAAGTCCGAGAACTCGTCGGCGGCAACGGGCGCGGCGGGCCTGGATGCAGCGAGGATAACGGCGAGAACGATCGCGGCGCGGCTACCACGGATCATATCAGCTCCTGTGCGCGGGTTCGCGCGTGTGATCGTGGAGCATGGATGCTGCACGAGGGTCTGTTGAGGCTAACCTCGAACCTCGGTGTCCGCCACATGCAATCACCACATGCCATCGCGCTGGACGCGGCTCGTCATGCTGAAGGAAACTCCGCAGATGCTCGATCGAACACACTGCTCGCCGCGACGCGCCTGGATCGCCACACTCGGCGCCCTCGCGATGATTACCGCCGTCGCGCTCGCTGGATGTTCGAAGCATTCGACGGCACCAAAGTCCGGGCTCCCGCCGCGCACGTTCATAATGGGCTTCTCGGGCATTCCGCCGCGGCCCGACTTCGACCAGTTGCTGGCGAACATCAATCTATGGACCCAGCGCAGCGACGGCGCGATCATGAGCGATGAGGTGCCGTGGGATTCGCTGCTTGCGGGCGTGCCTGCCGACTCGTTCGTATTGCGCAACCAGTTGCCGCTGGCTCAGTACTATCGCGCCAAGCAACTACGGCTGGTCGTGATGATCGATCCCGCGAACGGGCTCAATCGCGCGGGCGAATCAAACCCGCTAGTCAGCGCGGGCCGCAGCATCACGGAGCCCGCGATCCAGCAGCTCTATCGCGACTATGCGGTGGCGATGGATACGCTGCTGCATCCCGATTACCTGGGACTCGCGCTCGAGACCAACTTAATCCGCACGTTGGCCCTCTCTCCCAGCTATGGCGCGGTCGTGCACATGAGCAACGCCGCTGCGGCGGATATCCGCCTACACGACGCTCGTGTTCCACTGCTCGTGAGTATCCAGATGGAAGTGGCGTGGGGCGCGCTGACGAGCGGCGGCGGATTCGTCGGCATCGCCCGATACCGGTTATGCAACGGCAGTACATGATCCGCCAGGCCCAGTTGTTGGACGCAACGAACGCGGTGGGTTGGTTTCAGCTCACCTTCACCGATCTCGACCTGGCCGTGTGGCCGATTGGCATCGCGCCATTTGCTCACCTCGGGCTGGTCGATGTGGACCTGCACGCCAAGCCGGCGTTGAGCGCGTGGGATTCCCTGTTCGCTAGACCGGGACGGTAGCGGCCACCCCGGCGTCGCAGCCACACCAACCGCATCCCGGGAGCGCTCCCGGCTCACCCCACACGTCCAGCCCATGTCATGGAAATAGTCCAATAAAACGGGCTCCATCTTCTGGACACGGGGTATACGGGACCGTATGTTTCAGGATCGGATCGTCTGCCGTTGGGACGGATCTAATGCGGTCTGCGTCTAGGGGGCGGTCAATTTGCCCGCCTTGGCCCGGCCCGCATGGTTGGCCCTTCGCTGTAATCAGTAGTCCCGCAACCGCTTTCGCACAAAGAGCTTGATGCCGTTGTGGGCACAGGTTTTGCGAAGCCGGGGCGGGCTTTAGGCCAAACCCTTCCGCGATCCCTGGCGTCGTAAGCTTCGCCGATGGGCTGCGACACCGCCCACCCTAGTGCAGCGTTCCAGAATGTTCGGCGCGACTGAAAGCATCAATATCAGGCTCGATACCTGAACAGCGGAGACCCATTGAACGTCCGCCACTCCATCGTTGCACTGCTCGCCACGGCCGCAGTCCTGTGCGCGAGCACGGCCGGGGCCGCCACCTACTTCGTCTCGCCCACGGGCAGTTCCGCCAACGCGGGTACCGCCGGGGCACCCTGGACACTGAGCAAGGCAAACTCTTCGCTCGCGGCTGGCGACGTCGCCGTACTGCTCCCGGGCGACTACGGCTCGGCCACCATCGCGCCCGCCGCCAGTGGCGCCTCCTACACCAAATTCATCAGCTACGTCGGCAGCCTCTCGAACCCGGCCAGCACGATCGTAGCGGGCATCACCTTCGGCACCGGCTCCTCGGCGAAGCAGTACATCAGCGTGAAGGGCGTCCAGATCAACAGCAGCACGCTGGTATTTGGCGGCGCGCGCGATTCGGTGTCGTGGTGCAAGGCGCCCAATGCATCCGTATCGATCGTGCTCGGTGGCGACGACTGCGTGCTCGCGAACTCGACATTCAGCGGCAGCAAGGTGTGGGTGGAAGGCGGCACGAACGGCCCGAGCGCGTCGCTGGTGAAGCGCGATACGCTCTACAATTGCTCGTTCAACATGTACATGGACGGCTATGGCCCGGCGATCCGCATCAACGCCACGGACGGGCTGGTCTTCCGCCGCTGCCGCTTCATCGCGACCATCGGTCCCAACGGCGATCACGGCACGTTCAAGTTGTACGGCTGCCGCACCGGGCAGTTCATCGACTGCTACTTCGACTTCACGAACACGCGCACCACGGCCTGCGACGAGTGTGGGCTCGGATACTTCCGCGATTACACTCAGCAGACGGTGTTCCTGCGCGACACCTTGATCTTCCGCGTCGGCGCAGGCTCCATGAACGAACTACTGGTATCCGCCTCGGGTTCGTTCCCCGGCACGGTCGTCGGCAACCGCTACGACGGCTGCCTGTTCATCCAGGAAAAGCCGGTCAGCACCGGCGCGTTCTACTGGCAGAACGGCGCCCAGGCCGACACGATCCAGAATTGCGTTGTCCTGAGCATCGCCGGCACGCCGATCGAAATGTCCGGCTTCTCCGACAACTGCGTGATCCGTCACAACACCTTCGTCTATCTCGGCACCAACGGGCGCGCGGGCGACACCTACGCAGGCGGCGCCTTCGAGTGGAGCGGCGCGGGCGAGGTGAAGGACAACATCTTCTACTCCCCCACCGGCAACAGCTACGCGTTCGCCATTTCGGCCGCGGCGATCAGCGGCGCCTACTACTCAGGCGACAACAACCTGCTGTTCAGCAACAAGGGCGCTGCGTCCTCGATGATGTGGTCGAACACGCTGACGACTCCAGGCCCCATCGGCAAGGCCTGTATCAACAACTTCGAGGAATGCCACAGCAAGTTCGGTGATCCGCTGTTCGTCGGCGGCACGGGCGTGTTCGGGTTCGACCCACACTTGAAGGCAGGGTCCCCCGCAATCGGCGCGGCCTCGGATGGCAAGGATATCGGCGCCCTCGCATTCGGCACCTCGGGCGTCGACTCGGTGGCTCCCGCGGCGATCAACAACGTCACGGTGGCGCAGACGACCGACAACAGCGCGGTGCTGGCCTGGACCGCAACGGGCGACGATGGCAGCAGCGGCCAAGCGGCGCTGTATGAAGTGCGCGTCTCGTCGCAGCCGATCACCGATGCGAACTTCGCCAGCGCCGGCCTCGTCGCGAACGCGATGACGCCCATGACCGCCGGCAGCGCGGAACAATTCGTGGTGGCGGGCCTGAGCCCGGGGACGATCTACTTCTTCGCGATCAAGGCCATCGACGATGTCGGCAACAAGTCGATCGCGAGCAATGCGCCCACGACCACCACGGCGGGGACGGACACCATTCCGCCGGGGCAGATCCAGGACCTCAACGCGGGGCCGTAGGCTCGGGCTGCTTCACCCCGGCAAACACCCCGCGCGCCAGCGTGATCACCACAATGAGCGAGGCCAGGGCCAGCATCGCCGATAGCACGTAAGCGGCGCCCGGGAACCAGACGGGCCCGCCGGCCTGCGTGAAGCGCGCCAGCACGTTCGTCATCAGCAGCGGCCCGATGATCGCGGCCACGCTCTGCATGCTGGCGACACCGCCCTGCAGCTCTCCCTGCTCGTTTGGCGCCACCAACTTGGACAGCGTCGAGTTCATCGAGGGGAACACCAGCCCTTGGAGCGCTGCGAGGCTGGAGACGGCGTACAGCATCCAGCCATAGGGGACGAGCGCGTTGGCGAGGAATCCTGCCATGCCGATCGTGAGGCCCAACAGAATGGCGCGGCGCTCGCCGATCCTGGGGATCAGCCGGCGCGTCACGAACGCCTGTGCGAGCGCCATGGTCAATCCTGCGTACGCCAGCGAGGCGCCCACGGCGTGGTCGCTCCAGCCGAACTTCAGCTTGGTGAAAAACGCCCAGGTCGAGGGGTAGGCCTGGTGCGCGAGGATCCACAGGAACCACGCCACGAACAGCGGGCGCGCGTGCTTGTGGCGCGTCAGCGACCGGAACGTGCCCAGCGGGTTCGCGCGCGCAAGGCTGAACGGCCGGCGGCGTTCGGGGGACAGCGACTCGGGCAACAGGAAAAAACCCGCCGTGGCGTTGATCAAGGCGAGTCCGCCCGCCACGAAGAATGGCGCGCGCGTTCCAAAGCTCCCGAGCAAGCCACCGATCGCGGGGCCAATCGTGAAGCCCAGGCCGAATGCCGCCCCGATCAGGCCGAAGTTCTGGGCGCGGCGCTCGGGCGGGGTGATGTCGGCGATGTAGGCCGTCGCCGGCACGAAGGTGGCGCCCGCTATCCCTGCGATGGCGCGCGTCACGAACAGCCAGCCGTATGTCGGTGCCAGCCCCATCATGAAATAGTCGAGGCTGAATGCGACCATGCTCATGAGGATGACGGGGCGCCGGCCGAACCTGTCCCCCAGTCCCCCGAGTACCGGCCCGAACATGAACTGCATGATGGCGAACGCGCCCATCAACCAGCCAGCCTTGCGCGCGGCATCGCCCAGCGTGGTATGTGTGAGCCCGACGATCAGGTCGGGCATCACCGGAAGGACGATGCCGAAGCCGATCATGTCGATGATCAGCACGCTCAGGACGATGGTCAGCGCGCGGCGTTCCTGCGCGGGCGGCGAAGGCATCGGCGGGAAATCCTCATCGGGGTGTCGCGATGTGCGGCAGGCGGGAATAGACCGGCCCAGTGCTTCGAGCCGGCCAGCCTAACATTCGGGTCGCGCCCAAAACACTTCGAGCCGGAACCCCTTAGGGGGTCCCGGCCCGTGTGCGTTGCAACGTCGCGATTACTTCGGCATCACGACGCGATCAATGACGTGGATCACGCCGTTCGACTGCAGCACGTCGTAGGTCGAGATGTCGGCGATGTTGCCCTGCTCATCCTTGAGGACGATGTTGGCAGGGCCGTTCATCATCACCCACAGCTTGCCGCCGCTGACGGTGGTCAATTGCGCCGAGCCTTTACCCGTCTTGATGGCCTTCTTCAGGTCGTCCGACGTCATGCGGCCCGCGACGACATGGTAGGTCAGCACTTTCGTCAGCGCAGGCTTGCCTTCGGCGGTGAGCAACTTCTCCACCGTGCCCTCGGGCAGCAGCTTGAACGCGGCGTTGGTCGGCGCGAACACCGTGAACGGTCCCTTGCCCTTGAGTGTCTCCACCAACCCCGCAGCCTTGACTGCCGCGACGAGCGTGGTGTGATCGGCGGAGTTCACCGCGTTGTCGACGATGTCGCGGGCAGGCAACATGTCCTGGCCCCCGACCATCACGGTGGCGCCGACGGCCGCCGGTGCGAGGACTGCCAGAACAAGCAGCGCGTAAAGCGTTTTCATCTGAATGTCTCCTGTTGAGTAAGCGGTTGGGGGGTGCACTCGAGACGGCCCCGGAGCATCCGGAATCCTGCCGTCTTCACCGGCTCTACGCGCCCCACGCCCGCTTGGATGAGCCCCCTTGGTCAGGGCACTGTCATGCAATCGCTGGGGAACCAAACTCATCTCAATGGCGTTCGGTTGCGTAGTGGGGATGAACCCGCCGCCGCCGCGCTGCGCGTGCCTGGCGGTCCGCACACCATAACGGTCCCTGGGGGGACAGGAGCTTCGCAGACATGAGATTCCATCCGCTGTTGGCCCTTGCCACGGGGTTGCTGGTCGTCGTCGCCGTTTCGGTGGCGTTTGCGCGCAGCCCGCAGCACAAGCCCGCATCACATCGCGCCAAACCCGCTGCTTCCGCGGACCGCGTCGTCAAAACCGATGCGGAGTGGACGCAGTTGCTTACGCCGGCGCAGTACCGTGTGCTGCGCGCGAAGGGCACCGAGATCGCGTTCACGGGCAAGTACTGGAATGAACATGCCAAGGGCGAGTATCACTGCGCGGCGTGTGACTATGCGCTGTTCAACTCCGCGCAGAAGTTCGACTCGGGCACGGGATGGCCGTCGTTCTGGCAGCCCGCGATCGCGTCGCATGTGTTCAAGGACGCCGACACGAGCCTGGGGATGGAACGCGACGAGGTCGTGTGCGCCCGCTGCGGCGGCCACCTGGGTCACGTGTTCAATGACGGCCCGGCGCCCACGGGACTGCGCTACTGCATCAATTCGGTATCATTGAAGTTCATCCCGGCATAGTAGCTGCCGGGCGCACCAGCAAAACGGGGCGGCCAGGTAGCGGCCGCCCCGTAGTCGCGTTCGGGACGCGAGTGAATCCGTCTCGTCTCAGCGAGGGGTGTCGGTGGCCATCTCTCCGTAAGCCTCGCCCCGGTTGATATAGGGGAACAGCCAGGCATTGGAGTGGTACGCCGAGGCAGGATCGCTCAGCGTGCCTGCGGAAAGAGCGTTGATGCCGAAGTGCTTCAGGCCGGCATCACCCGGCGTGTACCACGTGCCGGTGTAGGTGTTGTCGCCGTTCGCCGTCAGCGCCGCACGGGCCTCGCGAGCCATCAGCACGACGATATCGTTCGGAGCGCCCGTCGTGACCGTGATGGTCACCGGCGTTCCCGGCGTGGCGTTCCACAGCTTGTTCCAGTGGATCGCCACGGCCGGATCGGAGAACGTGCTGTCCGCGGCGCCCGACTGGATGCGAATGCTGTGGATTTGCGGCTGCGTACCCGGACCATCGATCTCCGACGTCACGTTGACACCCGAGGCACCCACCAACCGCCACGGATGGCCATGGTTCAGCGCAGGCGCCACGCGCGCCAGCCACAGGTGGCGAACCCAGTGATCGGCCAGCGGCTTCGTCGATTCGTGCTGCACGATCGAGTCCCCACCCGCAGAGTTCTGGAGGACTTCCGGCGTCAGGATATGCAGCGTGCCGGTGAAGTGCTTGTGCACCGTGATGTGGGCCGCGGTCGGGCGGCCGCTCGAATCCTGGGCCGTGAATTCATAGTCGAACGACGCCGTGCGGCCCGTGATCACGCGCCACCAGCGGCGCTGCGTGTTCGGTTGGCTCGGCACGACTTCAGGCCCGCCCTCGCTACCGATACCGCTCAGTGGCGCTGCGCCGGCGTGGGCCACGCTGAAGTCACTCGGCGCGCTCGTATCGTACGAGCCGTCCGTGGCGATTTCGGGAGCAGCGACGATAGAGGTCTGCACGTTGGCCTGATCCGTGGTCAATCCCGAGCTCGTCGGACCGGTACTATTTGAAGAACAACCCGTCATCGCCATCACGGCGAATCCCAGCATCAGCAACCCTGCTTTGCGAACCATTTCCCTGTTCCTCCTGGAAGAACCATAGCCTTGAGGCGAGGCCAAGAGCCTGCGCGTGAATACAGAACCGCGGCTCGATGTGGCACCTCGTGTGCCATGTCCAGAAGGGCGGGAAAGTGTTGCAGCTGCGAGGGCGGGGTGGAATTCCCCAGTGCAGGGAGATACGCGGTGTCGTTTCCTGCACGGTGGCCTCGCACCCCTCAATCAAAAGGGCGGACCCCCGAGGGATCCGCCCCATCAATCGATACGATTGGTTACGAACGACTACGAATGCACGGTGACCGGGGCCTTCACATTGAAAGTCACGACGGTGCCTTCCTTGATGACGACCTGGTAGCCCTTCGACCTGGCGACTGCGGCGCCGGACGCAACGCCACCGATGAGTCCACCGATCAGGGCGCCCTTGCCGCTGCCGCCGACCGCGCGGCCGATCAGTGCTCCGGCTCCGACACTCGCGGCCATCGCACCGAGGTTGCGCGCGCGCGGCGAGCCCGCTTCGATGGCCTCCGTGCCGCCCTCAACCGCAATCTTGTTGCCGTTGACCGTGATTGCCGAGACGGCCAGTCCGAGCCGCGCCAGCGAACCCTTGGCCGCCGGGACCGACTCGGTCACGACGCCGCTAACGACGGAGCCGGCCGGGAACACGACGCGATCACCGACAATGACGTTTTCCTTCACGGTGCCCGTCCACGAATCACCCGCGTTCGCGGTCTCACTCGAGACCTGCGTGTCGATGCCGATGTTCAGCGCGGTGCCGGCAGCCACCGTGACGCCGGTGTCCTTGGCGGGCGCCGTTGCGGCCGGCTTCGGCCTGGGCTTCGGGTACGTCGAGGCAGGCTTGGAGGCCGGCGGCGACGACGTGGTCGTCGTGGTGGTGGCCGGCTTTTGGTTGAAGTCGGCCGCGGGCGTGATGCTGCCCGAGGGCTGCTCGACCGGGTTCGACGCCAGCAGGCTGTCGCTGCTCGCCGTGGTGTCTACGGCGGTCTGCTTGGCGCCACAACCGGTCAGCGCGAAGACGGCAAAAAAGGCAACTGCGGCAAGTGCGGACAAGCGACGCATGAAGAGTTCCTCCTTGAGTGTCGGGCCTTAGGAGCCGGCGCGGATGCGTTCCGTGGATAGGGCAGGATGCCAGTATGGGCGTGCCCAATCAAGCATTTGCCCGCCTACCGCGTGACGCCGCCGTGACATTCCGATACGGTCAGCCGCAACCGGTTGTGATTGCAGCAGACAACTCATGCGCTCGCGAGGCATCCCGATGGAATTATCGACACGAAGCGGTCTCCCCCACGAACGCCGTGCCGGTGCCGCGGTGTTTTTCCTGTTCGAGCGGGAGCGCACCCTGCGAGGCGCGGCCGCCGCGTTCGACCGTGCCTCGGGCGGCGCACTCAAGCAATTGCTGCGCTCGGGAGACTTCACGGGACGCTGGCTCGAGACTGCGGTGCTGTATCCGACACGCGGCTGCAGGGCGCCGCGCGTGCTGGTGCTGGGGCTGGGCGTAAACGACGATCTCACGCCACCGCGGTTGCTGCAGGCTGCGGCGACCGCGGCTCGCCGCGCGCGGGGCCTGCGCGCGCGCGTGATGTCCGCGGACGTGCGCGAGGAACTCGCCACGCCTGAGCGCGTCCAGGCTCTGACCGAGGGCGCCATCCTCGGGCACTATGCCTTTACCGCCTACCGCACCGATGCGCTGCCGCCGCTCAAGGCGGTCGAATGGATGCTCGATGACGCGAAGCAGGCGCGCACCTTTTCGGCGGCCACGGCGACCGGGGTGCGCCGCGCGGAAGCGACGTGCCTCGCGCGCGATCTCGCGTGCACTCCCAGCCAGGACCTGGTGCCGGAGCAACTCGCCGAGCGCGCCAAGGCCGTGGCGGAGCAATCCGGCGCCTCGGCGCGCGTGCTGCGCGTGCCGCAACTCGAACGCCTGGGGCTGGGCTGCGTGCTCGCCGTGGGCCGCGGCAGCCCGAATCCGCCATGCTTCGCGATTCTCGAACGCCCCGCGGCACGGCCCGCCAAACGCGGCGAACGCGCGCGCACGGTGGTGCTGATCGGCAAGGGCATCACCTTCGACACCGGCGGCATCTCGCTCAAGCCGAAGGACGACATGACGCGCATGAAGTACGACATGTCGGGCGCCGCCGCGATCGTCGGCACCTTCGCGGCACTCCAGGGGCTTGAGTTGCCGTTCCGCGTGGTCGGACTGCTGCCGTGCGCCGAGAACATGCCCGATGGCCGCGCCTTCAAGCCCGGCGACGTGGTGCGCGCAATGGACGGCACCACGATCGAAGTCACCAACACCGATGCCGAGGGCCGGCTCGTGCTCGCCGATGCGCTGTGCTACGCGCGCGGCCTCGATCCCGACGTGGTAGTCGATATCGCCACCCTGACGGGTGCCGCGCGCATCGCGCTGGGCGCGCAGGCGGCCGCGATGTTCACCCGCGACGACGCTCTGGCGGCTGAACTGCTGGGTGCCGGCGAGCGCAGCGGCGAACGCCTCTGGCGCATGCCGTTGTTCGATGAATACGCGAACGACCTGCGCAGCGACACCGCCGACCTGGTCAATTCAGCGGGCCAACAGGGCGGTGCCTCGATCGCCGCGTCATTCCTGCGGCGCTTCGCGCGCGGCATGGTGTGGGCGCACTTGGACATCTCGCCCACCGGATGGGCGCCCAGTGACCGGCCTCACGAATCGCGCGGACCCACCGGCTTCGGGGTTCGGCTGCTGAGCGAATGGCTCAGTGCCCGGGCGTTGCGGGAGTCGGGGCACGCTTAGGCGTCGTGGAAGCTGCTCCATTCTTCGAAGGTTGCGGGGAGAGCTTGGGGTCCAGCCCCATGGTCACGCTGGGAATTCCCGGCAGTACGGGAGTCAACGCCTGTAGAGCGTGCGATCCCTTGAGCGAGGCTGGATCACGATCCACGCGTAGCCCCACCGCAGGCAGTGTCAGCCGCAACATGCGGCCGTTGGGCGAGACCCAGACGAAGAACTCTGACCATGGATCGGTGATGCTGAATTTCTCGGCGGTGATGGTTTCGTTGCCGACCCTGAGGGGACCCTTGCCCAGCCGCTTGACCCGCGCTGTGATCGCCGTGTCGCGCGCGGTCACATAGAGCAGCGTGACCGGCCGCTCTTCAAAACCCTGCGCATGCATGTCGCGGCACAGCACATCGAACAGCACGAACACCTGCGGATCGACGACGTAGACCCGCCCCGGTGGGCACTCGAACGTATCGCCGAAGCCACCCTCGCTGCCCTGACGATAAGACGTGTAGGTGGTATCCGTCACGGTCAGGATGCGGGTCAACTCGTCGCGGTTCAATTGCTCGTACGATTGGTACGACCGCCACGCGCCATCCTTGATACCGAGCACGAGCATGGCCGTTTTGGCGAGCGTGTCCTGTTGGCTGGGCCCGCGCGGCAAGCGCTGCCGGACCTTCGACGTCACCACGAGACTATCGCTGTGCTGCTCGAAGCTGATGCGCTCGACACCGAGCAGGCGGTCCTGCTGGTAGACACGGTAGAAGCCCTGGTCGGGAACGAACGCCCCCGCGCGCGCCGCCACCGGGGCGAGCAGCAGCGCTACAAACACAGCCATCAGGCACGATTTCATACGCACAAGGCTAGCATGCGCGGGTGTCAGATTGTCATGCCGTTGGCAACGCGAGCGGGCGCCCGCGCCGCGTCCGCCGCTCACGTTGCGGCCCAGGTCGCGGCTCAGCTCGCCGCGACAGGCGCACGCTCGAAACGCGCCACGCACTCGATGTGCGGCGTGTGCGGGAACATGTCGAAGGGCTCGGCCTCGGCCATGACGTAGCCATATTTCGTGAAGTCCGCGGCATCGCGCGCCAGCGTCGCGGGATTGCATGAGACGTACACGATGCGCCGCGGCTTGAGCTCGGCGACGCGAAACACCACGCGTGGATGCAGGCCCGCGCGCGGCGGGTCCACGACGATCACGTCCGGCCGCACGGCGCCGGGGCGCTCGCCTCTCGCCCACTCGCGCAATACGGCGCGCGTCTCGCCGGCGACGAAGCGGGTGCGCTCGATGCGATTGCGCAGCGCGTTCTCGCGCGCGCGGGTCACGGCGTCCTCGACGCTCTCGACGCCGACCGCCTCACGCGCGTGGCGCGCCATCAACAACGTCAGCGTACCGGTGCCGCAATAGAGATCGAGCACCGAATCCTCCGGCGTCAGCTGCGCCGCCTCGACCGCGGCGGTGTACAACGCCTCGGCCTGCGCGCTGTTGGTCTGCAGGAACGCCGTCGAGCGCGCTTCGAACTCGAGGCCCAACAGCCGTTCGAGCACCAGTCCGTCGCCGTGGAGAATGCGTTCGTCGTCGGCTGTCGCGATGTTGGCGCGCGAGCGATTGAGCCCGAGCGTCACGGTGCGAACCTCTGGCGATGTCGCGGCCACTTCGCACGCCCATTCGGCAAGCCCCGGCACCGACTCGGACGCGGCGACCAAGTGCACCGCGCACTGTGCGGTGTGCTTCAAGTGGCGCACCACGAGATAGCGCAGCATGCCGGTGTGCCGCGAGGGATGATAGGCCTGCCAGTTGTGCTCGATGGCGAACCGCTGCGTCAGCTTCATGATCTGCACCACGAGCTCGCTGGTGATCCAGCAATCATCGACCGCGAACACGCGGTCGAAGGTGCCGCGCTCATGGAGCCCGAGCACCGGCGTGCCGTCGGCCTGCGGATGGAAGCTGAATTCCATCTTATTGCGGTAGCGGAACACGGACGGCGCCGGGCGGATCGGCAGTACCGAAACGTCGGCCTGCCCGCCGATGCGCCGCAGGGCGTCACGCACCTGGCGCTCCTTCAACTCGAGCTGGGCGTCATAGGGCAGCTCCTGCATCCGGCAGCCACCGCACACGTTGACGTGCGCGCAGCGGGCCTCGACGCGGGCGGCCGACGGCGTCTCGACCTTGATGAGCTTGGCCTCGGCATAGCTCGACTTCTTGCGGGTGATCCGGGCCTCGACCAGATCCCCGGGCAGGCCGCGGTCGACGAACACGACACAGCCCTCCTGCCGGCCGAGGGCTTTTCCGCCCAGCGCGAGGTCCTGGATATTCAGCTTTAACAGGTCGTTGACTCTCAAGTCGTGGCCCAAATGTCAGAAGCGATACGGAAGATGAGTTCCCCGGAACCGCGAGGCCCCATGCGCTGTTTTAAGCAGGGCGGAAGCGGCCGGACACACGAGGCAGGCGGCGGGAATTCCGCCCTGGCGTGTCTCCCGTCGCCTGCAGGCCGAAGCTAGCACAGGGGGTACAGCATGCGTAGAACCGCCATGTCATTGTTCGTCGGACTGGTCGCGATCGCCGGAATCGCCCTCGCCCACCCGGCCTTCGCCACCGCCTGGCTGGGCGTCTACAGCCAGGACATCTCACCCGAGCTGCGTGAGGGCATGAACTACAACGGCTCGGGCGCGCTGGTCACCCGCGTGGTTCCTGACAGCCCCGCCGACCAGGCCGGAGTCGAGCGCGGCGACGTGATCGTGCGCGTGGGCGGCCAGGATGTCGGCTCACCCGGCGACCTCGTCGAGGCGGTCGGATCCGCCAGCGAAGACGCTTCAATCGACATCATGGTGGTGCGCGATGGCGCCAAGAAATCGCTGCGCGCCAAGCTCGCGGCGCGGCCCGAAGGCGGCGACAGCGACGACGATACGCCCGCTCCGCGGATGCCGGGGATGAACCGCATGAACGGGATGCAGGGGATGCACGGCATGCAGGGCATGAAGGGCATGCGCCACTTCGAGATCCAGACGCCCGATGCGCCGGGAGCGCCGCGCGTGTTCATGGATCATGACGGTGACGGTGACAACGACGGAGACGACGACAATGGCATGCTGAGCCGGCTGCCCGAAATGCTCGGCAACGGCATGATGGGCCGCGCCCGCTTGGGCGTACGCATCGAGAGCCTGAATCCTGATCTCGCGACGTACTTTGGCTCACGCGACGCCAGGGGCGCACTGGTGCTCGATGTTGTCGACGGCTCGCCTGCGCAGAAGGCGGGCATTCGCGCGGGCGATGTGATCCAGCGTGTCGACCGCAAGACGATTGCGAGCGCGGGTGATCTCACCGAAGCAGTGCGCTCGAGCGACAAGTCGGTGTCGATTTCGCTGCTGCGCCATGGCGCCGGGCAGACGGTGAACGCCGAACTCGGTGATGCGCCGCAGGCGATGCGTTTCCGCAGTGGCCCAGACGGCGAGCGCCGCGTAAAGCGCATTGTCATCCAGGGCGACGACGACGATCAAGGCGAACTGCATGGCGACCTGCACTCGGGTCCTGATGGGGCGGGCGGCGAGAGGCGAATCATCATTCGACGGGGCGGGGATGGCGGCTTGGAACGCCGCGGGATGTCGGCCGATCGCGAAAGCACGGAACAGCTTCGCGAAGAAATGCAGCAGCTGAAGGAACAGCTGGACCAGCTCCGCGAGGAGCTCAAGTCGAACCACCGGTAAACCGGAGTCCGCAGTCTCGGGGCTGCGGAGGAGCGCCGATCCGAACCCATCCGCACCGTAATGGTGTCAGCTAGGGGCGACGTACTGGATGGAAGGTGCAGCGCGGCGCTCCTTCGAGCCTCGGGGGACCGATCACGAATATTCGCCCGGGTGGCCAGCGCCTCCCGGGCGATTTCGTTGCGCGGAATATTGCGCTACCCGCGGCGAGTTCATTGCGCCGCGCGACACGCCGCCCTTAGTGTTCGCGCGACCCATGACCGACCGTAACCGCGTCCGCTTCTGCCCGCTGTGTGCCACGCCGCTCGTACCGCGTGATGATCTGGGCAAGCGTCGTCCCACGTGCCCCGCGTGCGGCTTCATCCACTATCGCAACCCCGCCCCTGCCGCGGGCGTGATCGTTCATCAGGGCGGCGAAGTGCTCCTCGTGAAGCGAAAATACGCGCCGCGCGCCGGCGCCTGGTGCCTGCCCGCCGGCTTCATGGAATACGGCGAGACGCCGCGTCAATGCGCCACGCGCGAGCTGTTCGAAGAAACGGGCCTGCGCACGCGGTTGGGCGAACTGTTCGGCGTCTACGCCGGCCTCGACGATCCGCGCGTGCGCGCGATCCTCGTGCTCTACCTCACTGGCCCGGTGCGCGGCAAACTCACGCCCGGCGACGACGCCATCGAGGCAGAATATTTCCCGCTGAGCCGTCCGCCGCGGAACATCGCCTTCGCGGCGCACGCGCAGGCGTTGCGGGAGTTCGCGGCATTGTTGAAGCGGCAAGCGCGAGACGCCGCGCCCGCAACCACGCGCGCGCGTACGAATACGCCGCGCGGCCACACCTCGCGACGAGTTCCCGCTACGCCGCCCAGGCCATCGCGCGCCGCACGACCTCGTTCGCGCCGAGCGTGATCGCAAACACGCCGGCCGCCAGCACCGCGCGCTCAAGGTCGGCGTCGTTGAATGGCAGGCCATCGCTGCGGTTCGTCAGGTTCAACACACCCGTGCAGCGGCCGTTGAAGATGATCGGCACACAGATGAACGACTCGTTGCGGTAGGTCTCGTCGGCATTGCGCGACACGTCCGCCGGCGCATCTTCAGGTTGCCGCACCAACAGGGGCTTCCGTTGCTGCGCGACCCAACCTGAAACACCCTGCCCCACGCGCACGCGCACACGCTCCGCGACTTCGGGCGGGATGCCGTGCTGCTCGGCGATGCGCATCAGGTAGCCGCTGCGATCGATCAGCATGACGCTGCAGCGCTCGACCCCGAACTGCTCCGTCAGCCAACCCACGACCCTGCCCGGGAATTGACGCGGATCGTGCTCGTCCGCAAGCGATGCGAACACCTGCCGCAGGAAGTTCTGCGTGCGCCGCTGCTCGCCGAGTTGCTCGCGCGCCAGTTCCAGCTGGGCCGAAGCCTCACTCAGTCCCACGGACGCGCGCGCCGAGCGGGCTTCCATGTCTTCGAGTGTCGACTTCACGCGTTGCAGTTCGTCACGATAATCGTGTGAGTGCTTGTCGAGCCCGCCGAGCTGCTCGGTCAAGCGGCCCACCTCGGCCTGCTTCTTTTCGCTGACTTCCTCGAGTTCGCGCGCATGAATGCTCAGCTGCTCGACGCGTTCCTGGAACTCGGCGGCCGCGCGGCTCGCGGCCTGCGGATCCGGCTCGATCGCGGCGTGCGTGGCCAGGTGCAGCCGCTCGGCCAGGGCGAACGCTGCCATGGTCTTGAGGGGTGCTATGTCATCGATGGTCTTGGGTCCGAACTCGCCCTTCTTCGGGCTCACGATCGTCAGGATCGCCAGCATCTCGCCACGGTCGGCCAGCGGCAGGCAGATGGCCGACTGCCACGTGGCGACCGGCAGCAGCGCGCGCAACAACACCGCGTCGTTCAGGTCCGGCTCGAACATCGGCGGCGTCTGCACGCCACCCGGAGGCGCGTGGCGCCCGTGCGGTTCGATGGCGGCGTTCGGATGGAAGAAGTTGCGGATCATGCGCGGCGGTAACTGATCGACGAGCACCTTGATGTCGCGGCTGCGGAATTGGTCACGCTCGCGTTCGTAGAGCTTCACCAGCGCATCGCGACTGATCTCATAGAACGCCAGTGTGGCATGCCACGTTGGGTGCGCGGTCTGCAGCGCGCCGAGAAACTCGTGAGCGACCGCCTCGGCATCTTTGGAGCGGGCGAGGCGATCGGAAATATCGCGGAGTTCGTAATGGGACACGGGATGGTCCTCCGGGCGCGCGCAAGTGCATGGGTGTTGAGTGGCCACCCTCTTTATCGGCCCGAAGCCACGGCGACTTGAAGCCGTCCCGATTCCCGAATCCATTTCACGATCGCCCGGCAGGATGACAGAATGGCCGTTCATTGCAATTTGCGAGACCTCCCGAAAGGCCCCTCCATGTTCGAACTCATCGCCGATCGCCCGCTGCTTCGCTCCACCTCCGACCTGGGCCGCGTCATGGCCGCCGCCCGCGCCCGCGACGAGGCAGGCCTGCCGGTCGTCCACCTGGAGCGCGGCGAGCCCGACTTCGACACGCCGCCCCACATCATCGAAGCGCTGGACCGCGCAGCGCGAGGCGGCGAGACGCACTACCCCGACGCGCGTGGCCAGCGCAACCTGCGCGAAGCACTCGCCGCGAAGCTCGCCCGCGAGAACAAGATCGACTGCCACATCGACGACATCACCGTGACGCTCGGCGGAACGCATGCGTTGTTCTGCGCGTTCCAGGCGTTGCTCAAGTCGGGGGATGAGTTGCTGGTGCTGTCGCCCCACTGGATGGCGATCCCAAAACTCGTTGGCTTCCTCGACGGCGTCACGCTGCGCACGTTACCCGTCTATCTCGAGCTAATGAGCGGACGCTGGTCGGATGCCGAGTTCGCCGATGCGTTGCACGCCGCGATCACGCCGAAGACGCGCGGCCTCTACCTCAACTCGCCGAACAACCCCACTGGGGCCGTACTGACGCGCGGACAGTTGCAGGCGATCGCCGATGTCGCGATCGAGCGCGGGCTGTGGGTCGTCAGCGATGAAGCGTACGAGCACCTGCTCTACGATGGCGCGCGCCATATCAGCATCGCTTCGCTGCCCGGCATGGCCGAGCGCACCGTGAGTGCCTTCACATTCTCCAAGTCCTATGCCATGACCGGATGGCGTGTCGGCTACGCCGTCTCGCCCCCGTCGTTGCGCAACGTGATGGGGCCGATCCTGTCGTTCTACACCACGCACGGCGTGTTTCCCGCCGTGCAATCCGCGTGCGCCGCGGCCGTGAATGGTTCACAGGACTGCGTCGAGATGATGCGCGGCGCCTACGACGAACGGCGCGGCTTGATGCTCGCGGGGCTCAAGGGGCAATCCGCGATCACCGTGCCTCCGCCAAGCGGCGCGTTTTATGTGTTCGCGAATGTCGGCGTGGCGCGCGGACCTAAGGACCTGTGGGGACTGGCCGAAGAATGGCTACAGCTCGGAGTCGCCGTGCTACCGGGCACGGCGTTCGGCCCCGAGTACACCGATTGGGTGCGCATGTCACTCGCCACGCGCGCCGACCGCGTGAGCGAGGCCGCGCGTATTCTGCGCGAACGCTACGCAGATGCGGGAGCACGCGCGTGATGATGGCTCACGACGGCGCTGTTCGCGGCACCGCGGGATCTCGCAAATGAAGTTCTGCCCCGATTGCGGCCGCGCCTACGAAGACGCCATCGCCGCCTGCCCGCAGTGCCGCGTGGTACTCGGCGAGGAGCCGCCACTCGAGGACAGCTCAGGTTCGCCGCTCGCCGTGCACCGCGTCCCGGATGCCGCCTCGGGAGCGCTGCTGTGCGGTGTGCTCGAGAACGCCGGCGTCCGCACGGTGCTGCGACCCGCGACGTTGCCCGGCTACGGGACCGTGCGCCGCGACTGGACCACCACGCACTGGGGAGAGATCCTCGTGGCCAGCGGCGAAGCCGAAGACGCGCGCGCGATCATCGCCGACTACCTGGGCGCACTCGAGCGCGGCGGTGTCGTGCGCGATGAGGACGTCGAGGGCGAGGAGCCGTAGCGGCTCCTCTACTCCTCGTCCTCCTCCTCGATCTCAATAATGAACCCGCCTGCGGTGCCCGGCGGCACGATGATGCGGTGCAGCGCAACGGACAGCACTTCGTCCATCGTCGAGACGGGGACCATCTCGATCTGCTTGCGGACGTCCGCGGGGATGTCCGAGAGATCCTTCGAGTTCGCTTCGGGGAAGATCATCGTCTTGAACCCGGCGCGATAGGCGGCGAGCGCCTTCTCGCGCAGCCCTCCCACGATCAGTACCTTGCCGCGCAGGCTCACTTCGCCGGTCATGCACACGTCGTGGCGGATCGGGCGGTCGCTCAGTACCGACGCGATCACGAGGCCGATGGTGATACCGGCGGAGGGGCCGTCCTTCGGCACGCCGCCCATCGGGAAGTGCACGTGGATATCGCAGTTCTGGAACACCTCGGCTTGGATCTCGAGCATGTCGGCGCGCGAGCGCACGTAGGAGTGCGCGGCCTGCACGGACTCCTTCATGACTTCACCGAGCTGACCCGTGGTGACGACGCGGCCGGTGCCGGGCATCTTCAGTGCTTCGACCGACAGCAACTCGCCGCCCGCGGGCGTCCAGGCGAGGCCGTAGGCGACGCCGACTTCATCGTGCTTGTTGACGGCTTCGTGGTGATACACACGGTGGCCGAGATGACGCTCGAGGTCGGATTCCCGCACGACATGGCGGCGACGGTCGCCCGTGGCGCGCGCCCTCGCCACCTTGCGGCAGACGGTAGCGATCTGGCGTGAGAGTCCGCGCACGCCGGCTTCGAGCGTGTACTGGCGCACCATGGCGCGTAGCGTGTCACTCGAGAACACGACGTCCTTGGGCGACAAACCATGGTCGGTGATCACACGCGGCACCAGGAAGCGTTGCGCGATCTCGAGCTTTTCGTCCTCGCTGTAACCGGGGACTTCAATCAGCTCGATGCGCTCCTGCAGCGCATCGGGCACGAGCTCGATGTGGTTCGCGCACAGCAACAGGATGCAGTTCGACAGGTCGATCGGCAGCCCGACGTAGTGATCGACGAAACTGCGATTGGTCGAGGGGTCGAGCAGCTCCTGCAACACTTCGAGCACGCCGAGCCCGGACTCGCTGAGCAGCCGGTCGACGCCGTCGATGATCAGCACAGGATCGCTGGCGCCGGCTTCACGCAACGCCTGGACGATCTTGCCGGGCTGAGCGCCGGGGAGGTTGCGGCTGATGCCGACCAGCTCACCAGCTTCCGAGGTCCCCGACACGCTGATGCGCACGAATGGGCGGTTGAGCGCGCGCGCGACGGCGGAGCCGAGCGATGTCTTCCCGGTGCCTGGAGGCCCGACGAGACACAGCGTGGGTCCCTGGAGATCGGGCTTGAGCTTGCGGACGGCGAGGTACTCGACGATGCGTTCCTTGGCGCGCGACAACCCAAGATGTTCCTGCTCGAGCGTGCGCTCCACGGCGCGAAGGTCGGTGATCTCGCCTTGCGTGCGCTGCCACGGTAGCGACCATACGCACTGTAAATACGCGCGCACATGCGCCGACTCAGGCGCCCCCGGAGGCAAGCGGCGCAGGCGTTCCATTTCGCGCTGGACCTGGCGGGCGACGGACGGCGGCAAACCGGCGGTGCCGGAAGTCGCGCGCGGGCGGGGCGGGGCCTCGCGATCCGAAGACTGGCCGACGGACGACGTTGCGCTTTCGGCCATCATGCGGCGGCCGGCCTTCGTGGATTGGGACTTTCGGGCGCGCACGGGTCGAGACATCCCTGGTCTCCTTCGGCTTCGGTTATGGCGAGTGCGACATCGGGCTCAAGAGGGAGGACTCCACTTCATGCCCATGCAATCCCCCGGCCGGGAACGCGGGGCGCGATTCAGCACGATTCCGCCGCTTGGGGCGGGCCACAACGGGCGAATTGGCGCGGCCGCCGTGCAGCTTGCACGGCGGCGGGCTAGGGCCGCTCAGGACTTGGCGGGAGCGAAGCCGGTGGCAACGGTGTGTTGCACCATGCGCACGACATCGGCGAAACGCGTGGCGTTCGTCGGCGCTCCGAGTACGACCGCAATCAGGTCGCGGCCATCGGCGCGCAGCCACGTCGCGAAGCAGTAACCGGATTCGTTGATGAAGCCGGTCTTGCCGCCGAGGATCTGGTAGCGGCTCTTGAGCAACCGGTTGGTGTTGTTGATCAAGTGATCGCGCCGGCCCGTCGAGAACTCGTACGAAGACGTCGTGGTGATCGAGTGGATCAGCGGCTGTCCCGCCGCGGCCTGCAACAGGTGCGCGACGTCACTGGCGGTGGAAACATTGTTCTGGTCGAGCCCGGTCGGCTCGACGAAGTGCGTGTCCTTCAACTCGAGCTCGGCGGCCTTGGCGTTCATGCGCGCGAGGAAATCGCCGCGCGACAGTCCCGACTCACGCGCGATGACACGCGTCGCGACGTTATCCGAGCACATCAGGCTCATGTGCAGCAGGTCGCCCAGCGGCAGCGTTTCGTGCTCGCGCAACTGCGTGTGCCCGCCCTGGTAGAGTTCCTCGCGCGTCACTTCGACGTCGCGCAGCAGGTTCGGCTTTTGCTCGAGGAATACCATCGCCGTCATCAGCTTGGTGATGCTGGCGATGGGCGCGCTGCGGTCGGCGTTCTTCTGGTAGAGCACGGTTCCCGTGACGGGATCCATCACCACCGCGCAGCGGGCGTACACGCCTCCCTGCGGGGCGCGGCGGACACGACGCGCACGCGTCACTCTTCGCGCGGTCTTGCGGTGCAGTGTCCCGGCGGATGCGCGGGACCTGGAGACGGTGCGAGCCGTCGCGGCCGAGGCCTGCGGGGCTTCGAGCCCAAGCGTTACAACCATCAACAGTAATGCGGCGAGCGCCAAGCGCCAGTGCCGAGCAATCATGCGGGAACCTCCAACCTCATCCTAAGGCACATGCGTCCGAACCATCCGTGGTATCGGTCATTTCGCGCCGGAACTTAGCGTGTGACCCGGTGCAGGTCAATGCTTTCGATGCGATTCCGCGAGACTTGGCGTGAACGCGACATCTGGCCCGCACCACTCGGGCTTATCGCCCGGCGGAGGAGACGTTGCCGGCATGCAGCCGGAGCAGGAGTTCCTCGCGAATCGCGGGGACGGGCAGGGCGCCCGCATTGATGACCTCGCGCAGGAACACTTCGGACGAGAACCGCCCCGCAAGCGCCCGCGCCGCCTCGGCGCGCAGCGCTTCGAGCCGCCACGTGGCGAGCGTGGTCACGGCCCGCGAAGGCGCCAGCGCGCTCGCTTCGGCTGCGAACTGCGAGGCCGCCGTGTCGAGACCGGCATCGCGCACGAAGCGATGCATCACGTCACCGAACGACGCCGCTCCGGTGTGCAGATCGAGCTCGGCCAGCGTCCCCACCAGATCGAGCCGGCTTGGGCTGAATTGCACGGAGGCGGGCGGCACGCCGCGCTGCGCCTCGCGAATGGCGACCGCGTAGGGCGCCCATGCGAGCGCCGCCTCGCGGCGGCCGAGAACCGTGCGCAGCCAGCGCGTGGAGCCCGGTCCAAAGTGGCTGGCGCGTGATTCGAGTAGGCGATCGGTCGCGACGCCCCGCGCGGAATCCGCACTCGCGACCTGCCCCGGCGAATCCGCGACCTGCCTCGGCGAATCCGCGAGCGGCCCCATCGCATCGAGTTCACGCTGTGCCCGCGCGCGAATCGAATCGAGCGGAGTCGGGTCGCCACTCGCAGCCGCAAGCCAGCGCGCGAAACGCTCGCGACCCATTGCCCATTCACCCGTGGCGTGCTCGCTCCCGAATTCGCGCAACCACTCGATGTGCTGCGCAATGGCGCGCACGGCGAGCGTGTCGGCCGTGGCGAAGTGGGCCATCGCGCCGGATTCGCGGCAATCGAGCAGGGCCGCCGGCATGGTGTTTCGGTACAACGTCAGTGTCTGCGCGAGGCGCGCGTTGGCGAAGTCGACGCCCAAGAACGAGGGCTTCGCGAGACTGATTTTCGCCGCGCGCAGCAACTCGGGCACCGCGCGCAGGCGCCGCGTCGCCAGCGGCAGCCGGCGGCACAATGCGCCCGCACGCCCCGCCAGTAAATCGCGCAGCGTGGCATCCAAGCGCGGACAAACGTAGCCCGGATCAGTCTCGAAGCGACGCAGTTCGTCGCGCTCGATCGCCCATTGGTCGAGTCGCCCGCGCAGCAACGCGGCGTCGGCGCGTGCACCGGGGCTGAGCGCTACACCGCTGCTCGCGATCGAGTTCAGCTCGCGCATCGCCCCGGTTCGAAACGCGCGGTCCTCGTCGATCACCTGCTGCGTGACCGGCGTGAGCTCGGCGCCCCAGCCCAGACCGCCGGGCGCATTGGGTTCGTCGAGGCGAACACGCGCCGCATGAGCCGCGACACGCGACGCCAACGGCGACCATTGCGGCGCGCTCGCGCCGTGCGCTGGCCTCGCGCCCATCGCGCACGCAATGCAGGTAAGCGCGAGCACCAAGCGTACGGCCACGGTCCGGCCGCGCTGTGGGCGGGGCACCGGGCGCGTCTTCACATTACGGCCGCGGAACGATGTCCTTGACCAACTGCATCGGGTCCCCGACACGCAGCGGCGACGTGGCCAGGAAGGCCTGGCCGTACTTCGCGCCGATCTGCCAGCCCCAGTAGCGCGCCACGGTCTCGAACACTTCACGCACGCTCGGCTGGTCGGTGAGTCGCGGCTTGTCGGGATTGTGGAACTGGCTCTGGTGGCAATCGAGCGCCGCGATCCACGCGTCGAACTGGGCCGACACGTCGACGATGAACGACGGTGCGGTGCCCATCGGCAGGAAGTAGTAGTAGATGGCCTTCGCCTGGTGCGGCTCACCGGGAAGCGGAGCCTTCTTCAAATGCGCAAGGTTGTAGGCGTTCGAGACGATCTGACCGGTCTTGTAGTGGTCGTTGTGCCCCAGGCCCCTGCCTATCGGCAGGTTGTAGTAGGGCGCCAGCACGATCTGCGGCTGGTGCTTGCGGATCATCCCCGCGACCGCGCAGCGGTTCTCGAAGGTGTCCTCGATGCGGCAATCGCCCAAGTCGAGGTTCTCGCGCACGTCGAGCTGCAGGATCTTCGCCGCCGCCGCGCATTCGCCGAGGCGAATCTCGGGGCTCCCCCAGCCCATGTCGCCCGTCGTCATGTCGACGATCCCGGTGCGGTGTCCCAACCCCTTCATCTTCAGCAGCGTCGAGCCGGCACCGATCTCGGCATCATCCGGGTGGGGCCCGAATGCGAGAACATCCACCGCCATGTCTTACGTCCTCGTCGTGATCGCCGCGGGTACCGCGGCGGAGTTGACCGCGGCCGGGACTTCGCCGTCCGCGTACATGAGTTCGAAATATTCGCGGACCATGCGGTCCGAGGAAAACTTTGAGACGCCCATTTGGATGCTGGCCTGCATCATTCGCACCCAGCCATCGCGGTCTTCCCACGCCGGCAGCACTTCGTTCTCGAACACCGAGTACAACGACTCGGCATCCAGTTCGTCGTCGCCAGCCGTCTCGTCGCCGATGGCCCAGCCGTTGACGCCGTGTTCGCAACCTTCCGGCCACCAACCGTCGAGGATACTGACATTGAGGGCGCCGTTCATGGCGGCCTTCATACCCGAGGTGCCGCTGGCTTCGAGGGGACGCACCGGGTTATTGAGCCACACATCGCAGCCGCGCACCATGTAGCGCGCCAGCTCGATGTCGTAGTTCTCGAGGAACAACACGCGCCCCGGAAAGCGTTCCTGCGCCTTGACGATCCGGGCGATCACCTTCTTGCCAGCCTCGTCGGCGGCGTGGGCCTTGCCGGCGAACAGGATCACCATCGGCTGCTTCTGCATCATCTTCATCAGGCGCTCAGGATCGCGCAGCACCAGGTCACCGCGCTTGTAGGTGGCCGCGCGCCGCGCGAAGCCCACCACCAGCGCATGCGGGTCGATCGTGACGCCCGAGCGCTTCGCAACTTCTTCGAGCAGCTCGCCCTTCAGCGTGTTGTGGGCCGCCCACAGCTTGCGGGCATCGCTCGCGCTGTCACGAATCGCGTGCGACTGCCAGGTGCCCGGATGCACGCCATTCGTCACATGGATGATCGGAGCCGCATTGCTGACCTGCTTCCACATATCGCGCGCCGTCTCGCCGTGCAGCTTGGCGACCGCATTCGCCTTGCGCGCGAGCCGCAGCCCCGCGACCGTCATGTTGAACGGGTCGCCACCCAGCGCGCGCATCTCGCCGCCTGACAGCTGCAGGCAGGCGCCCATGCGGCGCAGGTCCTTGAGCGAGTGTTCTTCGTTGCCCGCCTCAACCGGAGTGTGGGTGGTGAACACGATGCGCTTACGCACCTCGGCCCACGCTTCGGGGAAGGAGACATTGGTGCCTTCCATACGCTCGGCGATCATCTCGACCCCGGCGAACACGGCATGGCCTTCGTTGAAGTGATAGGTCGAGATCGGGATGCCAAGCCAGTTGAGCGCCCGCACGCCGCCGATGCCGAGCAGCATTTCCTGCGCGATGCGCGTATCGGTGCCGGCCTCGTAGAGCCGGTGCGTGATCCAACGGTCCTGCGCGCGGTAGGGCTCGATCAGGAACAGCGGCACATGGCCGAAGCGGTCGGTCACCCACACGCGGCACGGCACTTCCTGGCCGCGCACGCGGATGCGCACGCGCACGCCGGTCTCGGTCAGGAACGAGGAGTCGTAGCCGGGCACTTCTTCGTACGGCATGCCGTCGGGACCGATGCGCTGCACGCCGTAACCGCGCTCCCAGCGCAGGGACACCGCGATTACGGGGAGCTTCAGGTCATGCGCCGACTTGATGAAGTCCCCTGCCAGCACCCCGAGGCCGCCGGCGTAGATCGGAAATGACTCGTGGAGCCCGAACTCCATGCAGAAGTAGGCCACATGCGGCTGCTGGGACATGGATGCTCCGGTTGGGAGGCTCACCGACTATGGACGCGTTGTCAGGCTTGCGGTTGGATGAGGGCAGCGGATCATAAGCGTCGTGGGCCGCGTGTGTCATGCGCGGGTCCAGCCGTCTGGGATATCGGCAGTTGCGGCTGCTATCTCCAGAGCCTTGAAGTCGTTGGCGTGATGGGCGCGAACGGTCACGCCGGCGCAGGCCTGCAGCGCGATGGGCCGCGAGCGCGGAATAAGCCCGACGAACGCGGGACCGCGCGCACCGCTTTTGCGCTGGCCGGACACTCCGGTGAATGGGCCTGCGCCATGCTTGTCCCATGCGACCCTCGGCGCGCGCGCGGCTTGCCGCGATCATCCTACCGCTGTGTCTCGGGCTGGCGCTCCCGGCAATCCGCTGGTGCCACGTTGGCCCCATCGAGGTCCCGGTCGCCTGCCTCGTGCGCTGCGATCCCGGGCACATGGGAGCGGCCAAGCCACCGGAGTCGTGCAGCAGTTGCCCGATGGCGAGGCATGCGACGCCTGCCCCTGCCCGTGACGGGAACCGGCCGTTCTGCATCGTCAATTCCTCGAGTGGGCTCGCCCTGCGTGGCAGTGTCCCGCGCGTCGCCCCAACTCCCGCGATGGGAATCCTCCTGCCTCCCGTCGCTCGGGTGGCAGCGATCGCACCCTCCGTGGTCCGGCGCGAACAACTCACGCGCTCCCGCCCATCGGCATTGGCCTGGCGCAGCACACCGCCTGTGCGCGGCCCCCCTTTGGAAGGACGCGCTTGAACTTCGTCCCCGGCGGAATACTTCCGTCTGGGGCATTCAACGTTTCCAATCCAGGAGTCATTCCATGAAGACGAAATTCACCGCGATGCTGGGAGTGGCAGCACTAATGTTCGCGCTCACCGCATCGGCGAACGCCGCTCCCGTCCACAAGAACACGAAGCACCGCCGGGTGCCGGCGCATGCGACGACGATGCGCCCGCTGGCTCAGGCGGCGGACATGAGCGCCTGCGGCAGTTCATGCGGCATGGGCTCGTGTTCCACCAAGGCTTCGGCGAGCCGGGCATCCGGCGCGTCCGCGCAGGCGTGTCCGGTGTCGGACCCGTCGGCCTGTCCGTCCTCGTGTTCGCGCAGTCATGCGGCCACGACGGCCGTGGCGGCCAACAACCGCTGACCGGGTTGTACGAGTGTGGCGCGGGGGCGTGTTCCCCCGCGCCAATTTTTCGGCGGTTGCCTGCGCTTGAATCGAGAACGCCCCGCCAGGGTGACCGGGCGGGGCGTTCGTTTCGAAACGGGTTCTACTCCGGGCTAGTCCAACTTCCGCAGTTCGAGCGACCGATTCTCGTCCTTGCAACGAGTTAGCCCGTTTGGGGTCGTGAAGTTGGCACTACATTGTGTCGATCCGCGAGGGGATCTGGAGTCGTTCCGGCAGTCGCAGGCCCAGGCGCTCGAGCAGGCGCGCCTGGGCTCTGTCTGGCCGCACGACGCAGCGGATGCGTAGCTCGCGCCCCGAGCCGTCGGCCAGCGGCAGCACGACATCGGAGCTCTGGATGCGCGCTAGCCGGGAACTCGCCGTTTGCCGGCAACGGCATCACGAACCGTGCGCCACCGAGCGCGACGCCCGTAAGTTCAAAATCCCCTGCGTGCGCCCGCGCGGCACGACACGGGCTGGGAGTCCCAGCCCGAACCCACCGGCACGCGGGCGTGCGCCAGCGCCCCGGCCGTGGGGGGCTCGACGCGGCGAGGCCGGCGAGCGTGAGTGGACTCTCGCCAGCGGCCCCACTCCCATCGAATCCCGACACCAGGATGGACGCTGTGGGGGACACATCGAGCCGGCCGGGCGGCAAGGTGGCGCGCCGAACCGGAATGACGGCTTCGTTGCCTCCCAGCAGGACCCAGTGAGCGCCGCGAAACTATCGCGCGTCCTGCAGGAACATCCTGAGCCGTTCGGCCTCGTCGCGCGCCACGGGATACGCGACGCGAATCGCTTCGAGCGTCCACACGCCCGCGCGCAGCCCATCACGGCGGTACGCGCGCATGGCATTCTCTCCGGGAAATACGAATCGCTTGGGATGGCGTCGGGGACTCGTGGGGACGCTGGGGCGAAGCGGGTATCAAGCAATTCGCGGAGCGCCTGGTCCTCCGGGCCGTGGGCAGTAGCGGTCGGACTACGTGTTGTCATACCCCCGTGGACCGCGTGCCGGTTCCCATCAAGACAGGGGCGCCCGAATTTCGAGCACCCCTGAATTCCATATGGCCCTGAGTCGCCGCGGCTACGACCTCAGGACCGCCACCGTTTGCGTCTGGCCGTCGGCATCTTCCATCACCCAGCGCACGCCCTTCGAGCACGGGCAGGTGCCGCCAACGCGCTTGAGCTTGGGGCTGCGCTTCACGGCCTCTTCGCGCGTCATCTCGCCCGCTGAGACCTTGGTGATCGCCTCGGCGTAGTTACGCATATCGCGGCTGGCGACATAGCCGTCGTTGAGTTGCTTGGCGAGGTAGCGCAGGTACTCCTGCGGATCGGTGAAGGCCTCCCCTTCGATGCCGACCATCTCGAATGCATGGACGCCCTTGCGGCGGAAGAAACGCTTATCGGGGACACGCAGCAGTTCGGCGTGCGTGACGCCGCGGAAGGTCCCGCGTGACTGCTCGAGGCTCGCGAGCGCCTGTTCGGCCTGCTCGGCGTTCATCTCGGGGAAGCGCGCGCGGATGAAGCGCGAATTGATATCGCGCACCATCTTGCGCAGCTCCTCGAAGTACATGTCGAGCGCGTCGATGTTCTTCATGTCCTTGAAGCCGAACTTCACGTTGGTATCGCCGCCGCGTTCGTCGCCGAACATCTCGAGACCGCGCGGCACCCACTTGTTGATCGAGTGCTGGATCATCTCCATCGACATCATCGGATCGCCCTGCGCTGCCTTCTGCGCCCAGCGGCGCATCGGCACCACGCCGGCGGCAAGGTGGAAGGCCTCTTCGCGCAACATCGGCGGCATCGAGTCCGCCATCGGCCGGTAGGCGCAGATCTTCTGCATCGTCAGCTGGTACTTGCCCACGCGGTCGATGATGGCAGCGAAGGTGATGTTGTCGATGAACGAGTCGTAATCGAGATTGAAAGCGTCGAGCACATGGCTGCCGGTCTGCATCGACAGGATCTCTTCGACCATCTGCTCACCGGTGACGCCACCCGAGACGTGCGTCCAGTCCTCGGACAGCAGCAAGTGCAGCATTTGGTAGCCGTGGCGCAACTCTTCCGCCATCACGCGCAGCACCCAGTAGCGGTCCTGGTCGTCGGGGGCGCGCTCGAGCGTGCCGGCGTGTTGCTGGATCGAGCCGAACTCCGTCGAGGCCTGCGCCTTGATGATGCCGAGCAGGTGCTTGGCCTGCTCTTCGGTCAGCTCGTCCGGCTTGACGCGCTTCTTCTCGCCCTTGAAGTCACCGACCTGCACGGTGTCCGAAGTGCCGAGTTCCAGCTTGGCGCACAGGCAGAACTCTTCGTCGGTGGGAAAGTACTTCTGCCAGTTCTCGAGCAGCGTCGGGTAGTCCTTGAAATTATGACGCTGCCAGTGCTCGACGGCAGAGTGGTACTTCTTCTCGAGTGTGACGTTCTCGACCTTCATGGAGAGTGCCTTGGGGCTAGGGGGCTAGGGGGACTCAGAAATTCAACCTCTTACGAGCGGTTGTTTAGATGTGGCATGAGGTTATCAGGTTTGGAGCGTGTTCGGGAGCCGGGCGCGATGGCCCCCGGACCGCCATCGCCCTGCCCCACAATCACCTGCGGGCCGCGTTCAGCGCCCCAGTTGATTGAGCTTCACCCACTTCGCCACGGGGGGAACGGCCCCGCCGCAGCTCAGTCGAGCGGGATCTCGAGCGCCTGCAGCACCGATGGCGCGAAGCCGAGCGCCTTGAGGAATCCGACGACTCCGGTCTCCCTGCCATCCGCAAGAGTGCGCACGGTCGCGGCCCCTTCGGCGCGGAAGTGAGACACGATCTCGTTAAACATCTGCTTGCCCAGGTCGCGTCCCCGGAAGTCGGGATCGATGCCGAAGCGTTCGATCCAGCCGCTCGGATTGTCGATGCCGAACTCCCCCGCGCGCACGTCACCCAGCATGAAGCCCACGACCTTGCCATCCACTTCCGCCACGCGTGACGCTTCGGGGTCACGACGCAAGTAGAACGCCACTCGCTGCTCCCAAAAATCCGGCCGGTACTGGCCGCCGATCTTCTCGTCGATGCGCACGATCGCGTCGATGTCGAGTTCGTCGAGCGGACGGATGCGCGTTGAGTTCTGCACGTTGGGCATGAGGGCTCCTGGTCGGTGACCGACAGGTGGTATGGGGGGCCAAGATTATCAGGTTCCGGCTACGGGCGAGAACCCGCAAACCCCTGCGACTGGCGTAAAGCTCCGGTTTGCCCGCGGCGCATGCCAGCAGGCGATGGCGCTCGAAACTCCGATGGTTTGGTCACGACCAACAACTTGGCGAGATTCGCGGGCGACAGGGTCGCATGAGCGAGGCGCGTGACGCCTTCGAGCAGCGCCTGCTCCTGGTTCCGGGCGACATCGCGGCTCGCCGCGACGCCATGGGCGCCTGGGAATTGGCGGGTAACGAGGTGCGCGTGCGTCAGTTATTCGCAGATGGCGTTTCCGGCGGCGCCTCTGCCGCAGCACTCGCCGGCACCACGACACCGGCCCGCCAGCACCCAGGGCCCGGCGGCATTACGCCATCGCAGGCGCATTTTCATTGACCGCGCCGCATTGCGGTCGTACGGTGCGCGCCGCACCCGAGTGATGTTGTTCTTGACGACGCACCGCCTGCCGCAGCGCCCGGCGATCACGGATTGAACGCCGCGGACGTCACACTCGAACCGGTCACGGAGGACCGATGCCGCTCGCCGTCGCCCCTGCGCAATCGCGCCTCGTCTTCACGAGTCGCGGCACGTTCGCCTTCCTCGTATTGCTCGCCGTCTTCATTGCAATGCCCTGGCTGGTGCGCCCACTTGAAGCGTTGTTGCCGCTCGTCAATGTAGCGCTCGTGGGCAACATCGCGGAATCCGCGATCGGGCTGGTGCTCGGCGGCTGGCTGTTCCACATGATTCGCACGCAGCGCCGCCAGTCGCTCGAGTTCGCGCGCGAACTGGAGCGACTGACGGAATCCGACTCGCTCACTGGTCTCGGCAACACCCGGGCGTTGTCGCGCGATCTCGAGCGCGTGCTCAATCGCGCACGCCGCACGAGCGAGCCTGTCACGGTGCTGTATTTCGACATCGATTCGCTCGACGACGTGAATCGCCGCCACGGCCGCGCCACGGGCGACCTGACGCTACGCATGATGGGCGCGGTGCTGCGCTCCTCGGTGCGCTTCGGCATCGACAGCGGCTACCGGCTGGCCGACGACAAGTTTGCCATCGTGCTCACCGCAGGCCGTGACGCCGCACACGTCGTGCGCCAGCGCCTCGAGTGGAATTTCCAGGAACGCACGCCGCGCCGCTCGAACCTGAGCGTGGGTGTGGCGACGTGGGACGGCCGCAAGAGTTCCGATGGCCTCGTCGAGGAAGCGCGCCGCGCATTGGCGGTACAGCGGCAGACCTCGATGGTCGCCCAGATGGCGTAGAGGCAGCGGCGCCTTCCTAGACCGGTACGCCCGGCGACCTTCGCAGCACGACTTCCACCGTCGTGTCGGCGCGCGGCGTGATGGCATCCGGGCGCCAGCGCG
Source organism: Candidatus Eiseniibacteriota bacterium (assembly GCA_031366795.1). Classification (GTDB taxonomy): domain Bacteria; phylum Eisenbacteria; class RBG-16-71-46; order RBG-16-71-46; family RBG-16-71-46; genus JANLWK01. Next base: position 5,944 of record JANLOX010000124.1, on the reverse strand, counting down.
CGGGAATCGTCTTGGGTTCGGCGCGGTTCCACTCCCGCGGGGTCGCCTCGCCCGTCAGCGCATCGGCGAAGTCGATGTCGACCGCCTCGCCCGCCATCTGCGGCTGGCCGTCGCTCGTCTCGGAAGCCAGGAACGGCCGCCGCGAACGCGAGCGATGGAACTTGAGCTGGCGTGCGAGCCAACCGGTCATGCGCGGTCGCAGGTCGCCCAGCATGTTGAAGCAGTCGTGGCCACCGCGCGGGTAGTAGACGATCTCGCGATCGCACACCGCGTTGTCGTAGATGCGCCAGGCCTCTTCGCCCGGCGTGATCAGGTCGTGGCCGCCGCCTGAGACCATCAAGGGGCAGCGCAGGTGAGGCAGCGAGCGGTCGAGCGTGATGCGATGCACCTCGCGGCCCATCTCTTCCTCGGTCAGCCCATACAACGCCGCCAGTTCGCGGCGCATGCCGACGAGCGTGACGTTCCAGTACACCTCGGCGGAATACGGCGGGCTCACCGCCGCGACCGCGCGAATGCGCGAATCGAACGACGCCATGCGAATGGCGAGATAGCCGCCGAGGCTCTGGCCGAAGAAGGCGATCGCTTCCGGGTCGAGCTCGGGACGCGACTGCACCTCATTGACGATGGCGAGGCCGACGGGTCGAGGTTCCGCCACCATCGAGAGCCGATGGAACGTTTCGCCAAGGCCGGGCCCATCGAAGGTGATCGTGGCCAGCCCGCGCGCCAGCAGCGCATCCGACCACCAGTGAAGTTCTTCCTTCACCGAGTTCGTGCCGTTGAACATCACCACCACCGGTGCCGGCTCGACGCCGGGCGGCACGCGCAGGTAACCGCGCAGCATGCGGCGACGGTAGGGCACCTCGAACGGGCGCGCCGGAATGTCGAACAAGGGTGCTGCCATCGCGTAGGCGTTGACGCAAGCCTCATGCAGCACGAGCTTGCGTTCGCGATCGAGGAACACGACGTATTGCGCGAAGTTGAAGGACGCCGAGGCGCGCAGGAACAGGTCGCGCGCTTCGAGCGTGCGGCCGAACGACAGCGCGCGGCGGGCAAGCGCTTCCTGCTCGCGGCCCAGGTTGTCCCACTCGTCGACCCACGCTTCGAGACTAGTGATGCGGCCGAGCACGCGATCGAGATCCTGCGGGGTGACGCCAAAGTTCAAGAACTGGAGCTTGGCCCACTTGGGCATCTGGCGGGCGGCGCCGAGCCGTAGGCTCCAGCGAACGAATTGCGGTCGCAGGACCTGGCTGCGCAGCAGGTGCGGCACGAGAAACTCGAGCCGCCCTCCTTTGACCGTCATCGGGATGCCCCCGCCCCACATCAGGCTGGTTTCAGTGGCCACGCGGGTCCGCCCGCGCCGTTCGCGAGCAGACAGGTAGTTCCTGCACCCGTAACCAGCATGCAATGTGCCACCGGCATTGCGCTCTGCCGTTTCATGGTTATCGCCGCATGCGTGCTCGAGTTGCAGCGAATTCGGCGGTTTACGCGCACCGGCCGCGGTCGTCCCCTTATTGGATGAAGGCAGGGCGCATGGGGGACTGTGGAAATTCGCCCGACAGTCGTGCGGGATGACCCGCGGCGATGTGGCTCTAGCGCCTCGCCGCGATCGCCTCGGCGAGCGCCTCACGCAGCTGCGCGGCGACCCCGCCGGTCTTGACCGCACGGCCGCCCACCCTGGTGATACTCACGATCCCCTGCACGGCGTTGGTGAGGAACACCTCGTCGGCGATCGCCAACTCGTCGCGCCACATCGCGGAAGTGCGCAGGCGGTAGCCCAGGTCGTAGCAGGCCTGCAGCGCGAAGGCGCGCGTGATGCCCGCGAGGATGCCGGTGTGGTGTGACGGCGTGGCGATCTCGCCGTCGATGTGGAGGAACACGTTGCTCGCCGAGCCCTCGAGCACCTCGCCCTGGTGCGTGAGCAGGATGGTCTCGTCAGCGCCCGCGGCGCGCGCTTCTTCGAAGGCGAGGTGATAGGCCAGCCGGCTCGTCGTCTTGTAGGCGCCGAGCACTCCGGGCGCGAACGGGCGCTTGGACAGGATCACGGATCCTTCCCCCGTGCGCGTGCCGCGCCACAACCTGCCGCCCACCGGCTCGACCTCGACCCAGCAACCGGTGCGCGTCGGGCGCCCGCCGGCGATGCCGCGCGTCACGGTGATGCGCGCAACGGCGTCGCTGAGCGCGTTGGCTTCGAGCGCGGCGTCGAGAGCGGTGCGCAGCGCCAGCGGTGAGGGCGGCACCGGGAAGCCGAGTTCCGCGGCGGCGAGCACCATGCGCTCGAGATGCTTCGGCCACAGGAACGGATGGCCATCGTGGACGCGGAACGTCTCGAAGATCGCCCCGCCATCGTGCGCGCCGCGGTCGAACAGCGACACGCGCGCCGCTTCTCCGCGCAACAACTCACCATCGATCCAAACCACGCGATCCGGTGCCTTGGCGCCGCGGGCGAATCGCTCAGCGCTCACACGGCGTCTCGCAGCAGCGATTCCCCGAGTCCCAGCGCGCGGCCCAAGGCCGCTCCCATGCCGGCGATCTTGTGTAGCGTTTCTTCGTGCTCGGCCGCGGGGTCCGAGTCCGCGGTGACACCGCCACCCGCCGAAAAGTGTATCGCCTGCGGTGTCACGAGTGCTGTGCGGATGGCGATGTTCCAATCCGCGTCGCCGCGCCAATCGACATACCCGATGCTACCCGTGTACATGTGGCGGCGCACGGGTTCGATCGACTCGAGGATCTCGATGGCGCGCAACTTGGGTGCCCCCGTGATCGAGCCGCCGGGGAAGCACGCGTGCAGCAGGTCGAAGGCGTCGAGTTCGCGCCGCAACCGGCCCTCGATGGTCGAGGTCAGGTGGAACACCTGCGGGAACGCTTCCAGCTCGCACAGTCGCAGCGGTTTCACGCTGCCCGTCTCGCACACGCGGCCGAGATCGTTACGCAGCACATCGACGATCATGATGTTCTCGGCGCGGTCCTTCTCGCTGGCCAGCAACTCGGCGCGCAACCGCGCATCGGCCGCGGCATCCTCGCCGCGCGGCCGCGTGCCCTTGATCGGCCGCGTCTCGACGCGCCCGGCGCGCAACTCGAGAAACCGCTCGGGGCTCGCCGAAACGATGGCGTGATCGTCACCCCCTAAGAACGCCGCGAACGGCGCGGGCGAGCGTTCGTCGAGTGCGGCGTGCAGACCCACCGCGGCATTCATCAACTGGGCGAAGCCGAGTGGTTCGGGTTGCAGCACGCCATCGCGGCCGCCGATCGGCAGCGTCCAGCGCTGCGACAGGTTGGCCTGGTAGATATCGCCGCGCGTGATGTGGTCCTGCACGCACCGAACGGCATCGAGATAGGCCTCGCGCGCAAACGTCGAACTCGCGAATGCCTTGGCGCCCGGCCGCAACACCAGCGGCTCGAGGGCCGGCCGCTCCCACAGGCGCGTCTCGAATTCATGCAGGCGCTGCGCCGCGCGTTCAGCGCGCGCAGCACCCTCGAACGGCAACCCGCTCGAGAATAGCCACGCCTGACGGGAGCGATGATCGAAGGCGCCGACGACGTCGTAGAGACCGAGGGCAACGTCCGGAAGCCCAAGATCGTCCGCCGCGAGCGAAGGCCAGCGTTCGAGGCGGCGGCCGAAGTCGTAGCTCCAGCTGCCGACCACGCCACCGGTGAACGGCACGGCCGTCGCGTCGCAGCCCTCGGCGCGCATGCGCCCGGATAGTTCGCGCCAGCGCTCTATGGCGGTGTCGTACTGCGCGCCCGAGTAGAACTCGAACGGTTCGGCACCGAAAAACGACCAGCGTCCCGCATCGTCGTTCAGGCTCGAATGCAGCAGGAACGGGTGCCGCAGGCGCGCGAGCGCCGGCAGCAGGTCGAGCGGATCGAAACACTCGATCGCCCGCACCAGCGGGAAGGATGACCTTGCAGTCATACCGTGGAGCCTAGGAGGGAGCAGTGCCTCGGTCAATAGGTGTTAGACTCCCCCGTTCCCAATGACCACGACCCTCATCAAATCAGGCACCTTGGTGTGCATGGACGCCGCCGGCACGCTCTCCCGCGGTGACCTGCTCGTCCAGGACGGCGTCATCGCCGCCGTGAGCGACGCCATCCCCGCAGCGCTCTTAGGCTTGCCCGGCCGGCGCCCCGACGAGACCATCGACGCCGCCGGCCGCTTCGTACTCCCCGGATTCGTCCACGGCCACCTGCACCTGTGCCAGACGCTGTTCCGGGGACTCGCCGAACAGGCTGACCTGTTGCGCTGGCTGCGCGAGAGCATCTGGCCACTCGAGGCGGCGCACACCGAAGCCTCGATCGCCGCTTCGGCTCGGCTCGGCGTCTGCGAACTGCTCGCGGGCGGCGTCACGTGCATCAACGATATGGGCACCGTGCACCTGACCGAGGTGACCGCGAGTGTGCTGGAGCAATCGGGGATCCGCGCGGTGCTCGGCAAGGCGCTGATGGACCAGGGCGTGCAGGTGCCGCCGCGACTGGTGGAGACCTCACGCGCGGCGATGGACGGAGCGTTGGCGCTCGCCGACCGCTTCCATGGCGCCGGTGCGGGGCGCATTCGCATTTCGCTGGCGCCGCGCTTCATCCTGTCGTGCAGCGAAGCGCTGTGGCGCGATGTCACCGACGCCTCGCGCGAACGCGGCATGCTCGTGCACACGCACCTCGCCGAGAGCCCCAACGAGGGCCACGAGGTGGAGCGGGCCGTGGGCCACACCGCGACGCGCTACTTTGCCGCGCAAAGCGCCTTGAACGAGCGCTTCGTCGGCGCGCACGGCGTTTGGCTCGCGCCCGATGAACTCGCCGCGCTCAAGTCCGCGAACGCCGCACTCGTGCATTGCCCGGGCTCGAACCTCAAGCTCGGCTCGGGGTTCGCGAATGTGCGCGCCTGGCATCGCGCCGGCGTACGCTGCGGCCTGGGCTCCGATGGCGCGGCGTGCAACAACCGGCTCGATACTTTCGCCGAGATGTCGCTGGCCGCAGGCGTCTCGCGCGTACTCGAACCACTCGATGCGCTGACGCCCCGCGAAGTCGTGGCGCTGGCGACGTCGCGTGGCGCCGAGGCGCTGGGACTGGGCGCGATCACCGGCTCGCTCGAGACCGGCAAGCAGGCCGACATCGTCATCCTCGATACCACCGCCCCCGAACTCGCGCCGAACGAACACCTCGATCCCTACACCACGATCGTGCACGCGATGACGCCGGCACATGTGCGGCTCACCATGGTCGCGGGCCGCGTGCTGTATCGCGATGGCGCGTGGTCGACGCTGGACCCCGAGCGCGCCGCGGCAGATGCGCGGGCCGAAGCGCGCGGGTTGGTGAAGCGGGTCGCGCAGGGTTAGGTGGCGCAGGGTTAGGTGGCGCAGGCCTGAGACCGCGCAGGCGTAGTCCGCTTGGCGCGTCACACTTCCCACACACCTGCTCCCCGGCGTGCAACCCGCAGGGGTCCCGCTGCCCCGTCCGGAACACTTCCGGCCGTGCGCCACCCGCCGCGCCATTCCCCCAACACATTGCGCCGCAAAGTGATGACCCGCACCCGGCGACCCGGCACGCGGGCTGCTCTATCTCTCCAGCGAACCACGTCACTCGATCCACACTCGCTCGAGATCGCTCCCGCGAGCACCTCACTCAAGGAGAAACACCATGAAGCGCATCAGCCAGATCCTGTTGGCTCTCGTCGTCATCACCTCGTTCGCGAGCCTCGCTTCCGCCGGTGAGAATTCGCAGCACATGAAGAACCGCAATGTCCGGCAGCACGAGCGCATCCAGCAGGGCGTGCGCAGCGGCAGCCTGACGCCCGGCGAAGCGCGCCACCTGAGAATGGGTGAGCGCAAGATCCATCGCACCGAACGCGGCGCCAAGGCGGACGGCCAGTTGTCGCTGCGAGAGCGCGCACGCGTCAACCACATGCAGAACCGCGAGAGCGGCCGCATCCACCGGCTCAAGCACAACCGCC
>JANLOX010000076.1:0-10722 GCA_031366795.1 Candidatus Eiseniibacteriota bacterium | reverse complement strand
CTGCCCATAACGATGGCAGCGGCCGATGCGTTGCTCGATCCGCTGCGGATTCCAAGGGAGGTCGTAGTTCACCACCAGGGCACAGAATTGAAGATTGATGCCCTCGGCGCCCGCTTCGGTCGCGATCATGATGCGACCTTCCTCACGGAAATAGTCCACCAGGGCGGAGCGCATGTCCGCCGTCCGTGAGCCGGTGACGCGATCGCTGCCGGCGTGCCGTGCGGCCCACGCGGCGTAAATCGCTTTGGATCGTTCGTCCGTGTTTGATCCATTGAACAGGACGATGCCTTCGCGGAAGGCGCTATCCGACAGCAAGCGGAGCAGGTAGTCCTGCGTGCGGCGGGATTCCGTGAAGATGATCGCCTTCTGGGCGGCACCTATCTCAGTGGCCTTGGCGAAGGCGACGCCCAGTGCCTTGAGCAGCGCTCGCCCCTTGGCATTGTGATCGATCGAGGTTGCGAGCCTGGCGAAGGACTCAAGATCGGCGATCTCCGCCTCGATTGCTTCTCGTGTCACATCGGAGACGGACGGCCTGTCGCTATCCTCGCTGGACCACTCGTCAGCCGTCTCGCCAAGCGCTTCGTAGTCACCGTCGAGGTCGTCCGAAAGGTCCGCGGTGGGTTCCGGGGTATGTAGCATGCCGCGCAGCCGCGACGACATGGTCTCAAGTGCCCCCGCGATCGCAAAGGTTGACGAAGCCAGCAGCTTGCGAAGCACCAAAGTCATGAGCGTGCGCTGGCTGGCGGGGAGCGCCTGGAGATTGGGTCGCTGTAGGTACTCCGTCACCAAATTATAGAGGCGGTCTTCGCCAGCTTCGGGCGTGAATTCCTCGAGGATCGCCATGCGCTTAGTGAACGGGATGTACGCAACTACTTGACGGCGAAGCGTGCGGTGGCAGATCGGCGCCAGACGCTTCTTGAGATCCTCGAAGACCTGTTCCTGTGTGACCAGCGTGAATTGCTCGCGGAAGCTCTTGGCATCGCCGAACGCGTGCTCGTCGATGAAGCTCACCAACCCGAACAACTCGAGCAACGAATTCTGCAAGGGCGTTGCCGTGAGGAGCAACTTGGGGGCATGCCCCAGTGCGTTCTTGAGCGTCTTGGCGATGATATTTGAAGGCTGGTACACGTTGCGCAGCCGGTGCGCTTCGTCGATGACCACAAGGTCCCACGGTGTGTTGTGGACATCGGATGCCTTCCCGCGCGCGAACTGGTATGAGCAGATCACCACGCGATCGACGGGCTGGAACGGTTGGAAGTTGCTGTCCTTGATGGCTTGGTTGTAGGACTTCGACTCGAGGATCTGGCAAGGCAGGAAGAACTTCTCGCTCAATTCCTGGTGCCACTGCTTGCGAAGATTTGCAGGGGTGATGACGAGGATGCACCGCTTGCGCTCGGCCCACCGCTGCGCGATGACGAGGCCCGCCTCAATTGTTTTGCCGAGCCCCACTTCGTCCGCAAGCAGAGCGCCCTTGGAGAGCGGGGAGCGAAAGGCGAAAAGCGCGGCCTCGACCTGGTGTGGGTTGAGGTCGACCTGCGCGCCAGCCACTGTTCCAGCTAACTTCTCAAGGCTGTCCGAGGGGCATCGCTTGGTCAGCTCGTGGGCGAAGTACATGGCGTGGTAGTCCGTCAGCCCTGCTGCATTGGGCATCAGACGCTCCCCGGCGCGCTTCGGCGAGCCACCGGGCAACACGCTGTCGGATTCAACCTCGGCCACAGGGGAATTCTCCGAGTTGGATAAGAGTTTTGTCCGCTGACGAGTCGAGCATAGGGGCGGGCTCAGCCACGGGCAAGGCCGCGAAATGCGTATTGCGGCTCAAGAGATTTCGCGAGAGCGTTGGCGTCACGGATTCGGTCGGGAAGTCGGCACGGTCAGACTACGAGATGGACCGCCAGAAGCATCAGTTGGAGGCACAGCGATATGAGAACCAAGAGCGTGAAGCAAGGCAGCAGCGGCTTCGCCGTTACGGCGGAAAAGTACGAGCCCGTGCGCAAGGCGATCCTGGCGTCGGTGCCCCGCGACCAGGAGGGAGTGACCTTCAAGGAGTTGGTGGCCGCCGTCACTCGCAAGGTAGCGAAGCCCCTGTTCCCGAAGCCGGGTTCGGTCGCGTGGTACACGAAGGTCGTGCAGCTGGAGCTCGAGGCCGAGGGGCTGATTGCGCGGATTGAAGGCGTCACCCCGCAGCGCGTGCGTCGCATCTCCTGAGACCCACGCGTATGCGCGGCCGCTGCGCCATCAGTGGGTTGCCGTCGCGGCCACTGGGATCAGCCCGCGTCGCTGTAGCACGCTTTGGCCCGCGGGCGACAAGACGAGCTCGATGAAGGCCTGCGGGTCCCCGCTGCTGTGCGCGCCCTTCACGACCGCGATCGGGTAGGTCGCCAGCACGTTCGCGGCATCCGGGACCTCGAGGATACGCACGAACCGGGCGAGTGACGCATTGATGTCCGAGCGGTAGACGACGCCGGCGTCGGCCTCGCCGAGCTGCACCTTGCTCGCGACGGCCTTCACGTTCTCTTCTTCCGAGACGACATTTGCCAACACGCGCTTGGCGAAGTCCGGGGCGTAGCCATCGGTGCGGCCGAGGTTCGCGAACATCTCGCGAGTGTACTTGCCCACCGGCACCGCCTCGGCGCCGATGACCAGCTTCATGCCGCGCTTGGTGAGGTCCTGGAGCCTGCCGATGCGCGCGGGGTTCGAACGGGGGACGATCACCACCAACCGGTTGCGCGCGAAGCCGCTGCCACAATCGGCCACGAGCCCGTGCTCGCGCGCGTAGTCCATCCAGCGCGTGTCGGCCGAGGCGAATACATCCGCTTGCGCGCCCTGTTCCATCTGCACGGCGAGCTGCTGCGAACCGGCGAGATTGAGCTGCACGCGGGTACCGGGATGCGCTGCCTCGAACTGGTGCGCCAGTTCACCGAAGGCATCTGCCAGGGATGCCGCTGCGAAGACGCTGAGCGTCGACGCCGGGGCGTGACGCGGCGCGCTCGCGCACGGAGTGGGCTGGGTGACGGCGATGCACGCGAGCAAGGCGACGGCGATTGAGCTGCGAGTCCAGCGACCGATCATGCCCGGACTTCTCCCTTGGCGAAGCACTTTGGGTGAGCAGGCCTCTGACTTGGAGGCTATTCGATTGGTGTTAGTATGCCTCAAAAAGTGACCAATGAGGCATATTGGGGTCTAGTAATCATTCATTCAAGCAACTTTAGCGACACTCGCCGAACTCGGGAGGGACGCCTTGAATCGCCTGTCATGCGCCACCTTGATCGCGTTGTTGGGCCTCGCGCTCGCGCTCGCCTCTGCCGCCGCGGCGCAGACGACGACTCCGCCGCCCCCAAGGCTCGGCGGCTACATCCAGCTGCGCGAGACAGCGATCGAGCGCGCGGGGATTTCGGCAGCGCTGAATCGCGCGCGATTCTCGATCGACGGCGCGCTCCCGCAGCACTTCAGCTACCGCGCGCTCGTGGAACTCGAAGCGTCCGCCGGCGTGAAGAACCCGGCGGCCGTGAGCCTGCGCGAGGCGACCATCAAGTGGACCATGCCGACCTACGCGCTCACCGCCGGCCAATTCAAGACGCCGTTCAGCCGCGAGTACCTGATTCCTGTGCCCGCGCTCGAGACCGCCGACTTCGCCGCCGTCGTGGATTCACTCGCACCCAAGTACGACGTCGGGGTGATGGGCGAGTACATGTTCGGGCTCTTCGCGACCGTCACCGCGGGCGTGTTCAACGGCGAAGGCCAGAACGCGATCGCCAACCGCGACTCCACCGTGCTGGCAGTAGGGCGGCTGGTGGTGCGCCCGCTGGCGCAACTCGCGCTGGGCAGCAGTGTCACGCGCACCAACTCCGACAGCGTGCGCTGGGGTGTCGAGGGCACGGGCGAATACGGCGGCGCGATGGTGCGCTCGGAGTACATCACGCGTCATTTGCAAGGCCGCGCGCGCAACAAGGATGACTGCGGCTGGTACGTGCTCGGCGGATTCCGCGTGATCCCGCAGGTGCAGCTCATCGGCCGGCTCGAGGACTTCCAGCGCCCCGCCATCGGTATCGCGCGCCGCGTCCGCGCCACCACCATCGGCACCAACGTCGAGATCGTGCCGAACCGTGTGCGCCGCGCGACGGGAGCGAAGCAGATCAACGCGGACTCGTTCATCGGGCAGGTGCAGGTGAGATTTTAAGCCCAATTCCGTTCAGACGCCGTTCAGCCCCTCGCGGTATGATGGAAACACAGCGCGCGGCGTGGGGTATGGCTAGTGTGACGGCCGCTGACGCGATCGCGCCGGTGCGCGAACTCTCCCAGACAGGGCTCATGACGGTATTTGCGGTAACGACGGCAAGCAGCGCGCAGTCGCGCGGGAATCGCGCCCAGCCTGGATCAGAATGGTTCGTCATCGCGTTGCTCATCGTGGTGCAATTCGCGTTGCGTGCGATGGCGCTGTTCAACCACCAGATCAATTCGGATGAGCCACAACATCTCCACGTGATCTGGGGCTGGAACCAGGGACTCGTTCAGTACCGCGACGTGTTCGACAATCATGCGCCGCTTTTTCACTTGCTCATGGCGCCGGTCATGCGCCTGCTTGGGGAGCGCGCCGACATCATCCTGCTGGGCCGAATTCTCCTTCTGCCACTCGTGGCGCTGTCGTTGTGGGCGACCTACCGGCTCGGCAGCCTGCTCTGGTCGCCGCGCACTGGAGCATGGGCCGCGTTGGGGGCGAGTGTCTCGCCGACGTGGCTCCTGACCTCGACCGAATTCCGCGCCGACATCCTGTGGATGGCCGCCTGGCTATGCGCGCTCGTCGCATTGCTTGGGGGCCCGTGGTCGCGGCGGCGCGGGTTCGTGGGGGGATTGCTGCTGGGCGTGGCACTCGTGACCTCGCTCAAGACCATCCTGCTGCTTGCGGCGCTTGGGATCGGCGTGACCGTGGTCGCACTGGCGCGCCCGCGCCACCGCACGGCCGCGCGGGTGGGGGAATGGGCGCGGGCGTTCGGTTGGGTCGCCGCGGGATTCGTGGTGCTGCCGGTACTGATCGTGGTGGGCTTCTGGTGGATCGGCGGACTCGATGCGATGAGGTACTGCACGCTCGAGCACAACATCGTGCCGCATTTGGGTCACTGGGGAACCGAATCCGTCCGGCCGTGGATACTGCCCGCCGTGCTGCTGGCGATGATTCCCGCCGCGCGCTGGCTGTTGGGGAGCGATCGCACCTCGCCCGCGCAGGGCAGGCGGGTCGTGCTGCTGTTGTCGACCGGATGCTTCATCGGGTTTCTCGAGAGCTGGTGGCCCCTCATCACTCGGGAAGACTACTTGCCGTGGATCCCCATGCTCGCCCTCCTGGTTACCGCCGCCGTCCGTGGGGCGTGGCGGTGGAGCCGGCGGGAGAAGCGCTCCCGCATCGCCCGGCAGGGAGTGGTGTGGACGTTGGGGCTTATCGTGGCGTTCGAGATGCTCTCGGTGTTCGAAGTGGCGCCGATCTGGCGCAGTTCAAGCGATCCGCAAGTCGAGCTCCTGGGCGATGTGCTGCGCCTGACCCGTGCGCACGAATCCATCATGGATCTCAAGGGCGAGACGGTGTTCCGGCCGCGGCCGTACTACTTCGCGCTCGAGGGCGTGACCAAGTGCCGGCTCGCGTTGGGATTGCTCCCCGACCGCATTGCGAGCGATGTCCGCCATGCGCGAACGCACTTCGCCACGCCGGACAATCCTGGATTTCCACCCGCGGCGCGCGAATTCCTGAATACACACTTTGTGCCGGATCGCTCGCTGCGCGTGCTGGGAGCAGACCTCGGTTCGGACCGGCGCGCCACCTCGCGGCACTTTGACGTCAGCTACTCCGAGAGGTTCGCGATCCTCGCCGACGGCCTGCCCGGCCGCGGCCGCCTCGATGGCGCGACCTACCGCGATGCCCGCGTGCTCCACTCGGGGCCTCACGTTTATCACCCAGCCCCCGGGGAGTCGCACGTCATCCTGATCTGGGATCGCGCCCTGCACCGCTCCGACATCGGCGCTCAAATCACGAAAGGGCCGGCGTGAGGGGCAGCCGTGATCCATTTCCCCACAAATCGCACTGAACCCGCCGGGGTAGGGCTCGCTGTGGCCCCTCATTTTGGCAGGAAGCACTCGGCCAAGTTGAGGTAAGCTCGCGGCATCCCCGAATGGACCGCCCCTGCGGAGCCATCCGGATGCCTGAGATTTGCCGTTTTTTCGGGATCGTTATCGCCATGTACTACAGCGACCATGCACCGCCCCACTTTCATGTGAGGTATGCGAGCTATCGGGCGAGCCTTGCGCTCGAGCCCCTTGCCCTGATGGAGGGGCGACTCCCACCGCGTGTGCTCGGGCTCGTTATGGAGTGGGCAAGCCTTCACCGGCTAGAGCTTCGCGAGGACTGGGACCGCGCTGCAAGAGCGGAACCCCTGAAACGTATCGCTCCTCTGAGGTAACCATGATCGTGGATGTTGTTCGCGTTGAGGTATTGGAAGGCCGCTGCCTGCGGCTCGGTTTCGATGATGGCACCGAGGGTGTCGTAGACATCGCACGCTTGGTGCCGTTCGAAGGCGTATTCGCGCCGCTCGAGGATCCTGTGATCTTCGCGCAGGTCCGGGTGAATGCGGACCTTGGCACGATCGTCTGGCCCAACGGCGCAGATCTCGACCCCGCGGTCCTCCACCAGTCGGCTATCGCGAGCGGCACTTGATCCCCAGCTACCCCGCTACCTTCGCCGCTCCCGCGCGCTGCAAATGCATCAGCAGGTTGATCTGCCCGTAATGCCCGCCCAGGTGCTCGACCATGTGATAGAGGATCCAGTGGCCGTTCATGATGCGCACGCCGCCTGAGCCGCGGACTTCGATCTCGCGCGTCAAGTCGGCGGTGGTGAGCGGCGAAATCATGGCGTGCGTGCTGGCACGCGCCTTCATCAACAGGTCGAAGTACCAGGGGATCGCTTTGCCCTTGAGGGTGTCCGGCGGACCGGCCCCGTCCGCGCATGGCAGCCCATCGTCATCGGCGCCGATGCCCAGCACCTTCTCGCACAGGAAGGCGCGCTCACCGATGATCGAGGCCCAGTAGGCTTCCGCGACCGCGATGTGCGCGAGCAGCATGCCGGCCGTGTTCATGCCGGGAGCGGGCTGCCATTCGAGCTGTTCTGGGGTGGCGTCCCTCACGTCATCGCGCAGGCTGTTCGTGAGCGTCTCGAGTTGCGCGAAGTAGATCGAGACTTCAGGTGAAGTGAAGTCGGCGATGGGCGTAATGAGTCGAACCAGAGGGGTCGTCATGATGTGTGACCTCGATGGGGATGAGGGTCTTTCAGCCGGTCGCGGTGGGGGCTGGGAGCGGCCAGCAAACGGGATGATTTTCGCGCCGTCAAGCAGGGACTTCCAGGACCGCTGGCGCCGCGTGCCCGGGTCGTTTAGCCTCTAAGGTATCATTCACCCTTGGCGTGCCCCATTGTTGGAGGCTCAAGTATGGCATCCCTGATCGAATCCCATTGCGAACCTTGCCGCGGCGGTGTGCCGCCGCTGACGCCGGACGAGGTGCGGGCGATGCTGACCAAGATCCCCGAGTGGCACATGGTTGAGCGCGACCGCACCATGCGTATCGAGCGCGGGTTCAAGTTCGCGGACTTCGCGGCCGCCCTGGCGTTCGCGATCCGTGTCGGCGAGTTGGCCGAGTCCGAGGAGCACCATCCGGACCTGCACATCAGTGGCGGGCGCGTGCGTGTGGAGACGTGGACGCACAAGATTCGCGGACTGCACCGCAACGATTTCATCATGGCGGCCAAGATCGACCAGTTGGCATCCCCGAAAGCCTGACCGCTCGCGTGCAATCCAGCATCCTGATCGAAGGGCTTGAACGCGACTACGGGGACTTGCGGGCGCTCAAGGGCGTGAGCCTCGAGATCGCGCCGGGCGGCATCACGGGATTGCTGGGGCCCAACGGAGCCGGCAAGACGACACTGGTCGAGACACTCGAGGGCTTGCGCGAGCCGACACGTGGCCGCGTTCGCGTGCTGGGAATGGATCCCACGCGCGAGGCTTCGAAGCTGCGCTTGCGCATCGGCGCACAACTCCAGTCCACGGCGATCCCACCCGACCTGACTCCCTTCGAAGTGCTGCGCATGTACGCCGCCTTCTATCCCTCGACGCGCCCCGTCGCGGCGATTCTCGATCGCGTGGGGCTCACCGCGAAATCGAAGTCGCTGGTGCGCGAGCTGTCGGGTGGCCAGCGCCAGCGCCTGGCGCTCGCCATGGCGATCCTGCACGGGCCCGAGCTGCTGATCCTCGACGAGCCTACCACCGGGCTCGATCCCGTCGCGCGCCGCGCGCTGCATGAACTCGTGCGCTCGCTGCGCGAAGAAGGCTGCTCGATCATCCTGAGCACACACTACATCGAGGAAGCCGAGCAACTGTGCGACCGCGTTATCGTGCTGCGCTCAGGCGAGGTGGTCGCGGACGGCTCGCCGTTCGACCTGCTGCAGCGTTCGGGCGGCAGTTCAACGCTGTGGATCGCCTGCTCGCATGACTTCGATCCGGCGCCGCTGCTGGCGGCGCGTGCCAGCGCACAGGGCAGGGAGGGGGCGCACTTCAAGTTCGTCACCCACGATCCGGCGGCGGCGATCGTCGCGCTGGGCGATATGTTGCGGAACCAGGGCCTGAAGCTCACCGACCTGCGCATGAAGCGGCCCACGCTCGAGGACGTTTATCTCGAACTGGTGGCGGATGATCCTGAAGCCGCCCTGCGGGAAGGCGCATCATGATGCCGATCCTGCGCGCCTGGGCCGCGCTGTACCGCGGTCACCTGATCACCTTCATGCGCTCGCGCACGGCCGTGTACTGGACGCTGGCATTCCCGCTCGTGTTCCTGCTGATCTTCGGTTCGGTGTTCGGCCGGGGCGATCCCCAGCAGTTGGACATCCTGATGCCAGGGCTGCTCACCATCACCACCATCTCGGGCAGCCTGTTTGGTGTCGCCATTCGCATGGTCACCGAACGCGAAACGGGCATCCTCAGGCGGCACCGCCTGACGCCACTGCACCCGCTCTCGATCGTGCTGGCGCATGGTGCCATGTCGCTGACGATGCTGCTCGGGTCGGTCGCGGTCCAGGTGCTCGTGGCGCGGCTGCTGTTCGGCTTCAGCGCGAATGGGTCCGTCGTCTCGTTGTTCATCGTCATCGCACTCGGTGGGCTGGCGCTCATTCCGTTCGGGCTGGTGGTCGGCAGCATCGCGCGCGACAGCAAGGTGGCGCCGGCGATGACGAACTTCCTGTTCTTCCCCCTGATGTTCCTGTCCGGCGCCACGATCCCGTTCCCGCTCCTGCCGGAATGGCTGCAGCGTGTCGCACGGTTGATCCCCACGACCTACCTGGTCGAGGCACTGCAGGGAGTGATCATCCGCGGAGTCAACGTGTTCAACCTGGGCGCGCCGGTGATCATGCTGCTGCTCACCGCGGTGATCGGCGTCAGCATCAACGGCTTGCTGTTCCGCTGGGAAAGCGACGAGCCGGTCAAGGGGCGGCGCCTGCTGATCTCCCTGGCGGTGATGGGAGCCGTCTACGGCACGGCCTACTTCGTAGCCCCGACCCTGCACATCGCTAGCAAGCTGGGGAAGTAGGGGCGGGAGCGGAGCAGCCAGCGGCGAGCCCAGGTGTCCGCGCGGACAGTGGGTGCAAAAACGAACGGGCCCCGCACGCTGAAGTGCGGGGCCCGTTGCTGTGCGCGCTGCTACTTCGACTGGTTCGACGTGATGCGCATGCCGTAGAACGAGCGGTAAATGTAGAACAGCGCGATCAGCATGAACACGACCGATACCGGCACGCGGATCGTCGGATTCGCAACCGCCATCTCGACCGCCAGCAGGCCGAACAGCGTCGTGAACTTGATGATCGGGTTGAGTGCCACCGACGAGGTATCCTTGTAGGGGTCGCCGACGGTGTCGCCGACGATCGAGGCGTCGTGCAGCTCGGTGCCCTTCATGTGCAATTCGACCTCGACCACCTTCTTCGCGTTGTCCCACGCGCCACCAGCGTTCGCCATGTAGACGGCCTGGAACAGGCCGACGACCGCGATCGAGACGAGGTAGGCGATGAAGAACACTTCGTTGAAGAACGCGTAGGCGATGGTGAGGCAGAAGATCACCATGAAGATGTTGAACATGCCGGCCTGCGCGTATTGCGTACAGATCCGCACGACGGTGCGCGAGGTCTCGACGCTTGCCGCTTCGGCGGAATCGAGCTTGATGTTCTTCTTGATGTACTCGACGGCGCGGTAGGCGCCGGTGGTCACGGCCTGGATTGAAGCGCCGGTGAACCAGTACACCGTGCCGCCGCCCATCAGCAGGCCGAGCAGTACGTAGGGGTCGAGCAGGTCCAGCTTGAAGATCTGCGCGCCATTGGCGTCCAGCCCGAAGTGCTTCTGCAGCGTCAGGATGATCGAGAACAACATCGTCGTAGCCCCCGCGACGGCAGTGGCGATGAGCACGGGCTTGGCCGTGGCCTTGAACGTGTTGCCCGCGCCGTCGTTGTCCTCGAGGTAATGCTTGCCCTTCTCGAAGTCGGGCTTGAAGCCGAACTGCTTCTCGACTTCCTCGGCGGCACCCGGCGTCGTCTCGATCTGTGACAGCTCGAAGATCGACTGGGCGTTGTCGGTGACGGGGCCATAGGAGTCGACGGCGATCGTCACTGGTCCCATGCCGAGCAGGCCGAAGGCGACCAGACCGAACGCGAAC
>JANLOX010000066.1:0-1925 GCA_031366795.1 Candidatus Eiseniibacteriota bacterium | reverse complement strand
CGAATCCACCCACAACGCCTGCACGTTCCCAGATAGCCGCCGCGACTACAATGGTTCTGCAAACAGTACGCCATAACTCCGCTCTAAGCGCTGTGGCCCACGGCTAAGCGACGCGGTTACCGGATCATAGGGGTGACGTTGCGGGAATAATCCGCGCCCAGAGGGCGAGGAAATACTGGACTCGTTATCTGGTTAGCTGTATAAGATACAGATATGGACTCAAATCGTGGCCAGATCGAACGCCGCCGGCGGCGGCTGCGGGAGCAATTGCGCGCGCTGAGTGAGCAACCATTGATGCGCGGGTCGGTGGTCGAGCGGCTGCGGCGCTGTGGACGCTCGAACTGCGCCTGCGCGCGCGACCCGGACGCGCGCCACGGGGGTCTGTTCCTCACCGTGCATCTGCAGGGCGCGACCCAGGCGGTGCACGTTCGGCCGGACGACGAGGCCGCGGTGCGCGCGGCGGTGGCCGCGTATCAGCAGCTGTGGAAGGTCATCGACCAACTGACGGCCTGCGAGCTGGCCGACCTGCGGCGTCAGGCGCGCGAACGCCAACGCGCCCGCCAGCGCCGGCGCGCGTGAGGGCACGCACCGGCCGACAGGGTATTCTGCCGTTCGTGATCGAACTGGGGGAACGCGAAGACGTCACGGCGCGGGCCGGCTTGCCACTGGTGGTCGAGACGCTACGTGCGCTGGGGGTGGATGAGCTGGCGCAGGCGGCGTTGCCGGAGCCGAAGCGGCGGCGTGGGTTCACGCCGGCGCAGAAGCTGGAGGCGCTGGTCACGCTCATCGCAGCCGGCGGGGAGCGGATCGAGGATATCCGTATTCTCAGCGAGGATCAGGGACTGGAGCGGATGTTGGGCAGTCGGTTGCCCTCGCCGGATGCGTTGCTCGACTTCCTGGGGCAGTTCCATGACCCGGCGTGTTGGGCGCAGCGGCCGCCGGAGAAGAAGGCCTACGTGCCGCCGGAATCGGCAGGGTTGCGCGGCCTCGAGGCGATCAATCGCGACCTGATCGCCCGGGGTGCTGACCGCACCGCGACCCGCGCGACGATCGACCACGATGGGACGATCATCGAGGCGCACAAGCGCGACGCGAAGGTGGCCTACGAGGGCACGCGTGGCTACCAACCGTTGGTGGCGGCGTGGGCCGAGGAGCAGTTGATCGTCGCGGACGAGTTTCGCGATGGCAACGTGGCGGGCGGCGAGGACCCGCTGTCGTCGGTGAAGCGGGCGATGGACAACCTGCCGCCGTGGGTTAAGGAGCGCTACTTCCGTAGTGACTCGGCGTCGTACTACACCCCGCTGCTCAAGTACCTGGTCGCCGAGGGGATCGGCTTCACCATCAGTGCCGACATGACGCAGGAGTTGCGGACCTGTTGCCTGGCGGTGCCACCCGAACAGTGGGCGGAGTTGGAGAACCGCGGGAGCGAGCAGGTGGATGTCGCCGAGGTGGAGTTCACGCCGGGGGACTGGCCGAAGCACGCGTTCCCCCTGCGCTACGTGGTGGTGCGGTTCACGCCGCTGCAGGCCGAGTTGTTCGGCTCGATGACGCCCAAGCATCTGGCGATCGTGAGCAACCGCGCGGAGATCGAGGCGGGAACGCTGGTGCGCTGGCACTGGGAGAAGGCGGGAACCATCGAGCACGTGCACCGGGTCATGAAGGACGAACTCGGTGCCGGGGTGATGCCAAGTAGTCGCTTCGGCGCCAACGCGGCGTGGTTCCGCATCAACGCGCTCACCTACAACGTGCTCACCGTGCTCAAGCGCCGGGCGCTGCCGGAGCGGTTGCGCGACGCACGGCCCAAGCGACTGCGCTTCGAGTTGTTCACCCTCCCCGCCAAGCTCACCGTCCACCAGAGCCGACTGTCGATACGCACTTCGGCGCGCGAGGAGCGACTGCAAGAAGTCGTCGCCGCCCGCGGCCGC
>JANLOX010000057.1:0-4344 GCA_031366795.1 Candidatus Eiseniibacteriota bacterium | reverse complement strand
ATGCCCATGATGTTCGGGTCGACGCCCGCAGTCGCGAAGCCTGCGATGCGAGCCCAGGGTTCGACGTTTTCGCGCTTCGCGGCCTCCGCCGAGAGCACCAGCATCGCGGCGGCGCCATCGGTGATGCCGGACGAGTTGCCCGCGGTGACTGTGCCGCCCTGCTTGAACACGGCGGGCAGCTTGGCCATCGACTCGATGGTCATGCCGTCGCGCGGGTGCTCGTCGGCTTCGACGCGCGCGGGTTTGCCGCGTTCATCGGGCGCGGTCATGGCGAACATCTCGTCGGCGAAGCGCCCGGCCTTGCGCGCGGCCTCGCAGCGCTGTTGCGACTCGACGGCGTAGGTGTCCTGCTCGGCGCGCGGGATGTTGTATTGCTCGGCCAGCGTCTCGGCGGTCTCGCCCATGATCTTGCCGCTCAGCGGGCACAGGAAGCCGTCGCGGTACATGCCATCGATCAGCTCGCCGTGCCCGAGGCGGTAGCCCCAGCGCGCGCGGTCGAGCATGTAGGGGACGCGGCTCATCGACTCGGTGCCGCCGGCGAGCACGATGTCGGCTTCGCCATCGCGGATCACCTGCGCGGCCGACAGGATCGCCTGGAGTCCCGAGGCGCACGCCATGTTCATGGTGAACGCGGGCGAGGTATCGGGTAGCCCGGCGTGGCGCCCGACCTGGCGCGCGGGGTTGGGGCCGCCTCCGGCCTGGCGCGCGCTGCCGAAGACGGTGTAGCCGATGCGGTCGGGAGCGACACCGGCGCGACGGATCACCTCACGCCCGGCGGCGCCGCCGAGTTCGGCCGCGGACATGCCCGCGAGGCCGCCACCAAACTTGCCGATGGGCGTGCGAACGGGTGCTGCGATGAAGATTTCGGTCATGAATGGGTTCCAGAGGGGTTGCGCCGTGAGGGCTGTGCGGCGAAGAATGTTGCTGGCCGGGCCAAGTCGTTTGCTGGCAACGGCTAGCGTAAGGCGTGACTGAAATCAGGCTATCGCAATATACAGCTTGGCCTTATCGCGATCGAGCAACATTCTTCGTCGCACAAAGAAATGTGTCGAAACACATAACAGGTTGGTGCATCCTAATGAGTGCCATGGGAGACGCCCTCAACAAACGCCTGCGCATGTCCAGCTCCACGGATTCGTCCCAGGAGGCGGTGCTCAACCTGCTCGTCGCCTCGGGCGATCTGCGGGCGCGCATCGACATGTTGTGCGAGCAGCATGGGATTTCGGGTGCCCAGTACAACGTGCTGCGGATCCTGCGGGGGGCGAAGGATGAGGGCTATGCGCGATGCGAGATCGCGCAACGGTTGATCGAGCGCGCGCCGGATGTGACGCGATTGATCGATCGGCTCGAGCAGCGCGAATTCGTCGAACGGGGGCGGTCGAGTGAAGACCGGCGCCGTTCTGTGACGCGGATCACCGCGCAGGGGATGCGGCTTCTCGACACGATGGAGCCGTTGCTCAAGGAAGCCAATGGCTGGATCGAAGAGCGCTTGTCGCTGAAAGAACGCAAAGAACTGTCGCGCATATTGGAGAAGCTCTACTCGAACGAAGACTGACGAGGTGGGTTATGACGTTCATTGACTACCAAAATCGTGTTGCAACACATAATAGCGACTATTCGCTGGTGCCGGTCGTGCGCGCGGAGGGCGGACCGTCGCTGACTCCGCTCATCGCCACGCGACGTAGCCCGCGTGCCCTGGGTGGCGACGCGATCGCTCCTGCGGTCGTCGAGCGGCTGCTCCAGGCGGCACGTTGGGCGTCGTCATCGATGAATGCACAGCCGTGGAGCTTCATCGTGGTGCGGCGCGAAGATGCGGCGGCGCATGCGCAGGCAGTCAGCGTGTTGATGCCCGGCAACGTGCTGTGGGCACCGAAGGCGCCGTTGATGATCGTGGCGGTGGCGCGCGTGAGTTTTGAAGGCAAGGCCAGCCACACGGCGCTGTACGACCTGGGCCTCGCGGTCTCGCAGTTGGTCACGCAAGTGACGTCCGAGGGCCTCGCGGCGCACCAGATGGGCGGCTTCGATCGCGCGAAGGCGCGCGAAGTGTTCGCGCTGCCCGAAGGCTGGGAGCCGGTGGCGATGATCGCGATCGGTGAGGTCGGCAGCCCCGAGAACCTGCCGGACAAGCTGCGCGCTGGAGAGACTGCGCCGCGGACGAGGAAGCCGCTGGCGGAGATGGCGTTTGAGGGGCGGTTCGGCGTAGCGCTGGCGAAGTAGAGTTGAGTTCACGCAACGCGTCACGACTTGCTCGGGGCGAGTTGCGGCTGGTGAATTGGAGCGCGGCGGGGGTGGGCGTTTCACCACTTGCCCCGGGGCAAGTCGTGGTGCACATGGCGCGGCGCGCGCTCAGAAAAGTTGAGTTAACTCAACAGTACTGGCCCCGGGGCCGGTAAAAAATCATACATCGCGTCCTGCGCGAACCGATAGAGTGAGCCTCCTCGCATCGTCACTGTTCCCACTCCGTCGGAGAGCCACATGCCGGATCGCGCGCGTTTCAAGGACAAGGTCGTTCTCGTCAGTGGCGCTTCGAGTGGCATTGGCCGCGCGACGGCGCGGGCGTTGGCTGCCGAGGGCGCGAAGCTGGTGCTCGCGGGCCGGCGACGCGAGCGGCTCGACGCGGTTGCGGCGGAGTGCGTGGCGCTCGGCGCTGAGGCGCATGTGGTCACGGGCGATGTCCGTGACGAAGCGGTCTGCGCTGCGTGGGTGGCGGCTGCGGTCGAGCACTTTGGTGGGCTCGACGGGCTCGTCAACGCGGCGGGCGTGATCGGCAATGGCGGGATCACCACGACCGAGCCGGCCGAGTGGGATCGCGTTATGGACAGCAACCTGCGCTCGGTGTTCCTGCTGACGCGCGCGGCCAGTGCAGCCTTGATCGCGCGCAAGGGCGGCGTGGTCAACGTGTCGTCGGTCGCGGGGCCGCGGCCCTATGCGGGGTTGCTCGCGTACTGCGTGAGCAAGGCGGCGCTCGATGCGCTGACGCGGTGCGCCTCGCTCGATCTCGCGCCGCACGGGGTGCGCGTGAATGCGGTGAATCCGGGAGTGGTGGTGACAGAGCTGCACACCGTGAACTCTGCGGTGGCGGACTACCCGGCATTCCTGGAACGCGCCAAGTCGACGCATCCCCTGGGCAGGCCAGGGCAGCCGGAGGAGATTGCCGCGACGATCCTGTTCTTGCTGAGCGAAGAGTCGGGCTGGATCACGGGCGCCAATATTGCGATCGACGGGGGACGGGCGCTGACGAGTTTGCGCTAGGGCCTCAGCGCGCGGACCCTCGCGCTCAGCCGCTCATAGCCCTTCACGTCGCGCGCGCCGGTGCCGGACCACACAAGCCGCCCATTGCGATCGAGCAACATCAGGTACGCGAGCTTGCTGTCGCGCACGTGCAACCGCTCCTTCCAGTCGCCGACGCCGCTCCACACCACGACGACGTTGCGATAGAGGGCCTTTGGCGTTCCGGACCGCATGCCGCGCTCGATGAAGGGCTTGCCCATGCGTGCGCCCACGCCGGACATCATGGGTAGCTCGAGGCAGGTGACACGCGAGTCGGTATGGAACTCTCCTCTGAAGCGGTCTGCCCAGGCATCGACGGCGTGGCGGGAGTCGTAGCTGAATCCCAGCGCCAACAACGTGACGCGGCCCTGAGCAGCATCGAGCACGGTGACCTGCTCGCCGGCGAGGTTGCGCCCCGCGAGTGGCGGGAGTGGGGCGCCGATCTTGAGCGTCCCGACGGTTGCCGACGTCGCGGCGGTGGAGTGGCTCACGCCGGCGAACAACAACGTCGCGAGCACAATCAACCCACCCCACAACGCCGCGAGCCCAGGCACCCTGCGGCACCCAGGCTCACTCGCACTCGCACTCAATCGCCGCACTACTTCATCTTCGCGATCAAATTATCGCCGAACTCGCTGCACTTGATCTCGGTCGCGCCTTCCATCTGGCGCGCGAAGTCATAGGTCACGCGCTTACTCGCGATGGCGCCGTCCATGCCCTTGATGATCAGGTCGGCGGCTTCGTTCCAGCCCAGGTAGCGGAGCATCATCTCGCCCGACAGCACGACCGAGCCGGGATTGACGCGGTCGAGGTTCGCGTACTTGGGCGCGGTGCCGTGCGTGGCTTCGAACACGGCGTGGCCCGTCATGTAGTTGATGTTGCCGCCGGGTGCTATGCCGATACCGCCGACCTGTGCCGCGAGCGCATCGCTCAGGTAGTCGCCGTTCAGGTTGAGCGTGGCGATGACGTCGAATTCATCGGGGCGCGTCAGCACTTGCTGCAGCGTGATGTCGGCGATCGCGTCCTTGATCAGGACCTTACCCGACGCGAGAGCCGCCTTCTGCTCCTGGTTCG
>JANLOX010000041.1:0-1627 GCA_031366795.1 Candidatus Eiseniibacteriota bacterium | reverse complement strand
CAAGGGCGCCGACAGCGAGATCTCGAGCGGCATCGGCCGTGACGCGGCGGCGATCCTGCGGAGTCTGCCCGACGTCGCTGCGGGGCCCGATGGACGCCCACTGGCGAGCGCCGAGATGGTCGTCGTCAGCAACCTCAAGCGTATCGGCCAGCCGGGCTCGTCCAATGTCACGCTGCGCGGCGTCGACCTGTCGGCCGTGGGTGTTCGCGCCACGCCGAAGGCGGTCGAGGGTCGGTTGTTCACCCCGGGCTCCGACGAAGTCATCGTCGGGCGGCGCATCTCGGGACGCTTCGAGCGCTGCCGGATCGGCGATGAACTCATCTTCCAGAAGCGGCCGTTCAAGGTGGTGGGACACTTCGAAGCCAACGGTTCGGCGTATGAATCGGAGATCTGGGGCGACGCCAACGTACTGATGCCGGTGATGCACCGCGACGCCTACCAGGTGGTGGTGCTCCGCATGAAGAAGCCGGCGCGTTTCAACGCCATCAAGAAGCTGGTTGAGGAAGATCCGCGACTGGGCGTGCAGGCGAACCGCGAGGACGAATTCTACGCCGAGCAATCCAAGTCGCTCACGGGCCTGCTGAAGACCGTCGGCATCTTCATCACCGTCATCATGTCGATCGGCGCCCTGTTCGGCGCGGTCAACACGATGTTCGCCAGCGTCGGCTCGCGCACCCGCGAGATCGCGACCCTGCTGGTGCTCGGGTTCCGGCCGTGGTCGGTCATGCTGTCGTTCGTGATCGAGTCGGTGATCATCGCCTTGATCGGCGGCGTCATCGGTTGCCTGCTGGCGCTGCCCATCAATGGGCTGACGACCAGCACCACCAACTTCCAATCGTTCAGCGAGGTGGCGTTCGCCTTCCGGGTCACGCCGGGTACGATGATGACGGGCATGATATTCGCGGCCGTCATGGGAGTCTTGGGCGGATTCCTGCCGGCGCTGGGAGCGGCGCGGCAGCCATTGGCCAGCAGCTTGCGGAAGGCCTAGAGAGCCTCCGGCAGACGCCGACCTGACGCGGGCCTTGGAACCCGCACCCCGGCCACGGTCATCCTAATGCCTGCCTTCCGGCATTCCGGAGCCGCTCCGGATCTGCTCCGGGACCTCTCCGGGGCCGGCTTTCCGCCCGCTCGGGGAGCGGCTAAACTAAGCGTTCACTCTCACTCTGACCGGAGACCACCGTGTCCGATATCCGCGAGATCATGATTCTGGGTTCCGGTCCCGCCGGATACACCGCGGCCGTCTACGCCGCGCGCGCCAACCTCAAGCCGGTCATGATCGCCGGGCCCCAGCCGGGCGGGCAGCTGACCATCACCACCGAGGTCGAGAACTACCCCGGCTTCCGTGACGGCATCCAGGGTCCTGAATTGATGGAAGTGTTCCGTGACCAGGCCCTGCGTTTCGGCACGGAGCTGATCTACGAAAGCGTCGAGCGCGTGGACTTCACCTCCCACCCATTCACCGCGTGGACCGACGGCGGCAAGACGATCCAGGCACGCGCCGTGATCATCTCGACCGGCGCATCGGCGCGGCTGCTCGGAATCGAGAGCGAACAGAAGCTGATGGGCTTCGGTGTTTCGGCCTGCGCCACGTGTGACGGCTTCTTCTTCCGCGGCAAGCGCGTGATCG
>JANLOX010000010.1:0-44613 GCA_031366795.1 Candidatus Eiseniibacteriota bacterium | reverse complement strand
GTGGTGCTGGCCGTGTAGCCGAGCCGCGTCAGTTCGGCGGCGAAGCCCTTCGCCGTGGCGTCGGCGTCGATGCCCGACGCATTGCTCACGGTCGAGGTCAGGGTGAAGGCCAGCGCGCCATTCGAGTTGTCGGCCTGCACCGCGACCGCAGGCGCCTTGGTCAGCTTCTTCATCTGCAGCGCGATACCCTTGAGGTGCTCGGCATCGAGGGCGCCGCCCTGCAGCGCGAGCGTGATGGTGTGGCCGGTGGTGCGCTCATAGGAGAATGGGATCACGAGCAGCGCGATCACCGCGAGGGCGCCCGCCAGTGCGGCGATACCCAGAGGGCGGCGGGTCAGGTTGTCGGACGTGGCCATCAATAGATTCTCCAGAGTGCGCGGACGGCGTGATGCCGCGCGCACGAAATGTTCGAGTGGCGGCAGCTCGCGGCTGGTCTCGCGGCGCAGGGCGAGCAGGTCCTCCGGCAGTTCATCGGACGCGCCGCCGCGCTGTTGCGCGTCGTGTGCCGTGGGGTCGAGCCGGGATTTGTTCATGAAGGACTTGCCTCCCGTGCAACCGGTACGCAGTGCGTGATTGCCCTATGGGGTTCGGTGATGCCGAGTTGTTGATAAAAGTGTCGCAACCGTTCGCGCCCCCGGCTCAAGCGGATCTTGACCGCCGGGACCGAGGCGCGTTGCAGGCCTGCGATCTCTTCGATCGAGTAGTGCTCGAGCTCGAACAACACGATGGCTTCCCGTTGTACCGCCGGCAGCGAGGCCAGGGCCGCTGCGACCCGCGCCGCCCTTCGAGCTTCGTCGTTCCAGCGCTCGCCGTCTTCGCCTGTGGGCTCCGTTCCCGCGGGGAACGCTTCGTCCAACGGCACGAAGCGGCGCCAGAACTTGAGGCGAGTGCGGCTGCGGTGTCGCGACAACAGGGTGGCGAAGAACCACCCCTTGAAGCGGGACTGCTCGCGAAGCGTGTGCAGTTTCTCGAACGCATGGAGCACCGTGTCGGCGTACAGGTCTTCCCCGTCCACCGAAGTGCGGCACAACCGCCGCGCCGTCGCCAGCGCCGGTCCATGGACGGGCACGAGCAACCGGGTCAACCGCTCCCAGCGGCGTTCTCGCTCCTGTGCGTTCATTCGGCTCCCTGCATGCGATTCGCGTGGTACTGCGGGTCCCACCCACTAGGACGCGGATGGGGGCCCGAAAAGTTGCTGCGAAATCACGCGGGAGTGGCGGTCAGCCGGATTGAGTCCCGGAGTCGTGCGGGGGCGCGGGGGCCGCGGATGCCCCGCGCGCCCGCTCCAGCTGCTTCACGAGCCGGTGGGCATCCTCGAGCCACTGCAGCTTTTCGCCGAGGGAGAGTCTTGCCATCCGCTGCCGCTGGGCCAATGAGTGCCCTTCCCATCCGGCTTCCCACAACCGCTCATCGCGCGGGTCCGCCTCACTCATCGCTTGCCTCCGCCGTGGGGTGTAAGGGACGGAGGCCCTCGATGTCCTGCAAGTCCTGCGGGCGCCCGGCGGCGCGCTTCATGCCGAACAACTCGCGCACGCCGACAAATGTCGCGATGGTGCCGGGAACCAATTCCATTCGTGCCGCGCCGAGATAGGCGGCCTCAAAATCGAAGGGCGGCTCGAGAAACAGGTCGATCTCGGTATCGGGATGTTCGTCGCTCGACGTCGAGAATACCGTGAGGCCCTTCTCGTTACGCCATGCAGCGCGCGACTTCGGATCCGCAAACGCGCGGAAGTCAACGGGCGCACGCGGGCGATACCCGAGTTTCAACAGCGCCTCGATGGCCTTCAGCAGTTGTTGCCGGTCCGGGTCGAGCACCAGGTCCACGTCCGCGGTGAATCGCACGAAGCCGTGCGCCACCACGGCCAGGCCGCCCACGATGAGATAGCGAACGTCCGCCTCATTTAAGGCGCCGATGATGCATTCGATACTGTGGCGGGTCATGCGGGAGTCTCGAAGTCGGGACGGCTCAATGCCAGAGCGGCAGGTTGCAGCAATCGTAGCGTGATCTTCGCTAGGACGCCACGGCCGGTGCCACGCCGCTTGCATTGCCTGCGACGCGGCCCCCATTCTGCCCCAATCGTGACCGACACAACGACTTCTTCCCGCCCCATCGCCGTCACCGGAGCGCTCGGCTTTGTGGCTTCGCGACTGTTCCCGCGGCTCGCCGAGTCGGGGCGGCAACTGTTCGCCGTGGTGCGGCCGGGCCGTGATGCCTCCCACCTCGAGTCCATGGGAATTGGAATCCGCCGCGCCGATCTCGAGGAGCCCGAGGCGCACGCCGCGGCGTTCGAGGGAATCGACGCCGTCGTGCACCTCTCAGGGATGGCGCAGGCGACGCGGCTGGTGCCCGTGCTGCAGGCCGCGGGGGTGCAGCGTGGCGTGTTCATCAGCTCGGCCGGCGTGTACACGAAGCTCAAGAGCCACAGCGCCGACAAGAAGCGCACGGGCGAGGCGGTGCTGGGCGCCTCGACGATCGCGCACACCATCCTGCGTCCGAGCATGATCTATGGCACCCCGGCGGACCGGAACATGGTGCGATTGCTCGAATGGATCCGCCGCTTTCCGGTCGTGACCGTGCCCGGCGCTGGCCTTACCCTGCAGCAGCCGGTGCATGTCGATGACCTGGCCGCGGCGATCATCGCCTCGCTCGCGCAGACGCACTCGGGAGGTCGCGCCTACGATGTCGGTGGGCCCGCGCCGATCGCCTTGCGGGATCTAGTCCGCGAAGCCGGTCGCGCCATGGGACGGCCCGCCTGGGTCGTGCCGACACCGCTCAAGGCGACCTACCGGATGGTCACGCTGCTCCAGCGCCTGCGACTACCTGCGCCGGTGCGGCCCGAGCAGGTGCTGCGCTTGGAAGAGTCCAAGGCCGTCGATATCAGCCCGGCGATGCGGGACTTGGGGTTCGCACCCCGCTCGTTCGCCGAGGGCATTCGCGCTGAGGCGGAGATGCTGGCAGCGTTGAAGTAGCCCAGACGTAACCCCGTGGGCGGTGTAGGCTCATGGGATGCCGCCCCAGCCCGACCCCTCCGCTCAGTGGCCGCTGCATGTCGCCGCCTGCTGCAAGGCGTTGCGTGACGGCGCCTTGCTCGCGGGCCGTGATGGCTTGAGGGCGTCGCTGTGGCTGGCGCTCCATGGCGCCTTGATGCGGCACCTGCGGGCCCGCGCGCGGGGTGGATTCCCCACGAACGAGGATCTCGAGGACATTGCCTCGACCAAAGCGATAGATCTGCTCGCCCGCGGCGAATCTGGAGCATGGGCCCCGGATGGCCGTTCGGCCGGCGAGATCGCCAGCTATATCGCCACCGTCGCGCGCAATGGGCTTACCGACCATGTACGCCGCACGCGTCGCGCGGGACCCCACACGCCTGTGGGAGAGGGATTCGATGAAGACGATGACGCGCATGAATACACGCCACGTTCCACCGCGTCGCCGCCGCACGCGGGCGCCGAGGCGCGCGAGTTGGCGGCAGCCCTGGTCGAGTGCGCGGGGCGCCTCCAGCCCAAGGCGCGGCGGGTGTGGTTCCTGCGCGCGTTCCACGACATGACCAGCCGCGACATCGCGACGCACCCTGACATCATGCTGGATGCTGCATATGTGGATGTGGTGGCCAAGCGCGCGCGTGATGCGATTCGCGCGTGCCTGGGCGAGCAGGGACATGACGCGCTGGACCCGCCCGCGGGAGCGTTCGTCGAGTTGTGGTCAGCGCTCGAATCATTGGCGGAAGGGAATGACGCAAGGGAAGGAGGAGCAACGCCGTGACGCCTGAACCCGCGGACGCGCTGAGCCACGCAAGCGCCGACCAACTACTGGATCTGGTGCTGGGACTCACGCTCCCTGAGTCGCGGCGTGAGTTGCTCGACCACCTCGCGAGGTGCGCGGACTGCGAGCAGCGCATGCGCGATATCGCCGCTTCGCACGAACGCGCGCGCGCGCGGCAGGCCGCAGTACTCGGCGGGGCAGGCGTTCCGCAACGCGCCGTGCCGCGGCGCTCGCGCTGGATGGGTCCTTCCATTGCCATGGCCGCGGCGTTGGTGGCCGTGGTGGGACTGTTCGTGATACTGCGCGCACCGTCAGCACCGGCGCCACGCGGCGCTGCGGTGGTGTGGCTGCCGCGGCCCGATCCCGGCGTGCTCGCGCGCGGCGGCGCTTCGAACGGCGCGGACTCTTCGTTGCTCGCGGGGCTCGCGGCCTACGAGCAGCACAATCTTGTCGTGGCGCGGCGCGGGCTCGAGGCGGCCCACGCGAGCGGCGTCATGGAGCAGGTGCGCCGCGTGTACCTGGCCAACACGCTGTTGCAACTGGGTGCCGCGCTGCCTGCGCTCGATCAACTGCAGTCGCTCGACTACACGCAGCTGCCCGAGCCGTGGCGCGCCGAGAGCCGATGGGCGCTCGGGCAGGCGCTCGCCGGAGCCGGCCGCAAGGAGCAGGCGGACTCGCTGATGCGGCAACTGGCGAGTGAGCCGGGGCCCGTTGGGGAGCGCGCCCGCGCGGGATTGCAGCAGCACGCTCCGTGAGCGGGAGAGGGTGTCATGCCGCACTGTTGCTGCTCGTGGTGGCCCTGTGCGGCTGCGGCGCCAACGAGCGGCTGCCTGCGCCGAGCGAGGCCACCGCTCGTGCCGCCGAACCGGCCGACCCCGTGCTCGCCCGAGCCGAGTCCCTCGATGTCGCGGGTGAATCCCTCATGGCACTCGACCTCGCCCGGCATGCGCTGACGGCGGGCGGGCAGCGCTACGGACCCGAGTCTCCGCAAGCCGCCGCGGCGATGACGGTGGTGGCGCGGCTCGTTCATGCGCAGGGTGACTTCGCCACCGCGCGAAGGCTCGACGAGGCAGCGCTGGCTGTGCGTCGCCGCATATTTGGGGAACAACACCTGTTGGTGGCGCAGAGCCTGTTGCAGCTCGCGAGCGACGTGAAGAACTCGGGTGGACCGCTCACCGAAGCGCTGCAGATGTGCCGCCAATCGTTGCTGTTACGCCGCGAACGGTTGCCCGCGGGTTCGCGCGAGATCGGCGAGAGCCTGATGGGACTCGCGAACATGCACCGTGCGATGAACCGGCCCGACTCCGCGAGAGCCGCGTTTCTCGAAGCGCTTAGCCTACGGCGAGGGCTCACGCCGCCCGACCCGGATGCCGTTGCCGCGACGCTCACCGCGCTGTCGCTCGTCTACACGCAGGCCTCCGACTGGGGTGCCGCGGAGCCGCTGTTGCGCGAGGCCGTAACGCTGCGGCGCGCACTGTCGCGGCCACGCGCCGGCGGGCTCGAGATGAGCCTGAGCACCTACGGCATGACGTTGCGCAACCTGGGCCGCGCCGCCAGCGCCGAGTCGGTGCTCACCGAATGCGCGGCCCTGCGCGAGGACCTGCGGCGCGCAGCGAGCGGTGGCCGTGGCCGCGCCGCGATGTTCGACTTGAGCATCTACTGGCAGCTCGCCGCGGCGCAACTCGAGCAGGATCGCGGTGCTGCAGCGTGGGTGTCGGTCGAGCGCGGCATGAGCCGCACGCTGATCGAGTCGCTCCACGATCGCGGCGCGATCGATACGCTCGGCATGTGGCGCCATGCGCTTGGCCGCGTGCAGAACCATCTGGCGCCCGATGCCGCGATCATCGGCTGGCTGGAGCTCAAGCGCGGCGCGGGGCGCGAGGGCTACCCGATGTGGGCTTACGCGATTCGCAATCGCGGTCCCGTGCGCTGGCATCGCATCGATGGCCCCGGTGGCGACATGTGGCATGGCTCGAGTGACGTGCTCTACGGCTACATGGCAGAGTTGCGCGCGTCGGCGGGATGGCCGCTGCGGCTTGCCGATACCACCGAGGTCGCGCGGCTCGGCCGCGCCATCTATGCGCTGCGTATCGCACCGCTGGAGCCCGATCTCAACGGGGTGCGCCGGCTGCTCGTCGTGTCACCCGACATCATGCGGGGCATCCCGCTTGAGTCGCTGGCCGATACCTCGGGCCGCTGGCTGGGAGACCGCTTCGAGATCGCCTACGCGCCCTCGGCGTTGTTGGGTGCGATGCGAGCCGGCTCCCGCGCGCACGAGCGAACACCGAGGGACTGGCGCGCGCTGTTGGTGGGGGATCCCGCTTACGCCGGGACCGGCGCTGCGCGCGCCGCGAATCCCGCCGCGACCGGCAGTGCGAGCGGCGGCGCGATCGCGAGCGCCACCGTGGCGGGCGCCGCCTGGCCGCCGCTCAGTGCCACGCGCCCCGAAATTGAAGCTGTCTCGGCGCTGCTGCCGGGTGCCACTGTGCTGCTGGGCCGCGACGCTTCGGAAGCGAAGCTGCGCGATCTCGCGGCGAGCGGAGCGCTTGGGCACTACGACCTCCTCCACTTCGCAACCCACGCGGCGATAGACGAGCGATCGCCGGGGCGCTCAGCGCTCGTGCTCAGTGAGAGCGCCGGCCCCGGGCTGCCGTCCTATGCAGCAGATGTCTCCGCCGCG
Source organism: Candidatus Eiseniibacteriota bacterium (assembly GCA_031366795.1). GTDB lineage: Bacteria > Eisenbacteria > RBG-16-71-46 > RBG-16-71-46 > RBG-16-71-46 > JANLWK01. The sequence goes on along the minus strand of JANLOX010000010.1, from coordinate 38,170 downwards.
AGCGCGGGTCCGACGCCTCCCGACGGTCTCGTGACAGTGGATGAGATCGCCACGCAATGGCGGCTCAATGCGCGGCTCGTGAGCCTCGCGGCCTGCAGCAGTGTGCTCGGTCCCGTGTCGCACGTCGAAGGTTACATCGGCTTCGAGCAGGCGTTACTCGGCGCCGGAGCGCGCGCCTTGCTCGTGAGCCTGTGGCACGTGGACGACCAGGCGACCGGGCTGCTGATGCGGCGGTTCTATGGAAACCTGTTCGCACCTGAAGTCGATCGTCCGGGGAATGCGCGTGGCGCTCTGGCCCTGCCCGCGAGGGTCGCCCCCATGGCCGCCGCCGCGGCGTTGCGCGAGGCCCAGCACTGGCTCCGGACGCTGCCTGGAGCCCACGGGGACTATCCCTACGCCCACCCCGTTTACTGGGCCGGGATCGTCCTCGTCCGCGTCGAGGATTGATAGAAACCTCCCGCCGCGCCGTCTCCCCCATGTCGGGTTCGATTCATGGTTCGCCGTGGGGGCGTTCTGGCCACCTGGTATTGGCAGCGTGCGCCCACAGCGACTCACTCTCAGGGAGGCCGCAATGTCGGGCAAACGCAACAGGACGTGGGTGCTCGTCCTCGCCATGGCGTGGACACTGGTCGTAGGGCTATCACCGCGCGAGGCGCTGGCGCTATGCAATGGCTGTGGCGGCGCCGGAGGAATCTACGGACGTTGCTACCTGGCCGGCGAGATTGTTTACGACTACATCAATGGGCCGAATGGATCCCCTACCCAGTATCACGAGACCCTGACCTACTACGGGAATTGCCAGATGAACAAGGTGATTCACGTGGGAGGGGTGCTCATTTCCAACGACACGTTCTTTGGCGGTTGCCCGTGTGGCCAGTTTGATGGGCCGTATGTGGCGCTTTCACGTCCATTCTTCGACATCGAAGTGCCGTTGATCACGGGGACGCAGGTGGTCGTCCACGCGTCGCAGAACCTGAGCGCCCTCAAGGTCGTCGATACCGCAACGGGCGGGACGGTGTTTGCGCAGGGCCCCACGCCCACGACCGCCAATATTTCGATTCCGCGAACCGTGTTGCCCAATGGGACTTACCTGGTCGAGGGGATCATGGCGAGCGGGCGGATCGACGGTAGCGTTGTCCTCCGCGTAACCGCGAGCGGAGTGGCGACCGGCCTCCGGCAGGCGCTGTGGGAAGACCCCACCACGTCAACCACGGCGGTGCGAACGTTCGTCGTGTTCCAGGAGTCGGGCACTGCGCGGCTTGCCTTCCAGCACCCCGACAACTCGGTGGAGTGGGCCTCCGCCACATCGAGCGTCCCCGTGCCCGCGGTTCCGCGCGCCGCCCTTCCGTTGGTTGGAGCCGGCCTGTTCGCGTGCGCCGCGTTCGTGATGCTGCGTCGCCGCGGGGCGACCACCGCCGCGTAACGCAGATTCGCGACGTGCTCGGCGGCGCTACGCTTCGGCGGGCGCCGCCGTCGTGGTGGTGGCGGCGATCATCTCGAGCAGCTCGCGTGAGCGATTGAGCAACACGATGCCTTCGCCGCGCACGCGCAGCCCGAACTCGCGGCCGGAGAAGAACTCCACCTGGAACGGCACCGCGCCGACGATGGCGCGGATCTCCTGCGGCTTGAGATGGCGCTTGAGCTGCAATTCGGTGACCTGCGCGAACACGCGCACGCTCTCGATCAGGGCTCCGGCGCCGAGGATGCGCAGGCGGCGCAGCTCGAACAGCGCCACGGTTGCCTCGGGCAACTGGCCGAAGCGGTCGAGCATCTCGAGCGTCAGCGTATCAAGGGTGTCGATAGTGCGGGTCTCGGCGAGGCGGCGGTAGAGATCGAGCTTCTCGTGCTCGTTCGGCACGTAATCGTCCGGCAGGAAGGCGCTCCAGTCGGTGAGCAGCCGCGGCTCGGCGGCGGGCGCATCGGCGCCCGCCGCACCGCTCTTCAGCTCCGACACCGCCTCCTCGAGCAACTTTACGTAGAGGTCGAAGCCTAGCCCCAAGATGAAGCCGTGCTGCTCGGGCCCCAGCATGTTGCCGGCGCCGCGGATTTCCATATCCTTCAAGGCCACCTTGAATCCCACGCCCAGCTCGTCGAACTCCTCGATCACGCGCAGGCGCTTCTGGGCGTCCTCGGTGAGCACGCGGCGTGAGGGCACCAGCAGGTAGGCGAAGGCGCGGTTCGCCGAGCGCCCGACGCGGCCGCGCAGTTGGTAGAGCTGCGCCAGGCCCAGCGTGTCGGCGCGGTCGACGATCAGCGTGTTGACCGATGGAATGTCGAGCCCCGACTCGACGATCATGGTCGAGACCAGCACGTCGTACTTCTTCTCGATGAAATCGAGCATCACCTGTTCGAGCGGCTTCTCGGCCATCTGCCCGTGCGCCACGGCGATGCGCACCTGGGGCACGAGCTTCTGCAGCATCAGCGCGGTGTTGTGGATCGTCTCCACGCGGTTGTGCACATAGAACACCTGGCCGCCGCGGTCGATCTCGCGCAGCACCGCGTCGGTGATGACCTCTTCGTCAAACTCGATGATCTCGGTGTGGACGGGCAGGCGGTCGACGGGTGGCGTCTCGATCACCGACATGTCGCGCGCCCCGGCGAGGCTCAGGTTGAGCGTGCGCGGAATCGGCGTCGCCGTCATCGCCAGCACGTCGGCCTGGCCCACGAGCTGGCGGATCTTCTCCTTCTGCGCCACGCCGAAGCGGTGCTCCTCGTCGATCACCACCAGCCCCAGCCGCGGGATCACCACGTCCTTCGACAGCAGGCGGTGCGTGCCGATGACGATGTCCACCTTGCCCTCGGCCAGCTCCTTCAGCGTTTCCTTCTGCTCCTTGGGACTCCTGAAGCGGGACATCACCGCGACGCGCATCGGGTAGTCGGCGAGCCGCTCACTGAAGGTCAGGCCATGCTGTTGGGCGAGAATCGTCGTCGGCACGAGTACGGCGACCTGCCGCCCGTCCTGCACCGCCTTGAACGCGGCGCGGATGGCGACTTCCGTTTTGCCATAGCCGACATCGCCGCACACCAGCCGGTCCATCGGGCGCGGCGATTCCATGTCCGCCTTGGCGTCCTCGATGGCCTTCAACTGGTCGGGCGTCTCTTCATACGGGAACGATGCCTCCATCTCGCGCTGCCACACGGTGTCGGGCTTGCACGCGTGGCCGGGCAGCGCGCGGCGCGCGGCGTAGGCCTTGATCAACTTCTCGGCCATGTCCTGGATGGCCTTCTTCGCGCGCGCCTTCGTCTTCGCCCACTGGCCCGAGCCGAGCCGGTGCACGGCCGGCTGCGCGCCTTCGCCCGCCGCATAGCGCGAGACGAGCGCCAGTTGCTGCACGGGCACGAACAACCGGTCGGTGCCGGCGTAGGACAACTCGACGCAGTCGGTCTCCTGGCCATTCAGCGTGAGCCGGCGCAGGCCGCGGTAGGAGCCCACGCCATACTCCTCGTGCACCACGAAGTCGCCGACCTTGAGCGCCGAGAGTTCCGCGACCGACAAGCCGCCCGTGCGCTTGAGCCTGCGGCGGCGGCGCTTGTAGCGCGAGAAGATCTCGTGGTCGGTGAGCACGGCGAGGCCCGCGCCACGCACGGTGAACCCCGCGGTGATGAGCCCGACGCCGAGTTGCGCGCCGGCCTCCCCCATCAACTCGAACAAGCGGTCGCGCTGGCCTGAGTTGTCGCACAGGATCGAGACCTCGATCGAGTTGGCGCCGAGCTCGGCGACCAGGTGCTTCAGGCGCTCGATGGAGCGCTGCACGGGCTCCGCCGGCGCGCAGTCGATGAACAGTGAACTCAGGTAGCGGTCGGCGGTGCCGGCCGATTGGACGATGTCCATCCAGTCCACACCCGGGTACTCGTTGCACAACGCGGCGAATGCCTCGCCGGGCAGGTACAAGGCTTCGGGCGGCGACACGCCGGGGAAGTGATCGAGCGCTTCGCCGTGCCCGCGCGCCGCCAGCTCCGCGAACTCCTCGACGCGATCGCTGAGCCGCCCCGGTTGATCGCAGATCACGATCGTGTCGTCGGGCAGGTAATCGGTAAGTGCGGCGGCGTTGTCGTCGTAGTGCCCGGCGAAACGTTCCATGCCGTCGTGGAACAGGAACTCCGTCGTCGCGGCTTCAGCGATGCGGGGCTCCGCCTCGCGCGCGCGGCGCAGGCGCTCGGCGACGGCGGGCGCCTCTTCAGGCGAAACGATTACTTCGTAGCGCGGCAGGATGCGCACGGACGTCAGCGGTTCGAGGGAGCGCTGGGTGCCGGCGTCGAAGCGCCGCATCGAGATGATCGTCGTGCCGTCGAACTCGAGCCGCACCGGATCGGCCGCGCCCGCTGGGTAGATATCGAGAATGCCGCCGCGCCGCGCGAAGTGTCCGCTCGACTCGACCTCGGCCAGGCGCTCGTAGCCCATGAACACGAGGCGTTCCGCGAGCGCCATGGGGTCGGCGTCGCCGGCCACGTTCAGCTCGATGAGCGCGCGCTCGAGGCGTTGCGGTGACGGCAAGCGTTGCAACACGCCGCGCGCGGTGGCGAGCACGATGCCACGCTCGCCACGCGATAGGCGGCTCAGCGTTTCGAGTCGCTGCGCGGTGATCCCCGGGTGTGGAGAGGCCGGGTCGTAGGGCAACGTGTCGGGCTCGGGCAACGCCAGTACTCGCCCCATTCCACCGAAGTACTCGAGGTCGTCGCGCGTTTCCTCGTACGTGTCCCCGGGCGCCGTGAGCACGACCACTGTGCGGCCCGTGGTGCGCTGTAGCCATGCCGCGAGCCACGCGGGCGCGGAGCCCGTGAGTCCGCGCACCGCAACGCGCGGGGCACGCTTGCCCGCCTGGGTGACGCGCGTGGCGTGTTCGAGGTGCCCGAGCAGTTGGCGCGCTTCGAGCAGGCGGCCAGCCAGCTCGCACAACGACTCGGCCAGCGCGTCGCGCAGGTAAGTCTCGTTCAGGTCAGGTGGCGGAGCGGATGTCGTCTTGGCCGGTCGCGCGGGCGGGGCCCAAGTCTTGACGTCGTTGTCGCTCAATCGGAGGCCCCAGTCGAAACGCCGAAAGCCGCCGCGAGCGACCCTCGGGCGGTTACCCAGTGAATGCCCCGCTCATGTGGCGAAGCAGCGATGACCCTAACAAAGGCGTCGCGGGAGCTCAACGGTGCGCGGATGCGGGGGGGCCGCGGCGGTGGAATTGCCCGCGCGGCGGGATTCGCGCGCATCGTGTCGCATCGCTTGCAGTGGAATTCATCTCGGCTAGACTGCGCGCATGTTAGGAAAAGTCGGCGCGGGTGTGTGCCATACCGGGGGGAGACCCGGGGTCCCGTCGGCTTCAACTGAGGAAGGGAGCCCCCAAATGAAGAGCCGTTGGTTCAGTGGTTTCGCGATCGCCTGTTGTCTGGGCCTTTCGCTGAGCGCCGTGGTTCACGCAGACAACGGTATCCCGAGCAAGCCCGAAGCGTGCGGCTGCTACGGCCCCGCCGCGACGCGCGACGGTGACGGCGACGGCGTGCCCGACCGTATCGATCGCTGCCCGAACACGCCGCAGGGTTGCATGGTCGATGAGTGGGGTTGCCAGACGGACGCCGACGGCGACGGTGTCTGCGACAGCATCGACAAGTGCCCGAACACGCCGAAGGGTGAGAAGGTCGACAAGCATGGTTGCTCCGCCAACCAGCGGACGCTGAACGCCCAGCAGCAGGCCCCGCCGCCTGCGCCGACTCCGGCGCCCAAGGAAGTGGCTCCGCCGCCCGTCGAGCAGCCGAAGCCGGCAGCACCCGTGAGCGAGATGGAGCGCCAGCTCGTCGAAGGCGGCAAGATCCGCCTCGAGAACGTGTACTTCGAGACCAACAGCGCGAACCTGCTGCCCGAGTCCGAGGCCACGCTGAATGAAGCCGGCCGCACGCTCGAGAAGTTCCAGAACCTGAAGATCGAAGTGCAGGGCCACACCGATACGCGGGGTTCGGCGGCGCACAACCTGCGTCTCAGCCAGGCGCGTTCGGAGTCCGTGCGCAAGTACCTGCTGGATCACTTCCAGCTGGGCGCGGACCAGTACATCGCCAAGGGCTACGGGGAGACCCAGCCGGAGACGAAGGAGCGCAACGACGAGGAGTTGCTGCGCAATCGTCGCGTGGTGCTCAACGTGCTAAACCCGGAAGACCTGCCGCACGGCGTGAAGGTCGAGAACAAGCCGTAAGCGTCACACCATCGCAACGCAACGAGCCCCGTGCCGGTCAATGGCACGGGGCTCGTTCATGTACTCCCAACATGGGCGCTGCGAAGCAATCATCACCCGTTGCTGCGACGTGCTTACCAACCGTAGACGAGTCGCACTCCCAGCGTCATGATGTCGGTGCTCGGTTGCGATACCACCGCGCGCGGCTTGCCGCGCTTGAGCAACACCACCTGGTTGGATTGCCCGAGGTTCATGCCGTCCCACGAGCCGAGCACCGTCAGGTGCGGCACGATCCGGGCGCCGGCGTAGAGATAGGGGTTCGAGCCGCGGCCGGGTCTCAGGGCGAGCAAGTACGTCAGCCCCACCGCTTCGATCGAAGCGTCTTCGCTCGCGTCGAGCAGGAGGCGCATGCCGCCACCGGCAACGATGCGGTTCGTCGCCGAGGCAAGGTGTTCCGCGCCGACGCGCAGCGAAACGGTGCGGTAGGTCTCTTCCTGCGTGGTGCTCAGCTGGCGCTTCCAGGTTTCGTATTCGAGCCCGAGCACGCCATCGGCGATTGCAGGCCAGCGCCAGCGCGCTTCGGCGCGTTGCGTGGTGCCGAGGTAGGTCGACGCACCGCTGGCGGCCTTGGTGTCGTCGAACTGGAACGACCCATTGTAGTCGGGGTTGCCGCCGTAGACCGTGCCGCGGTAGGCGAACAGTGCTCCGCGTTCTGTGGGGAGCATGTAGCCGACGGCGCCGAAATAACGGGGCCCATGTTCATGCACCACGATGGGCGTGGTGTGTTCGCGCCAGTCGAACTGCTCGACCCCGGCTTCGATGGACCACTGGGCGTGGGCCGTGGAGCCGGCGAGGGCGGCGGCGATGACGAGCAGCGTCGCGAACCTGCGCGCGCCCGTTGATCGGTGGGTGTCGCTTGGATACCGCACGCTGTTACTTCGCTTTCACCCGGCCGGCCATACCCCAGCGCCCGATCACCGTCTCCGCCACGAACAGCAGCAGTGCCAGTAGCATGAACCACTTCCACAATTCGCGCCCATAGCGCGCCTCGCGGACGCGTCGCGCCAGGTCGGCGCCGGGGTGAAGGATCTGCGCGCGTCCGGCGGGGAACGCGGAGAGGATCTCGCGTTCCGAGGCGGCCGCGAGATTGAATTCGCTGGCGTCCGGGTTCACCGCGAACGTGCTGCGCAGCGTGCCGCCCTGTAGCACGCGATAGATGCCGGCCGCCTCGAGCGGAGAGGACACGAGCCGCGTGGCGCCACGATCGGTCTGGAGTTCCGAGACGACTTCGCGGCCCGCGGAATCTTCGATGCGCCAGGTGCCGGTGCTGGCGGGCGCTGTGTAGCGGTCGCCGGGCGCCAGCGTGGAGCCTGCGGTGCCGCGTGCGAGGACACGTGTGATCTGGTGGACGAGCGGCAGGAAGGCGCCGCTCACGGGGAAGTCGGAGTTCGTGGCGTCGAGCGGCGCGCAGAACAGCATCGCGTGCGGCAATTCGATCAGCGCCGGGTGGGCGCGGTCGAACTCGAGCACGATGCGTGCAGAGGCACCCGCCTTGAACGCGCGCACGCGCTCGAAGCGCGCGGTGGAAACGGGCTCGCCCGGGCGCGCGGGGAAACCCGCGAGCACCGGATGTCCCGCGGCTGCGTTTAAGAGGCGCCAGGCGCCGCCCGCGCCGGCCTGGTCGATGTCGCCGAGTTCGCCCGCGGCGAGTTCGTGGAGCAGCGAGGTGTTCCAGAAGTCGCGATCGGCGTGCGCGCCCAGGATCACCAGCAGGCCGCCGCCGGCGCGATGGAAGTCCAGCACGGCCTGCAGTTCGGTCGCGCTGATGCGCTCGAGATCGTTAAGCACGATGCAGTCGGCGTCGCTCAAGTGCGCGGACAACGAGACGCCATCGACGGACTCGACGGTGAGCCCGGAGGCAGGACTGCCCGCCTCGAGTGCGAGGCGTAGCGGCGAGGCGACACCGTCTTCGTGCAGCAGCAGCCGCAGTGTTCCGGCGCGGCCCGAGGCGAAGAAGCGGCGGTTGTCGAGCGGCAACACGTCTTCGGGCAGGGCAGCCACGCCGCCTTCGGCAGGCAGCCGCGACAGGGGCAGCAGCGTCGAGGCGTCGCCCTGTGCCGGGGCATTGAGGAAGCCGCGGCCGATCGATGTGCCGGCCGTGGCGTCGAGCGCTTCGACGGCGAGATCGCCCGCGGGCGCATTGAACGAGCGCGAGGTGACCGACAGCGAGACGTCGCTCTCGGAGGGCGCCAGCGAAGCGTCGGTCAGGCCGATGTTCACGGCACTACGTGGCGTGATGGGCACCGCGTAGATGCGCGTCTGCGCCCACGGGCCAGCGGGCGCGTGCGGCGCTGCTGCGGCGCCGCCCGGAGTGCTGAAGCCGGACGTCTGGAAGTCCGAGATCCAGAACAGCTCGCGATTGAGCGCGTGTGATTCGCGCAACGCGGTCACCGCGAACTCGAGCGCGCGGGCATGGTCGGTGGTGCGCGCGCTGGCCGTCAGGCCCTGGGCGACGGCACGCAGGCGTCCGAGATCGGAGCTCGGCCGCGGTGTCACCGGAGCGATCGCCTGGTCGTAGGGCACGAGCAGGCACTCGTCCTGCGGTCCCAGCGTCGCGAGGATGTTCTCGACGACACGGCGCGCGATGCCTTCGAGTGTGCCGCCGCCGGCCGAGACCGGAGCGGTCGCGCTCATGCTGCCGCTGCGATCCACCAGCACCACGACGGTAGTGGCGGCCCCCCCCTTGAGTCCGATGGAGCCCTTGAGCGCGGGCCGCGACATGGCCAGCGCGAGTGCGGCGACCGCGAGGGCGCGCAGCAGCAGCAACAGCCACTGCTTGAGCTTGAGACGGCGGATCTCGCTCTGGTTCACCTCGGCGAGGAACTCGAGCGAGGGGAAGGGAATGTCCTTGGGGCGCCGGCGCGTGAACAGGTGGATGATGACCGGGATAGCGGCCGCGGCGAGCCCGAACAGGAACAGCGGATTGAGAAAACTCAACGGCTAGAACTCCACCCTGCGGAACAGGATCACAGCTGCCGCCCGCGCTTTTCGAGGTAGGCCAGCAGCGCGCGGTCGAACGGCGTGCGCGTGTCGAGCCGCACATAGTCGATACGGCTATCGCGGCAGGTGCGGCGGTAGTACTCGCTCCACGCCTCGAGCTTTTCGCGGTAGCGGCGGGCGATCTCCCACGGCTCGGTCGTCAGCCGCTCGCCGCTCTCGAGATCGACAAACGTCGCCGTGTCGGTGTAGGGAAACTCGATCTCATTCGGGTCGAGAATGTGGAACAGCAACACTTCGTGATTGCGGTGACGGAAGTGCTGCAGGCCCGACAACACTTCCTCGGGCTTGTCCATGAGATCCGAAAACAGGATCACCAGCCCGCGGCGCTTGATGCGTTCGGCCAGTTGGTGCAGCGCCGGCCCCAATCGCGTGCGGCCGCGCGGCTCGACAGAGCCCAGCGTCCTGAGGATCACGTCCATGTGCGAGCGCACCGAGCGCGGCGGCACATAGGTGATCGGCTCGTCGGCGAACAGCATCAGGCCCACGGCGTCCTGCTGGTGGATCATCAGGTACGCAAGGGCCGCCGCGAGCGACTGCGCATACTCGATCTTGCTCATCGCGGCGCGTTCCGACTTGAACTGCATCGAGCCCGACAGGTCGACGAGCAGGTGGCTGCGCAGGTTGGTTTCCTCGGTGTACTGCTTGACGAGGAAGCGGTCACTGCGCGCCCACACCTTCCAATCGAGGTTCTTGAGCGGATCACCCTGCATGTAGGGCCGGTGCTCGGCGAATTCGACGCTGAAGCCGTGGAACGGCGAACGGTGCATGCCGGAGATGAAGCCCTCGACGACCAGCCGCGCGCGCACATCGAGGCCTGACAACCGGGCCACCACCGCGGGATCGAGATAGGCGCGTCCCTCGCGGCCGCGCGCGGGCGAGGCGCCGGCGTGCGTGCGGGGTAGTGACGAACTCATCGTGCCTCCGGAATCATCGTGCTCGAACCAGCAACAGGGTCTGGTCGTCGGTCTGCGGCCCGTGGGCGCGCGCCGCGGTGAGCAGTTCATTGTAGACGGTCGGGAGCGGGGAGGCTGCATGGTGTTCGAGGGTGCGCACGACGCCGTTCATGCCGAACTCCACCTGGGCGCGGTCGTTGACCTCGGTCAGGCCGTCGGTCAGCCCGACGAACAGGTCGCCCGGCGTTACGGGCGGGCTGCCGGGGAACCAACGCGTGATCAACATGGGAAACCCGATCGCGAACGTCATCACGAACGGGTTTCCCATGTTGATCACGCGTGAGCGCACTGGAAACGTCCGGAGGAACGCATAATTGCGCTCGAACGAGGACCCGTGACGACGCCTAGGCCGGGGCATCTGGGGTTCACTCGCGCCGAAGAACGGGACACCGGCTTGCTCATGATGGACTCGCGGTGAAGGGAATTCTTGGCCGCTATTCGGCAGGCACGTGCTTCAGCAGCTCTTCGATCACGCGGTCAGGCTTCACGCCTTCGGCCTCGGCCGTGAAGTTGGTGACGATGCGATGGCGCAGCACCGACAGCGCCACGGCGCGCACGTCGTCGATGCCGGGCGTGAAGCGGCCCTGCAGCACGGCGCGCGACTTGGCACCGAGCACGAGGTACTGCGAGGCGCGCGGGCCCGCCCCCCATGACACCCACTGCTTGACGAAGTCCGGTGCGCTGTCGCCCTCGGCGTTGCCACTGCGGGTGGCGCGGGCGAGGCGCACGGCGTAGCGGATAACGTGTTCCGAGACAGGAACGCGGCGCACCAGCTTCTGGAGCTCAACGATTTCGTTGCCGCCGAGCACGCGCTCGAGCTTGGCTTCATACGAAGACGTCGTCGAGGCGACGATCTGTTCTTCTTCGCGCTGCGAGGGATAGTCGACGAACACATTGAACATGAAGCGGTCGAGCTGGGCTTCGGGCAGCGGGTAGGTGCCCTCGAGCTCGATCGGGTTCTGTGTCGCCAGCACGAAGAACGGCAGGTCGAGCGGAAAGGTCTGGCCGCTCGCGGTGACTTCCTTCTCCTGCATCGCCTGCAGCAGGGCGGCCTGGGTCTTCGGCGGCGTGCGGTTGATCTCGTCGGCCAGTACGATGTTCGAGAACACGGGGCCGCGAATGAAACGGAACAGACGCTTTCCGGTGCCCGGATCCTCTTCGATGATATCGGTGCCGGTGATATCGCTCGGCATCAGGTCGGGCGTGAACTGGATGCGGTTGAACTTGAGGTCGAGCACGCGCGCGAGACTCGAGATGAGCAGCGTCTTGGCGAGTCCGGGGACGCCGACCAGCAGGACGTGGCCATTCGCGAACAGGGCGGTCAGCAGCTGTTCGACGACCTGGTCCTGCCCGACGATGACCTTGCGCAGCTCGGTGAGGATGCGGTCGCGGGCGGTCTTGAGCGACTCGACGGCCTGGATATCGGAGGACGAAGGTTCTGGCGTCACGGGTCTTTCCGGGTGGGAAGAAGGTGAATCAGGCCTTGGAGCGGCCGCGCGTGCGGCGCAATCGAATGAGCCTAGCATGGGCTGTGCGGGCCGCGAAAACGGCACAGCTCAGTCCACGATAAAGAGCTTAGCCCCCCTAGGCGCTGACGACTGGTGCCCCATTGCTCCGTCCGCTACGACGTAACTGTTTCCGGGCGTCAGGACCACCCGGCGGCCGTCCGCGAGCTCGGTGTGCAGTTCGCCGTGGACGCACAGCACGACGTGGCCCTTCTCGCACCACTCTGTCGTGGTGTAGCCGGGCGAATACTCGACCATGCGCACCCGCAGGCTGCCGAACTGCCGCGTATGCCAGCGCGCGACGCCGGTCTTGCCCGGATGCTCGGTCGGGGGAATAGACGCCCAATTCACCGTTTCGAATGGAATCGCATCGATCTGCATACGCTTTCGCCCTCCTCAACTGTGCGTGGGGCCGGGCCCTGCTGCAGCCACTCCTGCAATGCCCACCGTGTCGTTCGCCACGCGGAGGCGGCGACAAGCTGCATGGGGGCAATCCACCCGTCGCCGTGACGTGTGATGGGCCGCAGGGTTGGGTGATTCTACCCGCGCCGCAGTCTGCGAGCCGCATTTGGCATGACGGGTGCAGCCTTGGGTAACCGTGCTGCTGCGCGGAGCCGCAAGGCGCGCCGCCACAAGGAGGGTGACATGAAACGCACCGTGCTGTGGGTGTCCGTCGTGTTTGCCGCCCTGCTGGTCCCGCATTCCGTCTGGTCCCGGCAGTACTATGGATTCAGTGTGGGCGTTGCGAACGCGCCGCGTCCGCCGGTTATACGTGTTGCTCGCGAGCCACATGCCCTGTTGGCCAGCGACGCGATGGTGTACGTCGTCGATGACGCCGCCGTTCGCTTCGATGGCGACCTGTTCCACTATGGCCAGTACTGGTTCGCCTACACGCGCGGGTTCTGGTATCGCGCGCGCGGGCCGCGCGGGCCCTACGCGGTGATCGACGTGCTCAAGGTCCCGCGCGCCATCATCGGCGTGCCGCGAAAGCTGTGGGCGCATCACCCGCTGGCGGAGGCGCCGGGCAAGGCGGTCAATGCGAGCTCCGTGGCGGCGCGTGTGTCTCGCGTGCAGCCGATGGCGAACCAGGTCTCAGCGGCGAATCGGGTTTCCACTGCGAGCGCGCGTCCGGCTACCGCGAAGCGCACCGCGGCTACTGCTCGAGCAGTGAACGAAACGCGTCGTACTCCGCGGGGATCTTCACGCTGAGTTTAGGCAAACCGGCGAGTGCGGCGAGCGAATCGGGCACCGCGATGTCGCGGCCGAACGCCTGGCGCATGACGTCCGGGAACTTGGCCGGGTGCGCGGTCGCCGCGACGATGCTATCGGTGTCGTCCGGCAACGAGCGGGCGACGCGCATCGCCACCGCGGTGTGCGGATCGAGCACGGTGCCCGTGTGCGCGGCGATAACGCGGATCTCGCGCAACGTGTCGGCATCGCTGATGGCGCCCGCCTCGAGTTGCGTGGCGAGCTGCGTCGCCTCCGCGCCGAGCAGCGCGCGCAGCCGTGACAAGTTGCTGGGGTCGCCGACATCCATGGCATTCGACAGCGTCGCCACCGAGTCACGTGGTTCGTAGCGCCCCGTGCGCAGGAACTCGGGCACCACATCGTTGGCGTTGGTCGCCGCGACCAGCCGGCTCGCGGGCATGCCCATCGTGCGCGCATAGGCCGCCGCCATGATGTTGCCGAAGTTGCCGCTGGGCACGACGAATTGCGGCGGCCGCGTCTCGCGCGTGGCAGCGCGCCGCCACTGCGCGTAGCCCCACAGGTAGTACGTCACCTGCGGCAGCAGCCGCGCGATGTTGATCGAGTTCGCAGTAGTGAGTTCGCGCCCCGCCGCGTGCGGCCGCTCGGCCAGCGCGCGCTTCACCAGCCGCTGGCAATCATCGAACGAGCCCTCGACCTCGATGGCGCGCACGTTGCCGCCGAGTGTCGCCATCTGGCGCTCCTGCACATCGCTGACGCGCCCTGAGGGATACAGCACGAACACGGTGACGTACGGCACGCCGAAGAACGCATGCGCGACCGCACTCCCGGTATCGCCCGAGGTGGCCACGACCAGCGCGATCTTGCGTGGCTCCGCGGCCAGGTAATGGGACATCGCCTGCGCCATGAAGCGCGCGCCGATATCCTTGAATGCGAGCGTGGGTCCATGGAACAACTCCAGCAGGTGGAGCCGGTCCTCGAGCAGCACCAACGGGACCTCGAAGTTGAACGAGCGCTCGACGATTTGGTGCAACGCCTCGCGCGGGATGTCGTCCACGAATGGCGCCAATGCCTCGATGGCGATGTCGTGGAACGAACGCTCGTGCATGCTGTCCCACCACCCGGCCGGCAGCCGCGGGAGGAGCTCGGGGATGAACAGCCCGCCATCCTCCGCCATGCCGCGGAACAACGCGGTGCGGAAGTCCTGCGCGGGTGTTCGTCCGAGGGTGCTGACGTACTTCAAGAGCGGGCCGCTCCACTCACGCGTGCGCCATCGCGATTGAGCCGCGACACGTAAATGTCGCAACGCAGCCGCGCTTCGCCACGGAACGCTTCACGCATGGCGCGCGCCACACGCTGAACCGGACCGCCGAGTTTGACAATGGCGAACACGGACGGGCCCGAGCCTGCGATCGAGCAGCCGAGTGCGCCGGCCGCGAGAGCCGCTTCCTTCACGCCGTAGAAGCAGGGAATCAGCGGCGCGCGCACGGGTTCGACGATGGCGTCTTCGCAGGAGTGTGCGACGAGTATGGCGTTACCGCTGACCAGGCCGACGACGAGGCCTGCGACATTGGCCCACTGGCGAGCGGCCAACGACAACGGCACGCTGCGTGGCAGCAGCTTGCGCGCCGTGGCGGTCTTCACCACGACGTGCGGGTGCGCGACGACCCACACGAACGCATCCTTCGCCGCCAGCTTCACGACCTCGGCGGGATCGCCGCCGCGCGTCAGGCAGACGCCACCGAGCAGCCCGGGAGCGACATTGTCGGCATGCGGGGCGCCCGAGGCCTTGCGCTCGCCCTCGACCGCAAACCGCAGCAGGTCGAGCCGCGTCAGCGGACGCGGCAACAGCGCATTGACCGCCACCACTGCGGCGACGCTGCTGGCCGCCGAGCTGCCGAGCCCCGAACCCACCGGCATCCCTTTGGTGAGCTCGAGCTTCACGCCGAGCTTGGGCGCCAGCTCCGCGAGCATCAATTGCGCGACGTGCACCGCGACATTGTCCTTCGGCGCCTTAGGCAATCCCGCGCGTGAGCCGCGAATTTGGAGCGTGACGCCCGGCTTGTCCGTGCGCGAGGCGGTGATCTTGTCGCCGGGCCGGTCGATGGCGAGCCCCAGTGCGTCGAATCCCGGACCGACGTTGGCGATCGTTGCGGGTGCGAATACGGTGACGCGAGTGCGGGTCATGTGACTCCGGCGTAGCCGCGCGAGGCGGGCAGGTAGTGGAGCAGCTTCAGCAGATCCGAGAACACTCCCATGGCGGTGACATCGGCGCCGGCGCCCGGGCCCTGGATGACGAGTGGTGTACGTGCGTAACGCCGCGACGTGAACGCGATGATGTTGTCGCTGCCGCGGCCCAACGCGAGTGGATGCTCGACAGGGTACTCCGCCAGGCCCGCCGACGCCCGTCCCTTGCTCAAGACCCCGACATAGCGCAGCACTTTGCCGCGCTTCGCCGCGGCGGCATGACGCGCCGTCATCGCGGCATCGAAGCGGGCGAGCTCGTCGAAGAACGCATCGCGGCGCGGGCCCTTGCGCAAGGGCTGCGGCACGAGGTCCTCGACCACGACGTCCTTCAACTCGAGCGCGAGCCCGGTGAGCCGCGCCAGCACCAGCAGTTTGCGGGCGACGTCACGACCCGACAGGTCCTCGCGCGGGTCGGGCTCGGTGAAGCCCAGTTCGTGCGCGCTCTTCACGCGGGCGCTGAACGGCACGTCCGGGCCGCCATTGAACAGGTAGCTCAAGGTGCCCGAGAAGATGCCCTCGATGCGCGTCACGCTGTCGCCGCTGGCCACGAGATCTTGAAGTGTCGAGATGACGGGCAATCCGGCGCCGACGTTGGCTTCGTAAAGGAAGTACCGGTGGCGCTCGCGCAGCAACTCGGTCAGCGCGGCGTAGCGCTTCATCGGCAGCACGTTCGCCTGCTTGTTGGGCGTCACGATGTGCAGCTGCGCGCGCACGAAGTCGGGATAGGCGTCGACGACGTCCGAGCTCGCCGTGCAATCCACGAGTGCGGCGTGCGTCCACTCGAACGCCTCGACCGCCAGCGCCAACTGAGCCGGCGTTATCGGCTTGCGTGAAGCCTTCAGCCGTTTGCGCCAATGCTTGAGGTCGATGCCTTCGGCGTCCATGATGCAGCCGCGGCTGTTGCACAGAGCGCCCACGCGCACGTCGAACCCGCGCTCCAGCAGGTAGCGGCGCTGTTGCTCGATCTGGCGCAGCAGCGCTTCGCCGATATTGCCCACGCCCACCACGACCAGCATGAGCTTGCGGCGTGGCTCGAAGAACGCTTCATGGATGGCGCGCAGCGCGCGCACCCGGCTCGTCGTGGGCACCACGAACGAGATGTTGCGCTCGGAGGCGCCCTGGGCGATCGCCGCGATGCTCACGTTGTTGCGGCCGAGCGAGTCGAATACGCGACCCGCGACGCCGGGCGTCCCCTTCATGCCCTCGCCCACGATCGCCACGATGCTCTGGCCCGGCGCTTCGTCGAGGGTGGTGACCGCCTGCTGGAACTCGTAACGGAACTCGTGCGTGATGGCTTTGCGCGCAACGCTAAGATCGGCGGCGCGAATCGCGAAGCAGAGGGTGTGCTCGGACGACGCCTGTGAAATCAGGATGACGCTGACATCGTGGCT
Source organism: Candidatus Eiseniibacteriota bacterium (assembly GCA_031366795.1). Classification (GTDB taxonomy): domain Bacteria; phylum Eisenbacteria; class RBG-16-71-46; order RBG-16-71-46; family RBG-16-71-46; genus JANLWK01. Next base: position 21,659 of record JANLOX010000010.1, on the reverse strand, counting down.
CGCGAGCGCCCCGAACAACCGCTGCGCGGTCCCCGGCACGCCGACCATGCTCAGGCCCCGCAGGGTGAGCAGCGCCATGCCGTCGATCGAGGTGATGCCCTTGGCCACCGGGGGCGAGGTCTCGGCGCGCGCCGACACCCAGGTGCCGGGGGCTTCCGGGTTCAGGGTGTTCTTCACCAGCAGCGGAATGCGCTTCGCCACCGCCGGCGCGATGGCCGCGGAGTGCAGCACCTTGGCGCCGAAGTAGGACAGCTCCATTGCCTCTTCGTAGGACAGCCGCTCGATGACGAATGCGCCCGGCACGCACGAAGGATCAGCGCTCAAGATGCCGTCGACGTCGGTCCAGATCTCGATCACGCTGGCGCCCAGGGCGGCGCCGAACAACGCGCCGGAGTAGTCGGAACCGTTGCGGCCGATGGTGGTGGTGCGCCCATCGGGTGTCGCGCCGATGAAGCCGGTGACCACGGGGATAACGCCGCGCGAGGTCCGCAGCAGTGTCCTGAGTCGCGCGCGGATCTTGCGGTACGTGGCGTCCAGTTGGACCGCGGCCTGGGTGAAGTGGTCGTCGGTGACGACTAACTCGCGGGTGTCTACTGCCACGGCGCGGTGCGATTGCGCAAGATGTGCGGCGACGATCTCGCTCGAGAGGCGTTCGCCAAAGCTCGCGACATGGTCGAGTGCGCGCGGCGGCGCATGTCGCAACAGGTGGATGCCGCGCAGCACGTCACGCAACTCGTCGAGCATCGCGGTGAGCCTGCGCTGCAGCGCGGCGCCCCCGCGCGAGGGCGTCAGGCGCCGCGCGGTCTCCATGTGCCGGCGGGCGATCGCGCGATGCTGTGCGGTCCATGCCGCGTCGCCACGCTCGGCGAGCCGGGCGGTGCCCAGCAACTGATCCGTGACGCCTTGCAGCGCCGAGACCACGATGACCACGCGCTCTTGTTGCGCCGCCGCGGCGACGATTGCAGCGACACCGCGAATACGCTGCGGTGTGGCGAGTGACGAGCCACCGAACTTGAGAACTCTCATGCGGCCTTCCCTAAGGGTTTCGGGAGCGAACTTCGGTGCGTCTAGCCTTCCGGCTCTTCGCCCGGCCAGCTGTGGGTCGCACGACTCGCCTGTTGCGGCGCGAGGCGTTCGAGCGCCGCGTCGATCTCGCGGTGCGCGCCGGTCAACACTAACGTATCGCCCGCGCTCACCCGGAATGTGCCATCGAACGCGGTGATGGCTCCGCTGTCCCGCACGATCGCGACGACCCGGCTGCCGCTGCCCTTGGGATCCAGCGCCAGCTCGCCGAGTGACTTCCCGATCGCAGGGGATTGCTGGAGCACGCGCGCGGTCACGCGCCTTGCCGGCTCCTACGGGTCAGTGTCGCGAGTCGAAGTCTCGTGTGGCCGGGTTCGTGTTCGATCCAGCAGGCGATCGCGCACAGGCGACCGGCCGCGGCGAGGCCTGACGAGGATACGTTGGCGCCCAGGTGGGCTGGCGGGCCCGCTGTCCCCGCAGGATCGAACGCGATGACGTCGAAGGTGGCGCGCGGGTCGTCCATCGTGATGGACACCTCGGTGCCCACCCATTGCGTGCCGTCGAGCAAGGTCAGCGCGCGGCCGTGCGCCGCGAGCGGCCTATTCTCGCGCGGGAGCAGCGTATCCCCGCTGAAGGCCAGACCATCGACGCTGAAGATGACGTGTTGTCCATGCCGTCCGTTCTCGGTGCCGCGATAGGCGAGCGTCACCGTGCCGCCCGCGGCGATGGCCAGCATGGGACGGGATAGCGGAAGCGCGCTGTCGCTCAGCGCCACGTTGGGGCTAAAGCTTAGGCCGCCGTCGCGGCTCGTCGAGGTCCACAGTGTGGTGACGCGTGCGGAGTCCGCTGTGGCGGTGCGCCGGTCGTCGAGCCAGCAAGCGAGCAATGAGCCGTCGTGAGTGAATGCGAGCGCCGGCATACCGTGCGAGGCGTGGGGCCGGTGCTTGAGCGGCCAATCTCGCAGCTCCCGCCACCTTAGCCCGGGGGGAGGATCGGCCACGTCGTCATTAATCGTCACGGGTTCGCTCAGGGTGCGGCCCAAGTCGTCGCTGGCGCGTAATCGAAGGTCGATGACCCCGCTCGAATCGGCTCGCCGCTCGGACCACGCGATCGCGAGGGCGCCGCCTCCGCCGAGCGCGACCGCGGGCCGCCCCTCGAGTGACGAGACGACGCAGCCCGCCGTCGGGTTCACGCGCGCAGGAGCCGAAAACGTGACGCCGCTGTCGCGCGAGACACTGAGCCACACGTCGCCCGCCAACGAATCGCCGCTCACCCAGATGAGTGCGACGGTGCCGTGGCCATCGGCTGCCAGGGAAGGATCGCGCGCATCGAGTGACAGCAGGAAGATGGGTGTGGTTTCACGCACGACGAAGGCGCCTTCGTGCGACGACGGCACCGCGCAGCCCTGCACGAATCCCGCGAGCGAGAGCACCAGCCCTGTCGCAGCAACGATGCGGCGGCCCGATCGGAACGTCGTGGCGGTCATGAGATCACTCGAGCTTGATGACGCGCAATTGCGAGGTGCCCCGCGGCGAATGAGCCCTCACCCAATAGAGGCCGGGCGGCGAACGGTTGCCCGCCGCATCGCGACCCTCCCACACGAGCGGGCTCACGTTACCATCCGAGGCCCAGTGGTGCACGCGCCGCCCCCCAATATCGAACAACTCGACCTGCGTCGCGGACGGGGCGTTGATGCTCAGCGAGCCGCGGAATGGATTGGGATGGGCTGCGAGCGCGGGCCTTGCCGGGCCGGCCTCCCGCGCCAGCCGCTGCTTCCGCACGGGGCCGAGCAATGTGAAGCTGAAACGCGCCTGGTCGAACGGAAGCGGGATGTCGAGCGAGTCCCCGCCGCTGGCGACGCGATAGAGCGATCCCTTGAGCACGAAGGTGCGCGCGTCGAGCCACTCGATCGCGGCGTGCGGGGCGAAGTATGGCAGGCGATAATCCCCGCGCACCGTGCTGGTACCTGCGATGCGCGGCCAACCGGCGACGACGCTGGCGAACGAGTCGGGGACGGTGACGGTAGCGCGCGCTTCAATGCGTCGCGCCGCGCTCCAGGTGCGTGGCCCGCTCATGTTCCCGGGGCCGCTCTCGCCGACCACCAACGAATCTATTCCCGCGTCGCGCCAATCGGTGGCCGCGATCTCGTCGTGCCAGATCCCGATGCCCGGGGCGATTGCCTCGAGGCTTGTTGCCGCGTCGAGCATGCCGGCCCCCGTCTCCTCGTCGGGGCCCGCGGCCCCGATGTCGCGCGCGCCGCGGCGGATCAACTCGCGCAAATCATCAGCGAACAGTTCGGGCCGCGATGCCACGAGTAACCCGGCGACACCCGTCGCGAATGGCGCCGCGAATGATGTGCCCGAAACGGCGACATAGCCTGGATACACCGCTCCCGCGGCACTTGGGTAGGAGAGGAAGGTGGTCCAGATGATGCTGCCAGGGGCAACAATGTCGAGGCCGGGGCCGAAGGACGAGAACATTGCGCGGTGGTCCTGCGCATCGGTGGCGCCGACTTGCAGGCACAGTCCATCGGCCGCGTATGCCGCGGGGTAGATTGCCTCGCGCAGGCCTAAGGCGCCGCGATTGCCGCTGGCCGCCACGACCAGGCAATTGCGCTCCATCGCGTAGCGCATCGCCTCGCGTTCGATCCGGCTCGCTCCCACGCCGCCGAACGAGAGGTTCACCGCGCGCGCCCCTGCGGCCACCGCGGCGAGGATGCCGCGCGCGATGTCGAATGTCGAAGCACTCGTCGAATGCCCAGGCGCGACCTTGATGGGCACGATGCGGCAGCCGGGATTGCCAGCGCCGTCGCCGCCGCAGACGCCGGCCACCCCGAGCGAATCGAAGTGCGCGCCGTCATGCGTGCGCGCCGCCATGACGCCCGCCACCGCCGTGCCGTGCGCCGCGGAATCGGCCCATGAACGTGATTCTTCCGCGGTGACATTGAGGCCTCCCTCAATGCGAATGCCGCCCGGCGCACTACCCCCGAGATCGGGATGCGCGGGATCGATCCCCGTGTCGAGCACGGCGAGTCGTAACCACGGTGCGCCGCAGCTGCGTTGCCACGCGGCGAGTGCGTGAATGTCAGCGCCCGCGACGCCGCCCGCGGAACCGTTGTTGCGCAGGCCCCACTGCCGCCCGTCGCGGAACAGCGGGTCGTCGGGAAAATCACCCGGCAACTCCAGCACACCAAGCGATGGCCGGTGCACGCCGGTGTGAGGAGCGGGCCGTTGCGTGGAGATGCCGGTGCGGGGCGCTCGTATCCAGTCGGTCGCATCACATACCTCACGCATCACGACGGGTTCCGCCCATTCTGCGACGCGCGTGGCGACGAGCCCTGACGCAGCGGCTGCCGCCGCACTCGAGTCCGCAGCGTGCAGGAGCCAAACGCGCGCGGGGTCGAAGTCATGCGGTAGCGGCTGTGCATTGCCGGCCAGTCGCAGCGTGTACGCGGGAGTTGGAGGGGGAGCGCCGGGCTCGATCCCGTCAAGCAGGTTCCGCCCCAGTGCGGCGGTGCTACCAAGTTGAACGTTCAGCGAGTAGTGCGCGTCGGTGGACAACGCGACGACGTAGTCGTATCCGGCCGCACTCGTCGGGGTGGCGTGGAGCGGCGCGGGTGTGCTGCTGGCAACGCAGGAGACAAAGGCGGCGACGATGAAGGCGGCGTGGCGATTACGCATGGAGCATTCCAGCGGGGGCGAGCGGTGGCGTGGCATCCACTCGCGCACATCGCAATCCGCGGGCCGCTCGTGGCGCGGCGGTCCGCTCACGTCACGTGGGGCTGTTCGAGGTGCGGCAACGGGCGCGCATCACTTGCGGGCCGTTTACCCCGCGGTGCTCAGCGCGCCCCGGTCGAAAGCGCCATGTCCGAAATGCGAAATTCGTCGATCACGCCCTCGAAAGCGTAGAACGGGAACTCCTGCGAGTCGCTCGGCACGCGCGGCGCTCCCTGCGACGAGGTGAGCCAGCGTGCGTCGATCAGGTTGCCGATCGACAATGGCGTGGCGGTCGAGCGCACGCGCGCGCCGGTCGCGTACTGGGCGTCGAGCCGTCCGTCGATCAGCATGCGCAGTTCCTGGTGGTCCTGCGTGATGGCGATGTGTGTCCAGCGGTTGAGTTCGATCGTCTGCGTGGATTCGAACGCCAGCACGTCGCTCGCCTCCCGCGGCTGGATCACGAACACGAGCAACCCGACGCCGCCGCGGTGAATGGCGGCGGTGAACCAATCGGGACGAGGGGGTGCTTCGGGGATCACGGTGCGATCAAAGCCGGTGAGCCCGAGCATCCAGCTTTGCTCATCCGGCAGCGACGTCCACTCGCCGGCGATCGTGGTGCACTCCACGGGTCCGTACGCCGTGGGCCGGATCCACGCCTCGATCGTCCACGAGTCACCGAGTTGCGGCGCGCGCGCGGCGGGGACCATCGCGAACGAGTTGAGCGAAGGCGTGAACGACCGCGCGTTGTGGAAGCGCCCGAACTCCGGGCGTGTGTCGATGCCGAGAATGCCGTCGCGCCCGGCCGGACCTGAATCGGCGAACTCGAGGCCCGTCGTTTCGTCGAAGCGCCACAGGCCGACTGTCGTGGTGTTCGATGCCGGCGGTTGCTGCCACGCCAGGTCGCCCGTCTCGCTGAGCGGCGCGTGAGCACAGTTGCTCACCGCCAACAAGATGATGGTGGGCGCGGTCACAAAACCGAGCACGCGCGCTACCGCGCGAAGCATTCGCATGATCACTTCCCCCGCACGCCGGCCAGCCGCTCGCGGGCCTGCCGGCTCGCGGGCACATCGCCCAAGGAATCGAACAGTTGCGCCATGGCCCGCAGGATACGCGGTTCGACGGTGATCGGGATGACCGGTTTCCAGGCCGCGGCGGCATCGCGATCGTGGCCCGCCAGGAACGATGCGAGCCCATAGCCGACGCGGGCGTCCGGGTCGCGTGGGTCCATGGTGATGGCATGGCCATACGCGCTGCGCGCGCCGTCATAGTTTCCCAAGGCCACCTCCGTGCGGCCGAGTGTCACGTAGGGCTCGCGCGTGTTGGGGTCGAGGGTGATCGCTGTGTTGAGTGCCTCGCGCGCCTCGGGCAGCCGCCCGAGCAACCACGACACGCTGCCCAGTTGCGCGAATACGTTTGTGTTCTCGGTATCGACATGGCTGCGCGCGCGCAACATGTGCCACGTAAAGAGCGTGTCGTTGCTGAACCACGCCGGCTCGCGGCCGAAGCCTTCGCCGATCTCGTAGACCACTGCCGGCCGTCGCGGTGAGGAGAACCGCGCCGTGAGCCCGGGCACCACCGCGGAAGTGTCGAGCAGGTACCAGAACGCCGGCCGCGTCTCGGCCTCAGGGAAGGACATGTACAGCCAGCGCGCGTGGTTCTCACGGGCATAGCGCGCGAGCGAAGCGAGGCTGTCGGCGAACGGGAACGGCACCGGGGCGCAGTCGCCGTAGTAGGCAATGTGGCCTTTGCGCGAGATCACACCGTCGCCCGGCGCGCGCAGCGAACGCAGGACGGCACCCGCATCAAGCACCTCGCGCGGCAATTGATCGAAGGTGCGAGCGAGTCTCGGAATGCCGGTGGTGATGGCGAGCACGGCGAGCACCACTGCGACCGGCGCCTTGAGCCACAGCCGCGGCGAGCCGCCGATGGCGATGGCGAGCAGCGGCGAGGCGAACGCCGCCGCGGCCAGCGTGGCGTAGACGGGGAGCAGCGCCAGCGAGTAACGCTCCGAATAGAACACCGGCACGAGTGTGAGGAACATCAAGGCGCCTGCCGCGAGCACTGGCCACAGCGCCGCTCGCCAGCCGCTCCGCCATGCGAACGCTATCCCTGCGAGTGCCGCGATCGCGAGCGGCCAGCCCAGCAGCGTCGTGGCGTCGCTGCGCAGGTGATCGAACGCATTGAACAGCATGCGGCTCATCACCGCGCCGGGATCACGGGCGATCACCGCACCGAGGTTGGGGAACTGCGCCTGCATCGTCTTCTGGTAGTCGTCCCAGGCGATGCCCTTCGAGCGCGCGAACACTTCGTAAGCGATGTTGTGGTGGAGCTGTGTGGCGAGCGTGCCGCCATGCGCCAGCGAGAACAACATCCACGGTACGACGGGCAGCAAGAACGCCAGCGTGAAGCCGAGCCCGGCGCGTCCGCGCTCCCGCGTTCCGGTGCCGCCCGCCAGAATGGCGAGCAGTCCCGCGGGCAACAGCACGATGGCGTTGGTGCGCGTGAGGAAGGCACACGCCGCGAGCAGGCCCGCCGAGGCGAAGCGTCGCACACCTGGCGGCGGCGAGTTCGCATCGTGGCGCGCGCCCAGCAGCGCGAACAAGGCCGCGGCCTGCAGGGCGATACCGAAGGTGTCGGTGGTGGCCGAGAAGGCGTAGCGGAACAGCACGTCGTTGACGCACAGGAACAGCACCGCGACGGCTGCGAGCCGGGCATCGACGCGGCGGCGCAGCAACAGGAACCATAGCCATGCGGTCGCGCTCGCCGAGACCGCCGATAAGAGTTGCGCCGCGAGGAACAGGCTGGGGATCACGAAGCCCAACAGCGCGAGTGCAACTTCGTAGCCCGGGCCGACGACAGTGTAGCGCGAGGGAATCAGCTGGCCGTGCTGCACCAGCCGGGCGCCCTGCGCGTAGGCGCCGTAGAAATCGCTCTCGGTGAAGTAATCGCCAATCTTGTGGGGGCCCGCGATCACCACGCACACCGCGGCGAAGAATGTCCCGATCAGAACTCCGGCTACGATCGTCCAACCGCGGGCTTCTGCTGGAGGACAGGCCACGGTCCCATTCACCGCGAGCCATGGCAGGGCCGCGGGACGTGCTGCCTGGGTTCGTTTGGGTTTGGGGTTGGTCATGGTCGAAGTGGGCGCGGACGAATGCATGCCGTCCGGCGCACGAGGAGTCTAGCCGATCGGCGGCCTCGTCGCGGCATGCGGGGCGATCCCGCTATGCTGGTGACGTGAACTCGCCCGAGGATCGAGTCGGTCTGTGCCTGCGCTGCGTGCATGCGCACCGCGTGGTGTCCCGCACGTCGGTCTACTGGCGCTGCGGACTGGCCGAGACCGATGCGCGCTACGTGCGCTATCCGCGCCTGCCGATGATCCACTGCGCGGGGTTCGAGGCGGCGCCCCGGCTCGGGGAGCAAGACAAAGGCCCGGATGGCGAACCACCCGAGCCTTGATGTTGTTCGCTGTCCGTGACGCGGAGTGCTAGCTCGTCTTCTTCGCGCGCGCCTTGATGCCGCAACCCAACGCCTTCGTTTCGGCGACCGGGACGGCCTTGCCGCTCTGCACGGCCTCGACCGCCTGCTGCAGCCAGCGATGCTCGACGGCGCTCTCATCGTGCGCGTTGTCATCGATGGCGCCGTGATAGACCAACTTGCCGGCGGCGTCGAACAGGAACACTTCCGGCGTGTGCGAGGCGCCGAAGGCGCGCGACAGGTCGGACGTGGCGTCGACGACGTAGTTGAATTTGTAGCCGATCTCCTTCGCGCGTTTCTTCATGCTGTCGTAGGAGTCTTCGGGGTATGCTGCGGGGTCGTTGGAGTTGACCGCCACGACGCCGACCCCATTGGAACGCGCCGCATTGCCGATCGAGGCGATGCGGGTCTGCCATGCCTTGACCCACGGGCAGTGATTGCAGATGAAGAATACCAGCGTGCCCTTCTTGCCGGCGGCGCTCGCGAGCGTGATGTTCTTGCCATCGACGTTCTTGAGGCTCGTGGTCTTCATCGGGATGGCTGCGCCCAACGCCAGCGCCTGCGGCCCGTCTTCATCTTCGGCGCGCGCCACGCCGGTTCCGGCCGCCGCAATCCCCAATACCGCCACCAGTGTGAACATCGCGACCCAACGGATGCGAATCATGAATGCGTCTCCTTCGTTGCGGCGGGGGGAGCTGCGAGCGCCTGCTGGATCGCGGCGTCGAAGCGTGCACGGTCTGCACGGCCTTCCCAGAACGCTACCCGCTTTCCGGTAGCGTCGTAAACCAAAGTGACGGGAATCGTCCCCGTCCATTTGGGGTTGAGGGTATCGATAAACGCTTGGTCGCCGTCGCGTTTGATGTACGTCGTGTCGCGCACGCCATGCGAGCCGAGGAAGCTGTGAACCTGCGGCACTTGCTCGTCGAAGTCCGTCGAGACCAGCATCAGCCGCACGCCCTCAGCCCGGTGTGCGCGCGCGGCTTCGAGCAGTTCGGGAAATTCTTCGCGGCACGGCAGGCACCACGTCGCCCACACATTGACGATCGTCACCTTCGCGCGGCCATCCGCGACGCGCGCGAGAATCGCGGAGGCGTTGATCGGCATGAGCGCGCCAGCTGAATCGGATGCGGCTGAGGATGCGGCGGGAGTTTCGGCCGCACCCGTGGTGCTGCCCGACGATGCTGGCCCGGGCGCGGAGCTGCCGCCACATCCGGCAATCGCGACGGCGGCCAAAAAGATGGAAAGGCGCAACAAAGTTCGCATGTGAAAGAGACTAGGGCGAATGCCGCCGGCCGTGTGTTCGGAAGTGGCAAGAACTGACGGGCGCTGGGAGGACCGCCCGCTGCGCTCGTCAGGCTTGTCTACGGGAGGACGACAACGCGTTCGAAGCTGCTCAGTCCCGGCGTCGCGAAGCGCGCGAAGTACAGGCCGCCTGGGACGCGGGCGCCCTGGGAATCCACGGCGCGCCACGACAGTTCGTGCCGGCCGGCGTGCTGTTCGCCCGAGGCCAGCGCGGCGACACGGCGTCCGCTCAAGTCGTAAATCTCCAGCGAGGCCGCCTGCGCGCGCGGCAACTCGAACGCGAACGTGGTCCCGTGCGACAGCGGGTTCGGGCGCGCGGGCTCGAAGCGGAGCGCCATTCGGGCGGGCGGCCCGATGCCGAGGACGCCCGAAACCGGCGTGGCCGACAGGTTGACCGTGAGGCTCGCGGCCGCCGTGGCGCCGGGCAGCGGCTCGTCGGCGCCGGCAATCGTCAGCACCGCGTCGTAGGTCGAATCGAGCGTGGCACCGTAGCTGTCGAAGTGCAGTGTGAGCTGGGTACCCGTGCCCGCGATCTGCAGCGGCGAGAAGCCGCCGACGATCGAGAAGCGGCCATTGCCGCCGGTGATGGTGGCGGTGTTGAGCGCGAGTTGGGCCTGCAGCGCATCGAAGCCGCGATTGTGAGCGCGCACGCCCATATCATCGAAGTGCAGGATGGCGTTGCCGCCGAAGTCGATCGCGCTCGTAGTGACGTCTGCTACCGAGTCGAGCGAGGCGGCTGCGTGGCGCAGCACTTTCCCGCTCAGCAGCACAGACTTGCTCGCCGTGTCGGCGGCGTTGGAGGTCACCGTCAGCGCGCCGCTCTTGAATCCTGGCGTCGAAGTGTCCAGCCCAAGAGCGTGGAGATTGGCGGCGGCAGACGCGTTGGCCGTGAAGCTGCCCGCCGGCGCCGTGAATCCCGCCGGCGGCGTGAGCGAGTAGTTGAGCTCGTCGGCCGGCGGTAGCGCGGCATCAGCGACGGCGAGGTTCTGCGTGGCGACGCCACCGGCGATCACGCGCCCGAAATCGACGCTCGATCCGGCCAGCACCTTCGCCGGTACCTGGATGTCGAAGTAGACCGGGATGTGGTCCGAGCTGTTGCGAATGGCCGTCGCCACCGTGTAGCCAACGGCGTTGTTGAAGCCGTCGCCATTGATATCCGTGTCGAAGTGCAGCCCGTCATTGCCGAACGCCACCGTGCTGCCCGGCACGACGTCGAAGCCGGCGCCGTCCAGCATCGCGGGAGAGGCGAGTTCGATGTCGAAACGATCATCCATGCCGCCGCCCGAGAACGCGGGATCGAAGCACCCGCCGCTGCAGGGACACTGAGTGTCGAACTGGCGATACGAGGAGTTGAGATGCCACGTGCCGGTCATGCCGAGGGGATCCACGAGGCGGCCGTCGTTGTCGGCCTGGCTCTCGGTGAGGCGGTTGTAACCACCCTCGTAGGCGCCGTAGAAATTCGAGTCGCCGACGAGGATGAACGGCGAATTCGCGGCGAGGTTGTTGAGTTGGCCGCGCAGGTCGGTGCACTCGAGCCGCCGCGTGATGGAATCCTGTGGGGTCAGACCGCCGTCGCCGGCCTTCAAGTGCATCGAGTAGGCGCGAAAGAACGTGGCGTTGGGATAGCCCGGAATGCGAATGCCGCACAGCATGACCTTGCGCGGGCCGTTGGGGTCGGTGATGGCGCCGATGTTGAAGATGGTCGCCTTGGCGGTCTTCCAGAATACGCCCATGCCCTCGCCGCTATTGACGTCGATCCACTGTCCCGCCCATTGCCCGGGCTGGTTCACGCCCAGCACGTTGACGAGGAACGAATCCTTGCCGGCGTTGGTGTTCAGCTCCTGGCAGAAGATCACGTCCGGATCGAGCGCCGCCATGACCGTGCGCAGGTACGGCTGGCGCGCGGGTATGGCCACGTCCGGGTATTTGAGCACGTTGTAGGTCGCGACACGCAGCGCGTGAGCCGGCGTCGTCGTGAGCGATGCGAATGCAAACATCGCGAGGGCGACGAACATTCCGCGTCGCGGGACAGGGGCGTGAAACAGGTTATTCGCGGGTCGCGACGCAGTCATCGGAAGTCCTTGGGAGCCGCCGGGCATAAGGCCCCGGCCTCGACGTGTTCAGCAAGGGGGTTGAACGCTCGTGAAAGTGTACTGGGTTGGGCTACCGCGTCGCTAGGACGGCATAGGGGGCGGGCATAGGGGGCAGCGTCCCGCGGGACGCGCAGGCGCGTGGACTTTCGGGGTCAATTGCCCCGATACGAGCCCCCCGGTGGGCGCACCGCAACCCGCCAGCCGCTTGCCGCGCTGCAAATTGCGCGTTTTGCGATAACCCAGCCTTCAATGCTTCAATTGCGCTCGAGCCGCGCCGATATTCCCCGGGTGCGACTCTTCATCCTGCCAGACACCCCCACCGAAGGTATCCGCGTCTCCGACGTGCTCGCCGCGCTGTCGTTCGCGCTCGATCTCGCCGACGGCCAGCCCGCGGGCCATTCGCTGCGCACCACGCTCATCGGCATGGACCTCGCTGACAAGCTGGGGCTGTCGCTGCAGGACCGTCGCGACCTCTACTACGCGCTGATGCTCAAGGACGTCGGCTGCTCGAGTACGTCCGCGCGAGTGTTCGAACTGTTCGGCGGCGACGACCGCATCGCGCAGCGCCGCCTGCTACGGCAGGACTGGAGCGGCTGGCTCAAGGCCGTGCGTTTCCACTTCGCCTATTCCGCGCCCGACCAGGCCTGGCCCGATCGCCTGCGCCGCGCAATTCATCTTGTGCGCGACGGCTCCAAGCTCGCCGGGGCACTCGTCGAAGCGCGCTCGCGCCGCGGCGAGGAGATCGTGCGCCGCCTCGGATTCAAGGACGGTGTCGCGCGCGCCGTGGGCGCCGTGGACGAACGCTGGGACGGCACCGGAAGACCACAGGGCCTCGAAGGCTCCGGGATCCCGCTGCTGTCGCGCGTGATCGCCGTCGCGCAATTCATTGAAGTGCACGCCACCGTGAACGGCCCGCATCAAGCCGGCGCCGCCGCGCGCCAGCATCGCGGGCGCCGGTTGGACCCGCAGCTCGTGGATGCCGCCGTGCACATCGAGACCGATCTCACGCGCTGGTGCGCGCTCGACGAAGCCTCCCTGCGCCGTGAGGTGCGTGAGAACGAACCCGGCGACGCGGCACTGCTCGCAGGGCCCGGAACGCTCGACTGCATCGCCGCGGGTTTCGCCGATGTCGTCGACGCCAAGTCGCCCTACACCGCGCAGCACTCATCGCGCGTGTGCGAGTACGCGCTGGCGATCGGCGACCGCTTAGGATTCAGCCCCGAAGAGCGCAACGAGCTGAACCGCGCCGCGTTGCTGCACGACATCGGCAAGCTGTCGGTGCCGAACTCGATCCTCGATAAGCCCGGCCCTCTGGACGCCGAGGAGTGGGACATCGTGCGGCTGCACCCCTACTACACGCAGCGCATCCTTGAGCACATTCGGGGATTCGAGCGCCTGGCGATTGTGGCGGCGCTGCATCACGAGCGCCTCGATGGCCGCGGTTACTTCCATGGCTTGAGTGGCGAGAGCATTCCGCTTGCCTCACAGGTCATCGCCACCGCCGACATCTACGACGCGCTGACGACCGCGCGTCCGTACCGTCCCGCGCTCACGGACGAGATCGCGCTCAAGCTGATGGAGAAGGACCGTGGCACCGGGCTGCTGCCGGAATGCCTCGACGCGCTGATCGATTCGCTCGACTCGGGTTTCAGGATCGAGGAGCGCAAGGCGGCGTAGCGTGGGGGCGGGCGTGATGGCTCCCGCTGGCAATCGGCAGGTCCGCGTGCAGCTAAGCCGGAGTCGCTTGATTCATCGGTAGCGCGGCCACGAAGGGCAACGACTTGGCGAGCTGCGAATCGATCAGCAGCTCTACGCTGTAGACCCCTTCCTTCAGGATCGGAATCTGCCGCAGGTTCAAGACCATCGGCGTTGCGAGCGGTTCGCCGGGCTTGAGTGCGTGGACGGGCAACGCGCCAACACCGAACTCGCCATCCAATTCGGCGAGAGATCCCCCATCCTCGTTCTGGATCACGACGCGCAGGCGATGTGGCCCCTTCGCCTCGACAGGCATCAGCGTGATCATGATGGCCAGGTCGACGTTCATGATGGAGGGGAAGCTCTCGCGCCAGATTCTCGTGACTCCGGCTCCGAGAATATTCAGGAGCCCTTCGCGAACCGTCGCGGCATCACACAAGAACGCTTCAACTCTCATCAGGCGGCGATCCTCGTCGGGAATTTCAGCCAGGTGATCGCCACAGCGTCCGTCCCAGTTGTGGGCCGCTGCTGCGGCAGGAACTCATGAACCACAGCGGACGCGCCCGCAAACTCGCGAGCCCCCTCGCTCGCCAAGGCACGCACTTCGGCGAGCGTCGAGCCGGCGCAGGTCCACCCCGGCAGGTCCAGAGAGTCCGCCCACCAGCCCTCTGGCTCGAAATGGAATTGAACCGCAACCATCCGCATCCACGAATCTCCTTACAAGAGGGAAAGGGCTTCCGCTTGGGACAGCCCGACGTCCTTTGTCAGGATTTTTTTGACGGCCCCCGGGGCAATTGTCGCGCCGTCGTGAAACGAGAATACCAAATCCGGATAGCCCGCGAGCGATCGCAAAGTGCGGTGAGATCCCGACCGGCGGAGCTCCCGATACAGCAGGGGCGTCCTCATGAGAACGCCAAGTAGCCGCTTGGACTTGAGCGATGGAAACACCCGGAGCTTCCGCCCTGCTGGTGATGCTCGCGGCTTCGGGTGACCACTCGCTTTTTAGGTTCATGGATGCGACGGCGCTTGCCGTCTGCCGCTCGGTCTTGCTGGGGCGCTGTAGGTGTCTGCACGCCCTATGCCACGCAGTGTCGGGCGAGATCTTCGTAACCGCAGCATCAGCGAAGTTTCTTCGCGCGACGGCGCGGAGCGCGTCCAGTTCTGCCGCACTGCTCCGGTGCCGCTCCGCTCGACGCTCGCTCAAGAGTGCTTTCCAATTCATGCTCGTTTCCTACGACGAAGAGTCTTGGCTTGTCCAGAACCGACAGCAAGAAATGACTCTGGCCTTTGATCTTCGCGTGCAGATCGACAAGGGAGTAGGCAATCGCGTTAACCGCGCGACTGGGTCGTTGAAGCGGTCGACCACGCGTTCCTTGAGCGGAAGGATGGTGCGTTTGGTGGTAGGTCTTGACCCGCGCGGTGGACCTGAATAAGATCCGCGAATCCCCACCAGTAGGGCCCTTCGGGTTCACTGGTCCCCCTCAGGTCACGATCTGGGGGATTTTTTTCGCGCCCCCCTGCAGCTAGACACGCTGATCGATTCGCTCGACTCCGGCTTCGGGATCGGCGAGCGGAAGACGGTGTAGCGCTCGCTCATGTGCGGGTTGTGCGAGCAACCCAGCGGGCTACCAGGGCAGATTCGTCCCGCGGCGAGGTTTGGCGACCACTTGCCAGTGGTCCGAGTAGATCTCGACGCCCGGATCCACCGTCTTGAGCACCTCGACGAGGATGCCGTGGTTGTTCAGTGCGCGGGCCACATCCCACATCCGTGCGATGGGCTCGTGAGCGGATGAGCGAAACCAGGAGATGGCCCGTCGATGTTCCTCATACTCGAGTTGCGAAGGGACGGGGAGATGTTTGTTGAACCAGGCGAGCGCTTCCCTGAGGACTTGCTGTTCTTCCGCAGGAAGTTCACTGCGATCAAGTAATTCCGCTGCCGCGATGAGCAGCCCGGTCTTCCGTGCGGAATCGGGATCGTTGGCGAGGATCACGAAGCGCAGGTAGATCTGCTCCACGAACAGGCCTCTTGGAACGGTGAGGGCTCTCAACGCTAGGAGGTCGGTTCTGCCCCCTCTACCTCCCGCCTACTTCCCGCCGGTGATCGCCCGCCACACCATCGCGACCGGATCGTAGAACCGGTCGACCACGCGTTCCTTCAGCGGAATGATGGCGTTGTCGGTGATGTGGATGTGTTCGGGGCAGACCTCGGTGCAGCATTTGGTGATGTTGCACAGGCCGATACCTGACTCGTCCTTCACCATCGCCATGCGGTCTTCGCCGTCGATGGGGTGCATCTCGAGGCCGGCGATGCGCACGAGGAAGCGCGGGCCCGCGAACTGGTGCTTGAGTTCGTGGCTGCGCAGCACGTGGCAGACGTCCTGGCACAGGAAGCACTCGATGCACTTGCGGAATTCCTGCGGCCGGTCGATGTCTTCCTGCTGCCACTTCCACTCGGCGCCTTCGCGCGGCTTGAACGGCTTGATGCGCTTGTTGACCTCGTAGTTCCACGACACGTCGGTGACGAGGTCACGGATGACGGGGAAGGTCTTCAAGGGGCGCACGGTGACGGGTTGGTCGACGGGCATCGCATCGAGCCGCGACTTGCACATCAGCGCGGGCATGCCGTTGACCTCGGCGCTGCACGATCCGCACTTGGCGGCCTTGCAGTTCCAGCGCACGGCGAGGTCGGGCGCCTTGTTGGCCTGGATCCAGTGGATGGCGTCCAGGACGACCATGCCGGTGGTCACGGGGACCTGGTACTCCTCGAGGCGGTTCTGCTTGGCGTCGCCGCGGTACACCTTGACGGTCAGTTCGCGGTTCGCGTCGCCGGTTTCGGAGTTCATTTCACCGTCTCCTTCGCGGGCTCGAACAACGCCTTGAGTTCCTGGGGCATCACTGGCAAAGGCGTGGGCTGCACGTCGATCTCGCCGTTCTTGAGCGTGGTGCAGTGGTTCACGTTGCCGAAGCCGGCGTCATCCATCTTGGGGAAGTCGAGCCGCGAATGCGCGCCGCGGCTTTCCTTGCGCAGCAGCGCCGAGCGCGTCAGTCCCTCGGCGATCGAAATCATGTTGCCGAGGTCGCGCGCCAGGTGCCAACCCGGGTTGTAGACGCGATCGCCCTGCGCGCGCGCCGTCCTGGCGCGCTGGCGGATGCCTTTAAGCTCTTCGAGCGCATGTTCGAGATCGGCCTGCTGGCGGTAGATGCCGACGTTCACGTCCATCACCTGCTGCAGCGACTTCTGGATGTCGTAGGGGTTATCGCCCGTGGTGCGCTCGAGCGGGGCCACCATGGCTTTGGCTTCGGCGTCGATGGTCGCGTCGGAGACGTTCGGCAACTGCGCGTTCTGGCGCGCGAACTGGACCGCGCCCTGTCCTGCGCGGCGGCCGAACACGAGCAGGTCGGATAGCGAGTTGCCGCCAAGCCGGTTGGCGCCATGCAGACCCGCAGCGACTTCGCCCGCGGCGAACAGGCCGGGCACTGTACAGGCCGCGGTGTCGGGATCGACGCGAATGCCGCCCATCATGTAGTGCATCGTGGGGCCGACTTCCATCGGGCTCTTGGTGATGTCGACGTCGGCCAGCTCCGAGAACTGGTGGTACATCGAGGGCAGCTTTTTCTTCACGCGCTCGCCCGGCAGGTAGCTGATGTCGAGGAACACGCCGCCATGCGGTGAGCCGCGGCCTTCTCGCACTTCGGTGTAGATGGCGCGCGCCACGTTGTCGCGCGTGGACAGCTCGGGCGGCCGGCGGTCTTGCGATTGCTTGCCATCGACCGCCGCGTCGAGCCAGCGGCGCGCTTCGTCTTCATCGGCCGCGTATTCGTTGCGCCGCGCCTCGGGCAGGTACTTCCACATGAAGCGTTCGCCCTTGCTGTTGCGAAGGATGCCGCCCTCACCGCGCACGCCTTCGGTGACGAGCAGCCCCATCACGCCGGGAGGCCACACCATGCCGGTCGGGTGGAACTGGACGAACTCCATGTCGATCAACTCGGCGCCCGTGTCGAGTGCCAGCGCCTGGCCGTCGGCGGTGTATTCCCACGAGTTCGAAGTGACGCGGTACGCCTTGCCGATGCCGCCCGTCGCGAGTACCGCGGCCTTGCAGCGGAAGTTCACGAAGCGCCCGTCGGCGCGCCAGTAGCCGAAGGCGCCGCCGATGCGGCCGCCTTCGACGAACAGCTTGGTGATCGCGCACTCCATGTAGACCTGGAGATTAGGAAATTGCACCGCGCGATCCTGCAGCGTGCGGATCATCTCGAGACCGGTCCGGTCGCCTACGTGCGCGAGCCGCTTGTAGGTGTGGCCGCCGAAAGCGCGCTGCAGAATGCGACCGTCGCGCGTGCGGTCGAACAGCGCTCCCCAGTGCTCGAGTTCACGCGCGCGATCTGGCGCTTCCTGGGCGTGGAGTTGAGCCATGCGCCAGTGATTGAGGAACGAGCCACCCTTCATGGTGTCGCGGAAGTGGACTTCCCAGCTGTCCTGCGGATCGACGTGGCCCAGTGCCGCGGCCATCCCACCCTCGGCCATCACCGTGTGCGCCTTGCCGAGCAGCGACTTGCAGATCAGCCCCACCGACAGGCCTTCGGAGGCCGCTTCGATGGCCGCGCGCAGTCCCGCGCCGCCTGCGCCGATCACGATGACATCGTGTTCGTGAGTCTCGATGGTTTGCATGGCCATGGTCCCCTAGAGCAGCCGCAGGTCGTGGATGACACCCATCGAGCACAGCCGCACGTACAGGTCAGCGGCGCAGACGAAGAACAGGCTGATCCACGCGAATCCCATGTGGTGTTCGTTGAGCCTGCTCACCAGCGACCACGTCTGGTGCCGCTGCCGGCCCGCCACCGCGCATGAGAAGCAGTCGAGCTTGCCGCCCACCATGTGGCGCAGCGAATGGCAAGAGAACGTGTAGCAGGTGAGTGACGCCGTGCTGAACAGGATCATGCAGGAACCGATCCCGACGCCGAAGCGCCCGTCGAAGATGAACGCCTTGATGACGTCGATCCACAGGATCACGAGGAATACGAGTGCTGCGTACAGGAAGTAGCGGTGAATGTTCTGCAGGATAAACGGGAACTTCGTCTCACCCGAATAATTCGCGCTGCGTTCCCCGACCGCGCAACCGATGGGGTCATTGAAGAACGAGCGGTAGTAGGCCTTGCGGTAGTAGTAACAGGTGGTGCGGAAGCCTAGCGGGAACACCAGCACCAGCAGAGCGGGCGACACCCAGTTGGGTAGCCAGGACGGCTTCATGTAGGGCGAGTAGAACGGCGACAAGTAGTCGCGCCCATCGGCAATGTAGTGGTAGTGCGCGGCACCGAGGATTGCGGCGTAGTTGGCGTAGCCGATCAGCACGAGCAGGCCCAGCGCCTGGATCACCGGCAGGAACCACCAGTTGTCGGCACGGTCAGTCTTGCCAAACCCCTCGCCCATACCCTGGCCGCGATGCGCTCCCGGGGCGGTGCCGGTGCCCTTCGAACCGGGCGGCACTCGCATGGCCGGAGCTCCGGCGGCACCCGTTCCGCTACTCATTTTGCGATCGCGGAATGACATGGCAGATCTCCCGTTCGTCCCCTGCGTGCACGATGGTGTTGCTTAAGAGAAGCGATGCAGTTTCGCGCATTTGCGCGAGGCGTGCAAAGCGGCGGAGGCCCCCTACAAGCTGAGACGGTGGAATAATTGCTGGTGGGCGCTGGCGGCTGGTACTCTCAAGCCATGTTCAGCGTATCGAATGATCGAAGCGACGAGAGTCCGGAAGCCAAAGTGAGATGGTTCCGCTCCCTTCCGCTGTCCGAGCGCATGGAAATGCTTTGCGCGTACACGAATCTTGCCCTTTCGGTGAATCCTCGCCTCGCGGACATCAGGGATGCTCGACCGGCTCGCGGACGTATTCAAATCATTTCAAGACCGTGAGGTCCGCTACGTCGTGATCGGTGGCATCGCCGCCGTGCTTCACGGCGTGCCGAGGGCTACATTTGACCTCGATGTGCTGATCGATCCGCTCCCAGAAAACACAGAGCGATTACTCGCCGCTTTGCTGCAGGCCGGTTTGGGCACCGCCTCGTTGACCACCGTCGAAAGTGTTCTGGCAAACGAGATCACGGTGCTCAAGGACCGCGTTCGCGTGGACATCCTGACAGTCGCGCCCGGATTGACGTTCGAGCAGGCCTGGAGCGGCCGGCAAACGATGAGCTACATGGGCCAGGAGTTCTTTGTGGTCTCGAAGGGCGACCTCATCACCCTGAAGCGTGCCTCAGGGCGCCCTGTCGATCTGGAAGATGCGCGCCTCCTTGAGTTGCCCGAGGCGCCGTCCAGTTGAGCGCGCCACTTCCGCTGGCGCGCGTTCACCGTTCGATCTGCACTATGGCGCCGACGACAAAGTACTGCGGGATCCATCGGTGATCCGGCTCATCCTGATCGATATCGATGGCACGCTGGTGGGCAAGGAGGGAGTGGCCGCCTCGACGTGGCCTGCGCTCGAGGCAGCACGGGCAGCCGGGGCGCGCGTGGCGCTGTGCACGGGGCGCATCGGTTGCGGCAGCGCGTTGGAGTATGCGCGGCGGGTGGCGCCCGAGGGCCTGCATGTATTCCAGAGCGGGGCGGTGATCTCGCTTCCGGGCACGGCCGCTGCCTACGTGAGCACGCTGCCGGCGGGTGCGGTGCGTGAGTTGGTCGTCATCTCGCGGCGCGAGGCCGAGCCGATCGAGTTCTACACCGAGCGCGGGTTCTTCCTCGAGCGCAACACGGAACTGACGCGGGTCCACGCGCACCATCTCGAGATGGAGCCCGAGGTGCGCGACCTGATGCAGATCGATGCGCTGATCGCGCGGGCCCAGTGGGTGGTGCATGAGAGCCGTTGGCCGCACTTCCGCGAGTTGACGCTGGCGATCGGCGGGCTGGACGCGAATCCCGCGACAGCGCCGTGGTCGCCGGGAACCGTGTTCTCGAATATCACGCGCGCCGGGACTTCGAAGGTGAGCGCCATGTGCTGGCTCGCTAAGCACTACGGCTTCGAGATGGCCGAGATCGCCATGATCGGCGATGGCGAAAACGATCTCGACGCGATCGAGGCGGCGGGGCTGGGGATCGCGATGGGCAATGCGCCTGAGCGCGTGAAGCAGGCGGCGCGGCGCGTGGTGGGCGACGTCGACTCGGGTGGGTTGGCGGAGGCGGTGCGGGCGGCGATGGCGGTGCGCTGAGCGTTGCGGTCGCTGAACGGTGGCGCGGTGGCGGCGGCGGCCCGATGCTACGTCTTCGACGTCTCGTCCAACGGCACCTGCTCTTCTGGCTGCACGAACCGCCAGCCGAACCGCCCCTTGATGCACAGGTTGCCGAGCGTGATGGCGTTGTCGAGCGGCGAAGTCGCCTTCACGATCCGGCCGTCCTGCGTGTGCAGCCGCAGGGTGCAGCCGACGCCACAGTAGGGGCAGATCGTGTCGGTCGTGGTCTGCTTCGATTCGTCCCACTGGCCCAGGATGCGCAGGTCGAATTCCGTTTTGGCGGCGAGCGCGCCGGTGGGGCACACCGCGATGCAGTTGCCGCAGTACACGCACGCCGAATCGGACAGCGGCACGTTGAGCTCGGTGGAGATGCGCGCATCGAAACCGCGTCCGGCGACCGCGATGGCGAAGGTGTTCTGGTGGTCCTCGCCGCACGCCTCGACGCACTTGTAGCAAAGCACGCACTTTCCGTAGTCGCGAATATAGAGGTCGTTGTCGAGCTTCACCGGCTGCGCGACGGTCGCAGCGTGCGCCAGGTCGACGTGCGAGTGGTGTCCCGCGACGGAGTGATCGCGATCGTGCGAGGGCGCGCCAACGCCGTAGCGCGCGGGGTCGCAGCCATATTCGACGAGCTGCGCCTGCAGCTCGGGCGCGGTCGACAGGTCGACTGACGACGCGAGCATCTCGAGCACCATGCGGCGCGAGCGGCGCACGCGCTCGGATTGCGTGTGCACCACCATGCCGGGCTCGACGGCGCGCGAGCAACTCGGCGCCAGCACGCGCGCGCCTTGCACCTCAACCACGCACAACCTGCACGCATTCGCGGGCGTGAGCGTTTCGAGGTAGCACAGCGTGGGGACTGCGATGCCGGCGTTACGCGCGGCACCCAGGATCGTAGTGCCCTCGCGGACGAGCGTCTTGCGGCCATCGATCTCGACTTCGACCATGCCGCGCGGTGACGCAGGCGTCGCGGGCGTCGCGCTCGCCGTGCTCGCGGCGCTGACGGCCGGCGCGAGTGCTGGAGGATCGCCGAACAGCCGCAGCCGCTTGATCGCCGACTCGATTGCGGTGTAGGCGGTCTGGCCAAGGCCGCAGATCGATGCGTCGCGCATGCCGGCGCCTACTTCGTCGATCAATGTGA